>JBEARB010000149.1:0-55007 GCA_041163625.1 Pseudomonadota bacterium | reverse complement strand
CACGGGACTTGGTCGACCGCGCCGAGAGCGAGATCGAGCAGGCCGCCGCGCTCGTCGAGTCGGTACCGAGCCCGGAGCTCGAGCGCTTGGCGAACGTCCTGCTCGAGCTGGCCGAACAGGTCGCCAAGGCGCGCCACCCGCGCTTGGTGCTCGAGCTCGGGGTGGTGCGCCTGTGCCGCGCGGCGCCCCTGGTCGACGTCGGTGCGCTGGCGGCTCGCGTCGACGGCTTGCTGCGCGGCGCCGGAGCTCACCTGCCGCAGCTGCGCGCCTCGGCCGCTCGGATGACGGCAGTGACGCCGAGCGTGCCGCAGGGCAATGCGCGCGGGCGTGAACCGGCGCCGAGCGCGCGGGCCGGCCGTGACGACGACGCACCGGAGCCCGATCCAGCACCTACCGCGACCTCGAATCGACGTCCCGGGCGCAGCCTGCGTGACGCCGACCTGGGCGTGTGGCGTGACGCGATCGCCGAGAAGATGGGCGATCGCAACTTGGCCTCGGTCCTCGACCACGCGGTCGTCGTCGAGTCCGGAGCCGGCCAGGTCGGCCTCGGCTTCGCGAATGCGTTCCACTACGAGCAGGCCCGCAAGGCCGACGTCCTGCAGCGCCTCGCGGCGGGCGCGAGCGAGGCGTTCGGCGGCAGCTTCGAGGTCTGGGCGGTTGGCGTCGAGCCGCGGGCTCGGACCGAATCGCTGGCTGCCCGCGCGCAACGCGCCCGCGTCCAGACGCGTGACGCGCAGCTCGGGTCGCTGCGGCGCCACCCTGCCCTGCGCGCGGTGCTCGATGTCTTTCCCGGAGACGTCAGCCAGATCCGCACCCAATCCGAGATCAACGCCGACCGGCCCGACGTGCACTAGCCATGAGCCAACTCCCTCGCGCCCTCGAACGCCTCGCCTTTCAGCTCGGACGCCTGCCCGGCGTCGGTGAGCGATCGGCGCTACGCTTGGCCTTCCACCTGCTCGAGGCGGGGCGTCAGCCCGCCCGCGATCTCGCGCACGCGCTGCTCGCCCTGCACGACGAGGTGCGCTTCTGCGAGCAATGCCATCACCTCTCGGGTGAACCGCGCTGCAGCATCTGCACGGATCCGCGCCGTGACGCGCGCACGATCGCGGTCGTCGAGGGCACCGGCGATCTGCTCGCCATCGAGCGCACGGGCGAGTTCCACGGCCAATACCACGTCCTCGGCGGCGTGCTCTCGCCCCTCCGCGGCATCGGCCCCGGCGAGTTGCACCTGCGCAGCCTGGAGAATCGGGTACGGGAGCAGCGCCCGGACGAACTGATCATCGCGCTGCCGGTGTCACTCGAAGGCGAAGCGACCGCGTCGTTCCTGGCCAACACGCTGCGCCGCGACGGCCTGCGCATCAGCCGAATCGCCAGCGGCGTCCCGCAGGGTTCGGAGCTCGAGTACATCGACCAAGGCACGCTCGGCCGGGCACTTCGGACGCGGCAGCCGATCGACGCATGACGCGCTGCGTCGACGGCGATCACGGAGCGCTTGCCCCGAGAATTCGTACATATCTTCGCAACTCGCCGAAATTACGCAAGTCCGAAGACGCGCACCGATCGTTCGGCTTGCGGCAACAATCTGCTGCGTGCTACACTAGTGCGGTTGCGGATTGGCGTCTGGGGGCGTCTTCCGCGCTGGGAGTACCTGCCATGATGTTCAAGATCGGCGATCGCGCCGTCTACCCAGGCCAGGGCGTAGCTGAGATCACGGGCATCGAGTCCAAGCAGATCTCGGGCGCGACCGTGGTGCTCTACATGCTCCGCGTGCTCGACAGCGACCGGAAGATCATGATCCCGGTCAGCAAGGTGAAGTCGGTCGGCCTCCGCAAAGTGGTCGGCGACGACGAGGTCGAGCGCGTGTACGCGGTGCTGCGCGAGCGGACCAAGACCGTGGATCGGCAGACGTGGAACCGGCGCTACCGCCGCTACGTCGAGAAGATCAACACGGGTTCGCTCTACGACATCGCCGAAGTGATGCGCGACCTGAGCCGGCTGAAGTACACCAAGCCGCTCTCGTTCGGCGAGCGCAAGATGCTCGATCAGGCGCGGACGCTGCTGGTCAAGGAGCTCTCGGTGGCGCGCGCCTCGACCGAGGACGACGTCACCACCGAACTCGACGCCATCATCGCAGCGAGCCAGGGCGACGACGCGACGCCGACCGCCGCCTCGGCCTGAGCACCCGCACCGGCCACAGCCAACCCAAGAAAGGCGAAGTCGCCCACAGACCACTCGCGAGCGAGAGCGCGGGGCTGAACGGCCGCCGACGCTGCATCGCGTTGCGGTGCTCGACGTGGCGTTCCCGACGCGGCATCCGCGGCGGCGATTGATGCTTTCCGCTGGGGCTCCGCCGCATCAGCTTGCCCACAGGCGCAGCGCGACTTCGTCGGCCAGGGCGGCATAATCCTGTGCGCCGCGCGCGTCGGGGTCGGCGGCGTAGATGGTGCGGCCTTCGAGCTGGGCGCCAGAAAGGGCCGTGTTCACGCCAATCTCGACGGGCAGCGTCCAGCCCGCGTAGCGATCTTCGACGGCGGCGCGGATGGCGGCGTTTTGCTTCACGTTGCGGCGGTCGACGCGGGTGTGGACCAAGCCGAGGACCTCGGGGGCGCGGCCGAAGGTCGCGTCGAGGGTGTGCAGCGTCTCGCGCAGCGCGTCGACACCCTCGAGGCTGAGGATCGAGAGGTCGCAGGGGACCAGCACGCGATCGGCCGCGGACAGGGCGTTGAGCGTGAGCAGACCGAGGTTGGGGGGACAATCGAGCACGACGACGTCGTAGTGACCGCGCACCTTCGCGAGCGCGCGCCGCAGGATGAGCTCGCGGCCCATCTTGCCGGCCAGCGCCGTCTCGGTCTGCCCGAGCGAGCGGTCTGCAGCGCTGACGAACAAGCCGTCGATGTCGGTGGCCACGGCGGCGCGGCCGAGGTCGGCCTCGCGACCGAGCAGCACGTCCGAGAGCGAGGCGTCGGCGCCGCCGCGCATGTGGGCACGCATACTCGAGGCGACGTGCCCCTGCGCGTCGAGGTCGAGCAGCAGCACACGGCGTCCGTGGCGCGCGGCCAGCCCGGCGGCGAGGTGTACGGCGGTGGTGGTCTTGCCGACGCCGCCCTTCTGCGCCGCGACGGCGAGCACGACGCCGGAGCCTTGCGACTCGGCGAGCAGCGCCCGACCGACCGGCACGCGAAGCGCAGCCGCCCGCAACCGATTCGAGAAATCCGACACCATCGTCATGACGCCCTCCACGCCGGCACGAGCCGCCCGAATGGGGGCTTGCGAGCCTGCTCTGCGTGGATTGGACCTTGGATCGAGGTCGCGGCGTGGGCAAAAAAAGAGCGCTACCCGCCCCGCAACTCGACGACGAGACCGCGCGAGTTGATCTCGTCGAGCACGTGCGGTGGCGGCGCCGGCAGGCTGCGGATGCCGGCCTTGTAGCCGGCCATCAGCGAACGAACGGTGTCGTCGAAGGCGTCGTTGCCGCTCTTCTTGCTGATCTGGAACTCGAGGACGCGACCGGTGGCCGTCATCCGCCGCACGATGACTTTCGCACGCAGCTCCTTGCGCAGCCACGGCGGCACGTTGCCGGGTAGCACGAAGGCCTGCTGCATCGCGATGCGGACCTCGCGCACGTAGGAAGAGCCGCTCTTGGCGACCAAGCCGTCGCCGCCGCGCTGGCCGGTGCGCGTCCCCAAGATCTTGCCGAGTTGGCTGCGACGCTTCTCGCCCTCGTTGCCGCCCTTGAGGATGCTGTCGAGCTTGTTGTCGGCACCGCGGACGAGCTTCTCGACGGTCTCCTTGCGCTTCTGCTCCTGCTGCGCGACGACCGGCGCCGGCTTGCCGGCGACCGGGACCACCTTGCCGTCCGGTTCGCCGAGCCGCTCGACCACCTCGGCCTCGAGCAGGTCGACCAAGACCTCGGGTGGCGGCTCGACCTCGCGTCGCAGCAACCGGCGCAGGGGCTCTGGGCAACGACGCGAGCCGGGCAGCTCGTCGTCGCTCGGCGGCGGCAGCGCCTGCTTCGGGCGCTTCTCACCGAGGCAAGCGGGGCTGACGACCGAAGCGCAGCCGCTCTCTTCGCCGAGCTCGGCCTGACGGGCCGCGGCCTCCGCGGCGAGCGGATGCTGCGCCGGCGCGAGTACGACCGCGAGGCCGATGAGGGTGTGCGCGAGCAGCACCACCGCCACGCCGACCCCGCGCGCGCGCCGCAACAGCCGCGCCGACGCCGCCGCGAGGACGGCCGGCTGCAGACCGGGCGGCAGCGAGGGATCGGGGGCGTAGGTGCGGCCGCTCACGGCTTGGCGCCCCCCTTGGTGGCACCGGCAGGCGCTTCGGTGACCAGACCGAAATGCTGGATGCCGGCGCGGCGCATGCGCGCCATCAGCCGAAGCACGTCGTCATAGCTCAGGGTCCGGTCGGCCTTGAGGTGCACATCGCGTAGGCCGCTCGGCGCGGCCTTGGAGAGCGCGGCCTCGAAGGCGTCCAGACAGGCGTCCAAGCCCGCGTGGCTCTTGCAGTCCACGAGCTGCTGCTTGTCGAGGAAGATGCGGCGCCGGGCGTCGATGGCCAGGGTCGGCTTGGTCTCCTTGCCGCCCTTGACGATGCGGTCGGCCTGCGCCTTGGGCAGATCGACCGGCACCTGGTTCTGGTCCTCCGGGGGTGCGTCGACGGCCGCGATCTCCTCGCTGACGACCTGCCGCAGCGTCTCGGCCTCCCGCGACAGGCGCGCGGTCTCGACCGAGCTCGCCGTCATGAAGATCACGAGCAGCACCAGCATCACGTCGACCAGCGGCGTGACGTTGATCTCGGCCAGCGTGCTCTTGGCGATGCGGCCGCGACCGCCACCGCCCCCGAGCGACATGCCCATGGCGCCCTCCTAGCGGCCGCGGCGCTCGATGCGCGCCACGTGGTTGAGCAGATCCAGCCCGAAGCCGTCGAGGTCGGTGACGATGCGACGCACCATCCGGGTCAACGTGTTGTAGCCGATGACAGCGGGGATGGCGGCGAGCAGGCCGACCGCGGTGGCGACCAGGGCCTCGGCGATGTGCGGCGCCACCGTCGAGAGCACGCTGCCCGAATCCGAGAGGTTGCCGAACGCCATCATGATGCCCCAGACCGTGCCGAACAGGCCGATGAAGGGGGCGGCCGAGGCGACCGAGCCGAGCATGCCGAGGCCGTTCTCGAGGTCGTCGACCAGCGGCTCGGCGCTGCGCCGCAAGACGCGCTCGACGGCGCCGAGGTCGATGGACTCGTCCTCGCCGTAGCGCGCGACCTCCTTGAGCACTGCGATCAGCAGCTTGAAATGCGGCAGCGCGACGTGGGCCTTGAGCGCCTCGGCGGCCGCGGCGAGGTCGTCGTGGCGCGCAAAACCGTTGCGGAACAAGTCGATCTGCTTGCGGAGCTGCAGCAGCGCCCAGGCGCGGGCGCCGATCACGAACCAGGTCAACACGCTCATCAGCACGAGCAGGATGAGCACGGCCAGGACCATGCCACGCGATTGCACCGCGGCGCTGAGCGGGTCGATCTGGACCTGCGCCAGCGCGCCAGTGAGCGAAAAAAGCGGAAGCGTCTCGGGGATCATCATCAATTCCTCGGCGATCTCTCGGGCGATCGTGGCCGCAGGCTCACCGCGCGGCGATCCCGTGTCAACGGGCGATCTGGCGTCCGCGCGCGCGCCACGAGGCGGCCGCGTCGGCCTTACCGAGCGCGTCGAGCGCTGCCGCCGCGAGCGCCGGTACGCCAGGATCGAAGGGGTTGTGCCACGCAGCCTGCTGCGCGTGTTCCAGTGCCTGCGCGGCGTCGCCGCGACCGAGCGCGACCTGCCCGGCCAGCAGCAGCAGCGGGGCGTGCTGCGCGAAGCGAGCCAGCGCTGCCTTCACCTCGCTGGCGGCCTCGTCCAAGCGCCCCAGCGCGAGCAGCGCGCGACCCAACCGGGTCGCCATCATCACGTCGACGGTCGCGCCCTTGGCCATCGCCTTGCGGTACTCGAGCACGGCGGCGAGGGGGCGCTCCAGGGCCAGGAGGCGGTCGCCGAGCTCGACGTGGCGTTGCCCGCGGCTGACCGCCGCCTTCCCGCCCGCGCCCGCCCCCTTGAACGCCAACGGCATCGCGGCCTCGGCGTCCGGCGGAGGCGGCTCGTAGCCCTCGCCGCGTCGCAGCGCCCGCAGCCACGCCGATTCGGTGCGCGCCCACGGCTCGCCCGTCATCGCCGCGAGCGCGCTCGGGGCGTCGTCGCCGGCGCCGAAGCGGTCGAGCAACCGCTGGACGCTGCGTCCCTCGGGCGCGAGGAGCCACGCGAGCAGATGATGGACCTCGGCGAACGCGAGTTGGGCCCGCTCCTGGCTCGGCAGCGCGGCGATACTCGGGCTCATCTGGCGCAGGGTGACCCAATCGCGGCGGCGGCGAGCGCGGTCGAGCAAGACGCGCTCTTCGCGCTCGAGGTCGCCCGGCGCCACGCCGCGCCACAGGGCCTCGTGGGAGCGCGCCAACGCCTCGTGCAACCAAACGGGCACGCGGTCGCCGCCGCGCCGCGTGACGAGCAGGTGGACGAGCTCGTGGGTGACGGTGTCGGCGTAGGCATAGCCGAAGACCAACGCCCGCGGACTCGTCACCATCAGCCGGTTGTACTTGCAGACCGCGATGGTCCCGCTGGTCTTGATCTGGGTCTCGGTCAGGCCGGTGGTGGCGGCGAGCTGCTCGGCGCGGCCGTAGACGAAGATGCGGATCGGCGCGGCCGGGAGCGGCCCGAACACCTTCACCAGCGCCGGTGCGGCGCGGCGCAGGACCTCGTCGAAGAGCGGAACGAGGACTTCGTCGGGGCCCGGTTCGACCCAGACCTCGAAGGCGCCGTCGACGATCGGCGTGGGCCGATGGCGCGCCACCACCGTGGCGGTACTGGCAGCGACCCGAGCCATGCTGCGCGCGCGTTCGCGGAGGACCTTCGGCGCGGCGGCGTCGTCGGCCAGGGCTCCGAGGAGCTCCCGGGCTCGGTCGAAGCGCGCCTCGAGCAGGGCCAGGTAGCCTTTGGCGTAGCGCAGCGTGAATCCGGCGCCGGTCGCCGATTCGACCGCCTCGAGTACGCCGCGGATGCACACGGGATCTTCGCGGCCGAGGCATTCGCCGAGCCGCTGCCCGAGCGCTTGCGTGCCATCGACGGCCTGCGTCGCCCCCGGCGCCGCGAGCGCGAGCGGCGGCGACATCGCCCACACCGACCACCACGCGACCACCGCTACGACGAAACGCGCGCCGGCTCGGCTCTTGCTCGAATGTTGCCTGCCGGCTCGATCCACGCGACCTCCACGCCCTCGGGCGGCGCAAGGGTAGCGCGTCCCGGCGCCGTGCGCGATGGCGCCGCGGCGGACCGACCGCTATCATCGCGCGGCCACGCGGGTCGTGGCCGGAGGCCCCTTGCGACAGCGCGTCATCCGAACCGGCATCGCCGGCGCCGCCGCCGTCGTCGCGACCCTCGCGCTGCGGGCGCTGCTCGCGACGCCGCCGGCCGCCGAGCTTCCGACGCCGCCGCGCGCTGCACCGCCCGACCCGCTCGCGCCGCTGCTCGTCGACAGCCATGCGCGCGAGCGTCGCGACCGCGACCGCGCCGTGCGGGCGCTCTACGAGCTGCGGATCGGCAGCCAAGCGCTCGACAAGGTCCGCAAACGCTACGTCGATCCGAGCCGCGTCGACGCCGCCGGGATGCTGCGCGCCGGCCTGATGGCGCTGCTGCCGGCGGTACCTCCGCTGCACCTCGAAGACGCCGAGGGGGGCTACGACCTTCGGATGGGCGAGGATCGGCTGCACGTCGATCCGGCCGAAGTGACCGACCTCTTTCGGCTGGACCGGGCGCTGTTGCGGGCGATGCGCTTCCTCGGCGCGCGGATCGGCCCCGAGGTCGCCGCCGCCAACCTCGAATACGTCGCCGTCAACGGGATGCTCCGCACGCTCGACCCCTACTCGCGGATGCTCGATCCGGACGCTTGGCGCGAGATGCAGACCCACACCGGCGGCACCTTCGGCGGCCTCGGTATCCGCATCCTCGTCGTCGACGGCGTGCTGACCGTCGTCGGCGTGATCGAGGACTCACCCGCCGCCCGTGCCGGCCTCGAAGAGCACGACCAGATCGTGCAGATCGACGGCGAAGACACCCTGAACATGGGCATCGACGACGCGGTCGAGCGGCTGCGCGGCAAGGTCGGCGTACCGGCGCAGCTGCTGGTCAAGCGGCAAGGCTGGGACGCGCCGCGCGCGTTCTCCGTGGTCCGCGCCGTGATCCAGCTCAAGAGCGTCGAAGGGCGACTGCTCGACAACGGCGTCGGCTACGCGCGCATCAAGTCTTTCCAGCGGGGCACGGCCAAGGAGCTCGAGCGGCAGATCGCGCTGCTCGACGAGGATGGCGCCGGTCGCGGACTGGTGCTCGATCTGCGCGGCAACCCGGGCGGTCTGCTCGAAGAGGCCGTCCGCGTCGTCGATCTCTTCGTCGATCGGCGCGTGGTCGTCGCCACGGTCGGCAACGGCAACCGCCGCGAAGAGCGCCGCGCCAAGGACGGCGGGGTCGGCCTGGATCTGCCGCTGGTGGTGCTGGTCAACCGGCGGTCGGCGAGCGCCTCGGAGATCGTCGCTGGCGCGCTCAAGCACTTCGACCGCGCCGTCATCGTCGGCGAGCGGAGCTACGGCAAGGGCACGGTGCAGGTGCCCTTCGAGATCGGCGACGGCGCGCTGAAGCTGACGGTGGCGCAATACCTCGTCGGCGGAGAGGGCGTGATCCAGGACCGCGGGGTGATGCCCGACGTCGAGATCGCCTTCCAGACCGTGCGTCGCAACCGCGTCTCGCTCTTCGACCCGGGGGTGGCCGCGAGGCGCGCGCAAGGCGAGAAGCACGGCGACCGACCGGCGCACCGGCTGCGGATTCAGATCCCGATCGCGTCCGAACGCCGCCCCGAAGAGCAGAGCAGTCCCGCCGCCTTCGAAGAAGCCGAGCCGATCCGGCGCGCGGCAGAGCTGCTCCGTCGCGTCGGAGAGTCCACCGCATCGGCCACGCTGGCGCAGGCCACGGCGACGATCGCCGAGATGCAGGAGCAGGACGACAAGGCGCTGACGCTCGCGCTGACCCGCGTCGGCGTGGACTGGCGGCGCGGCCCGCGCGCGTCGGCGCCCAAGCTCGCGCTCGAGGTCGGCAAGGCGGGCTCGAAGGGACGGGTGGTGGCGCGCGCCGGGGCAGCGACGACGGTGCCCGTCACGGTGCGCAACCTCGGCCGCGAGCCGCTGTACCGCGTGATGGTGCAGACCCGCAGCGACGCAGGCGCGCTCGACGGCGTCGAGGCCGCGGTCGGTCGCCTACTACCCGGCCGGAGCCGGACCGTCTCGCTGCGCTTGCGTCCGTCGCGTCGCCATCTGGACGTCGTGCTACCGGTGCGCGTCGAAGCGCTGAGCGAGGGCAGCGCGCTCGGCGCCGGCGTCGACGCCACGGTCGCGTTGATCGGCCGCGCGCGCCCCCAGCTGAGCTTCCGCTACCACCTCGACTCGCCCGACGGCGTCCTCGAACCGGGCCGCCGCGCCGCCCTGCTGGTCGAGGTCCGCAACGACGGCGACGGCCCCTCGCGCCGAACGGTGGTCAGCCTGCGGAGCCTGGCGGGGACGCGCCTGCACCTCGAGGTCGGCAAGGCGGAGCTCGGCCGCATCGAGCCCGGCGGCTCGGCCATCGCGCGGCTGGAGCTGGTCGGCGGCCCCGGCAAGGGGCGCACCAGCGGCCTGCTCGAGGCGCGCCTGCGCTTGGTCGACGAGTCGTCGGGCGAATCACGCCAAGCGCGCGTGATGCTCGGTTGGCGCAACCCGGGCCAGCAGCGTCGCGCCGAAGCGATGGCGACGGTGCTCTCCGAGCGGATGAAGCGCTGGAACGTGGCGCCACGCATCCGCGTGGCGGGCGCGGACGCCGGCGCCCCCGAGGTGACGATGCCGGCCGCGTCGACGGCGACGGACGACGTGAACGCGGCGCTGCGGGTCGAGCCCCTGCACGGGAGCTGCCGGCTCGCGCTGCGCGGCGAAGTGCGCTTTCCGAGCGGTCCGCGACACGCGCGCTGGGCCGTGGTGAACATCGGTGCGGAGAAGCGCGTCTATCTCGACGGAGCCGGCAAGGACGCCGTCCGACTCGCGCACGAGGTTCGCTTGCCGGATGGCTTGTCCCGGGTCACGATCGTGGCCCAAGCCGGACCGGACCGGGTGGCGCAGCGCGCGCTCCTGGTGCATTGTAGCGGGACAGCCGCTGCGGCCGAAGGGGTGCCTGCGTCACCCCACGGAGAGGAGAGAAGACCATGACCCTGTTGCGTTGCCCCCGCATCTCCGGGCTGATGCCACTCGCCACGGCCGCGCTGCTCGTCACGCTCGGTGCGCCCTCGTTCGCCAGCGCCCAGCCGGCCGCGGACCGCTCCGAGCTCGAGGAG
The DNA here is from genome assembly GCA_041163625.1 of Pseudomonadota bacterium. Lineage (GTDB taxonomy): Bacteria > Myxococcota_A > UBA9042 > UBA9042 > UBA9042 > JACKFC01. The sequence continues at coordinate 44,583 of JBEARB010000149.1, read as the reverse complement.
AAGAAGCGCCTGCAGGAAGAGAAGCGGCGCACCATCGAGAAGTTGAAGGAAGAGGCCACGCGCGAGACCGAGGATCAGAAGGAGTCGCGCCTGCGCGCCGAGGCCAAGGTCGCCAAGCAGCAGGAGGCGCTCGCCAAGGCCAAGGAGGCGCTCACCGCTGCGGCACGTCGCCAGAACCGCAAGGGCCAGGACCTGATGCGCGAGGCCTGGATGCTCGATCCGGGCAACATGGACTACTCCTTCAACACCGCGGCCTTCGCCGAGGCGAACAACGACGGCGAGGCCGAATTCTGGGCCTATTCGGCGTTCACGACGCTGGCGCTCAACGAGCTGGTCGCGCTGGGCCCGAGCACCAGCGACTACAAGACCCAGATCGAGGAGCGCGTGGCCAAGGCGCGCGGCCGGATGGATGCGCTGCGCGGCAAGCTGTCGACCGGCATGGTCTCGCTCGAGGTGCAGCCCAGCGACTGCGAGCTCTACCTCGACGGCGCTTACCTCGGCCGCGGCAAGGGCAAGATCGAGGCGCTGACCGGTAGCCGCACCGTGCGCACCGATTGCCAGGGCTACAAGCCGCTCGAGCAGGTGCTCAACGTGCGCGGCGGTGACGCGAACACCGCGCTGCTGCGCCCGCGTTCGATCGATTACTACGGCTACCTGATCTTCAACGTGAAGCCGGCCGACGGCGTGACGGTCTTCCTCGACGACGTCGACATCACCAAGCGCGTCGGTGCCGAGCCCAACGCCGACGGCGTGGTCACCGGTACCGGCTCCAAGAAGGACCCGATCCACCTGCACGCGCGCAAGTGGATCATCCGGTTCTACAAGCCCGGCTACGACCGCTGGCACCGGCGCATCGAGATCCGCCGCGGCCAGATCACGGTCGTCAACGCCGCGCTCGAGAAGATGAGCGATACGGTCGAGTCCAGCGGCAACGAATGACCGCCGGCCGCCCGAGCGCGGCGTGATGGCCCCACCCGGCGAGCGCTCGTGTGGCCTCGGGCGCGGCTTCTGCTAGCCTGCGACCGCGCCGGGCCCGACACGCCCGTGCTGGAGTCGCAGATGCTCTCGAAGTTCCCTGAATTCAACCGCCTGATGGCGGTGATCGGCTGTGCGGCCGTGCTCGGGTGTTCCGGCGAGGACGCCTCGTCCGGAACCGGCGGCGCGGCCGACGGCTCCGGCGCAGGCGGGGGCGGCGGCGCGCTCTTCGACGGCACCGGCGGCAACGTCGAGACGGTCGGCGGCGACGACAGCACCGGCGACGACGCGACGACCGGCACCACCGACTCCGTCATCGGCACCGACGCGGTCGAACCCGGCGGCTTCGGCTGGCCCTGCAAGGAGAACACCGACTGCGACACCGGCCTGTGCATCCCAACGCCCGACGGCAGCGTCTGCACGGTCCACTGCGTCGAGGATTGCCCCGACAACTTCAAGTGCACCGCAGTGACCTCGCCCGGCGGCGACGTGACCTACCTCTGCGCCCCGCGTTTCGGGCAGCTCTGTGACCCCTGCAACACCAACGCCGATTGCAACGGCGAGGGCGAGGTCGACAACGTCTGCGTCGCCTTCGGCCCGGACGGCAGCTTCTGCGGCGTGGCCTGCGGCAACGGCGGCGCCTGCCCGGGCGGCACCGAGTGTCAGACCATCATCGACCCGTCGAGCGGCAAGTCGTCCAAGCAATGCCTGCCGACCAACGGCGAGTGCAGCTGCAGCCCGAAGGCGATCGCGCAATCGCTCACCACGACCTGCACCAACAAGAACCTCTACGGCGCCTGCACCGGCGTGCGGCGCTGCGAATCCGGCGGATTGACGGCCTGCGAGGCGGCGGTGCCCGCGCCCGAGGAGTGCAACGGCGTCGATGACGACTGCGACGGCGAGACCGACAACTTCGACGTCACCGCCAAATGCAAGAACACCAACGAGTTCGGCACCTGCACCGGCACGCTGACCGCCTGCGTCGACGGCAAGCCGAAATGCGACGCGCCGACGCCCAAGCCCGAGATCTGCAACGGCATCGACGACGACTGCGACGGCGGCACCGACACCGACGTCGAAGCCTGTGACGACGGCAACCCGTGCACGCAAGACCTGTGCAACAACTCGGGCGGCTGCAAGTACGAGCCCTTCAACGGCCCGAAATGCGAGGACGGCAACGTCTGCACGACCGACGACGTCTGCGCGTCGGGCAAATGCCAGGGCGGCAAGCCGCTCCCCTGCGACGACGGCGACCCGTGCAGCAAGGACGAGTGCGCGCCGGCGAGCGGCTGCACGCACAATCCGAGCACCGAGGGCGTCTGCACCGACGACGGCAACCCCTGCACGCTCGACGTCTGCCAAGCCGGCAAATGCGCCCACGTCAGCGTCGACGACGGCGGCAACTGCGTCGACGACGGCAACCCGTGCACCAGCGACGTCTGCCAGAAGGGCGTCTGCACGCATCCGAACGTGACCTTCACCGTGCCCTGCGCCGAGGACGGCAACGAGTGCACCGCCGACGTCTGCGACAAAGGCGGCTGTACGCACCAGCCGCTCGGATCGGACAAGAGCTGCCTCGAAGACGGCGACGCCTGCACCAACGATGTCTGCATCCTCGGCAAGTGCAGCCACCCGCCGATCGCCAACGGCCAACCCTGCCTCGACGACGGCGAGCCCTGCACCCTCGACGCCTGCCAAGGTGGCAAGTGCACGCACCCCGCCGACAACGGCAAGCCCTGCACCGAGGACGGCAACCCCTGCACGCAGGATATCTGCCAATCGGGCAAATGCGCGCACCCCGCCGCCGACTCCAAGCCGTGCGACGACGACAACAACCCGTGCAGCAAGGACATCTGCCAGGCCGGCGCGTGCAAGCACCCGGCCAATACCAACGCCAGCTGCGACGACGGCGACCCCTGCACGACGACGGATTACTGCGACCTGGGCAACGGCACCGGCGTCTGCAAGGGCATCAACCTGAAGAAGTGCGACGACGGCAACCCGTGCACCTACGATACCTGCACCAAGGGTCAGGGCTGCACCTACAAGGCCGAGACGGGCAACTTCTGCAACGACGGCAACGTCTGCTCGACCGGCGACGTCTGCCAGAACGGTGTCTGCAAGGGCACCGGCGGCAAGAGCTGCGACGACGGCAACCCCTGCACCGACGACGGCTGCGACTCGGGCACGGGCGGCTGCAAGTTCACCGCCAACAGCCTGCCGTGCGCCGAGGACGGCAACCTCTGCACCGACGATATCTGCAACAGCAAGCAGTGCACGCACCCGAACAAGAAGGATGACGCGCCCTGCGCCGACGACGGCAACCCGTGCACCGACGGCACCTGCAAGAGCGGCGTCTGCAAGCAGGCGGCCAACAACAACGTCTGCAACGACGGCAACGCCTGCACCAGCAACGACAAATGCGTCGGTGGCGCGTGCAGCGGCACGGCCTTCAAGAACTGCGACGACGGCAACCCGTGCACGCAGGACTCCTGCGACCAGTTCGGCCAATGCACGCACAAGGCGTTGTACGACGTCAGCTGCAAGGCGAACTCTGGCGAGTGCCCGACCGGCGTCTGCCAGGGCGGCTCGTGCGTGAGCAAGGCCGGCGTGCTCTGCCAGGCCAAGATCGACGTGGATCTCTGCTCGAGCGCGAAGGTGCCGGGGCAATGCTCGGCCAGCGGCAAATGCGTCGCGACCAGCGTGCCGCCCGAGTACACCTGCCCGGGCTGCAACGGCATCTGCATCAAATGCCTGATCTTCCAGTTCTGCGTCGCGCTCTTCTAGTCGGCTTGACGCTGCTGCTCCTCGGTTGTGCCGAGGAGCGCGGGCGCCCGGCCGCGTTCGTATGCGAGCCGGCCGTGGCACGCGCCACGACGGGGCTCTTGGTTGCCGGCAGTGGGGCGGCGCTGCCGCTTGCCGAGGCGGCGCAGCTCGACATCACCGAGAAGCTGGGGATCGCGCTGCGAATTGCGACCAGCATCGGCTCGAGCGGGGCCCGCGCCGCGCTCGCGGCCGGCGATATCGACATCGCCCTGGCGGCTGAGCCGGAGTTGCCGAAGGTGCCGGGCGTGCGCTGGACGCCGGTGGCCCGGACCGACGTGGTGGTCGTGACGAACCGGCCGCGCGAGCGCGGTCGAATCGGAGAAGTCGAACTGGCAGCGACGCTCTACTCGGCCTCCCCGCGGTGGCCGGACGGCACCCCGATTCGGATCTTGCTGCGGCCGGCGAACGACAGCGGCATGGTCGCGCTCGCTCGCGCCCGGCCGTGGCTGCACGCCGCGCTCGAGGCGACTCGGCACAGCGGGCACGCTCAGGTCCTGGACACGGATCAGGAGATGGCGCGCGCGCTCCGCACCACCTCGGATGCGATGGGGTTGATCGACCGCGGGATGCTCGGCCTGCTCCGTCTGCCGGCGTGGCCGGTCATCGCCAGCCCGCCGCCGGCCGATGCGCAGCGCGTGGTGGCGGTCGGCGTCCGCGACGACGCGTCTGCGGCGGTGCAGCGCGCCGCAGAGGCGCTGATCGAGGCGATGCGCGCGCGTGCGGCGAAGGAGGAAGGCTATGGCGTCCTCCGCTGAGCGGAGCGCGATCCGCCGCCTCCCGTGGCTCGCCGTGCTGGTAGGGCTGGCGATCGTCGCGCCGCCGCCGCTGCTGACGTGGCTGGCGAGCTGGCGCGGCCTCGGCGAGCAGGCCCAAACGCTTGCCAGAGCTGTCGCCACGGATTTGACGACGGCACAGCGCAACGAGCCGCGTCTGTGGCGCTACGCGGTGCCGAAACAGGTGGCTCGGACGTTGCGTGGTCCGGCCGCGATCGGCGTACGCGACGTCGAGGTGCTCTCGTGCGACGGCAGCCCGCTGCACCGGAGCGCGCGCGACCTGACGGGTAGCATCGGTCCCGCCGCGTTCGCCGCAGTCGGCGGCACCGTGGCGCTCGGCTGGGTGCGCGTCGAGGTGGACGGCGGCCCCGCTGTACGAATGACCGGGACGGTCGCGGTCTTCGCGGCGGCGCTCGCGCTGGCGGCCGTGGCGCTGCTCTGGTTCGGACCGTTCGCGAGGATCCGCGCAGAAGCCGAGGCGCGCGCCGTCGAAGTCGCGGCCGCTGTCGCGCAGGTGCGCGCGCTCGGGCGCGCGAGCCTCGGCGCGGTCGAGGCGGAGCGCAATCGGATCGCCCGGGACCTGCACGACGACCTCGGTCAACAACTGACCGCCGTGCGGCTGGCGTTGGAGGCCGAACCGGCGGATCCGGCGGCGCTCGAGCGGGCGCGTCGGCGTGTCGACGAAGCGAACGCTGCGATGCGCGCCGTGGTGGCAGATCTGCGCCCGGCCGGCCTGCACGAAGACCGGGTCGCCGGCACGCTCGCGGCCGCCTGTGCGCGCCACGAAGAGGCGACCGGCGTCGCCGTCGTGTTCCGGCACGACGGCGAGGAATGGCACGACGCGGTGGTCGCCGCGGCGCTCCTGCGGGTGTTGCGCGAGGCGCTGCACAACGCGAGCCGACACGGTGGAGCCGGCGAGATCGCCGTTCGGCTGCGGACCGACGCCGAAGGTATCGAGTTGACGGTGCACGACGACGGCAGCGGCGCTTCGGCCAGCTTCAACCCCTTCATCATGGGGCGCGGCCTGAGCGGCTTGCGCGAACGCCTCGCCCTGCTCGGCGGCAGCCTCGGCTTCGACGCCAGGCCAGGACATGGTGTAAGAATCGTGACCCATTTGCCGGCAGCGGCGCTCGCGCCGCGGGAGGGATCGCGATGACGCATCCGAACAAGATCCGCGTCGGCTTGGTCGACGACCACGCCATCTTGCGCGAGGGCCTGCGTGGCGTGCTCGGGGCGGTGCCGGAGATCGAACTCGTCGGCGAGGCTGGCTCGCTCGCCGAAGCGCGCGCTGGCGTACCGACGTGGAACGCCGACGTCGTACTGCTCGACCTCTCCCTCGGCGACGGCCACGGCCGCGACGTGCTGAAGATCGAGGGGCCGCGCTACGTCGTACTCTCGATGGTCGACGCCCCCGAGACGGTCGGCCAAGTGCTGCGTGGCGGCGCGGTCGGATATGTCCTCAAGGGTCGCGGCTCGGACCGCCTGCTCGCAGCCATCCGCGCGGCCGCCGTGGGCCAGACCTGGCTCGACGAGGCCATCGCGGGCCAAGTGCTGCGCGGCTTCCTGGGCGAGACCGAGTCGCACGACGACGGCAGCGAGCAACTGACCCCGCGCGAGCGCGAGATCGCCAGCTTGGTCGCCGCGGGCTGGACCAGCCGTGAGATCGCCGCCGAGCTCGGCGTCGCCACCAAGACCGTGCAGAACCACCGCAGCAACCTGCTCGACAAGCTCGGGCTGCGCACGACGGCAGCGCTCGTCCGCTGGGCCCTGGACCGAGACCTCGCGTCCTCACGACGGCCTCCGGGAACCGATCGCCGGTAGGGAGGGACTTGCGGTCACCGGGCAATCTTCCCGATCGCGCCCGGGCAAGTCTTCCCATGTCGATCGCGTCGACGTGCGTCATTCTCCAGGCTCGCTTCCTCCTCGTCGTCGGAGGGCTACGCTGGAGTCCGAAATGCCGAATCGTGTCGTTTGCGCTCCGAGTGGCCGCGCAGGGAGGCGCACGTGGACCGCGCTGCTCGTCGGCCTCCTGTGCGCACCGAGCGCGTTCGCCGACGAGGGCAGCGGAGGCGTGCCACCCGGCGAGCCGGTGCGCGCAGGCGCCGAGACCACCGCAGAGCCCATCGTCGTGGCTCCCCGCCGATCGGACCAGCCACACTTCGAGGCTCCGGCCAGCGTCGAGCGCGTCGACGCGGAACGGGCCCGGCAGATGGGCGCACGGACGACCCCGGAGATGCTCGAGGAGTCGACGGGCGTGGCGGTGCAGGCGACCAACCGCGGCGCCGGCGCGCCGATCCTCCGCGGACTGATCGGCCCCTCGAACCTGCTCGTCCTCGACGGGCTGCGCTACCACCAATCGACCTGGCGCACCGGTCCGAACCAATACCTGGCGACCCTCGACCCCTCGACCTTCGACGCGGTCGAGGTCGTGCTCGGTCCGGCGAGCGTGACCTACGGCTCGGGCGCCATGGGCGGCGTCATCGCCGTGGTGCCGCTGGCGCTGCCGGTGCGTGACGGCAGCTCGGCGCAGGCGACGCTGCGCTTCTCGAGCGCCGACCTCGGCAGCGAAGTCTGGGGCCAAGCCGGCTACCGACAAGGCGCGGTGGCGTTGACGCTCGGCGGCGGCTACCGGCGCTTCGACGAGCTGCGTACCGGTGGCGGCACGGTCGCGCCGATCTCCGATTTCGCGCAGGTCGGCTACACGCTGCGCGCCGGCTACGACCTCGGCAAGCAGACGCAGGTGCGGATCTCCTGGCTCGGCAGCCGGATCGACGACGCGGGCCGCGCGGACCAAATCGACAAGGCCGATATGCGTTGGTACGACAACGCCGACGACATGGGCTGGCTCGAGCTGCGCCACCGCGGCAGCGGCACCCTACAGAGCCTGCGCGTGGCCGCGGCGATGCACCGCAGCGACGAGGTCGTCGACCGGATGCGCTGCAAGGTCAGCGACATCAGCGCCGAGCGCGACGATTGCATCGCGGCGGGGCGCGCGATGCACGCCGACGACGGCGTCACGCCCGAAGGTCCGCTGCAACGCCAGAACCAGAACCAGGACACCGTCCTGACGCTCGGCGGCTTGGTGCAGGCGACGCTGGCGCCGCTCGCCGGTGCGTCGCGCGATCGCCTTCGCCTGGACGTGGGCGCCGAGGTCTGGACCGACAGCGTCGGCGTCTCGACCGCGCGCGAGCGGCGCACCGACAAGAACGATTGGACCTGGAAAGACGCCGACCGCGGCAATTTCTCGGAAGGCTCGCGTTGGACGGAGCTCGGCGCCTTCGCGCGGGTCGAATTCCGGCTGCTCGAGGTCGGTGCGGCGCGCTTGTGGGTCGATGCCGGTGGCCGTTTCGCGCATTTCCGGGCGTTCGCCGGCGACGTGCCGGGGCTGGGCGACATCGACTACGCGGCCTCGGGTGGCGTCGGCTCGGCCGCGCTGCGCCTGATCGCGCCGAGCTGGATGGCCTACGCCTCCTTCACGCAGGGCTTCCGCGCGCCGAACCTGCAGGAGACGACGACGCTCGGCGATACTGGCAGCACCTTCGAGGTGCCCAACGCCGACCTCGGCCCCGAGCGCAGCAACAGCGTCGAGCTCGGGGCGCGCGCCCGCTTGGCGAAGCTCGAGCTGCACGGCGCGGTGTGGGCGAGCCTGCTCGGCGACGCCATCGACTCGCGCGAGGTAGACCCCAGCGAGTTCGCAGATTTCGGCATCGACGCCGGCGCGGTCGGCAGCAAGCCGGTGCGTCAGCGCGTCAACGCGGCACGGGCGACGCTCTTCGGCGCACAGCTCGCGGCGCGGCTGCGCCTCGGTGCGCTGCAGCCGTGGGCGCGCGTGGCGTGGATGCAGGGCGACGTCGAGAAGGACGACGGCACCACCGTGCCGTACCGCCGCATTCCGCCGCTCTCGGGCGCCGCCGGGCTGCGTTGGCAACGTGGTGACTTGATGCTCGAAGTGTTCGGGCGCTTCGCTGCCGCGCAGGACCGCCTGAACCCTTCGGACGAGAGCGATCTGCGCATCTGTGCCGACCCGGACAAGCCCGGCAGCACTTACAAGGACAGCGGCAAGGACTGCGCCGGCACGCCCGCGTGGGCCGATGTCGGCGTGCGCAGCGGCTACGCCTTCGGCCGCAACCTTCGGCTCGACGTCGTCGCCCGCAACCTGCTCGACCAGAACTACCGCGTGCACGGCTCGGGCTTCGACGCTCCGGGCATCGGAGGCTCGGTCGCGCTCTCGGGTCGCTTCTAGCCTGCCTCGCTTGGACCGCGCCGAGCCTTGGTGTAGCGTCCGCCCGCGCGTGCAACCGGCGGTGATCGTCAGGCGGCGTGGTGACAACCTACGCGGGCACCGCGCACCACGCGCAGGGGGGTGGAGGCGACATGAAGGGTGTGATTCTCGCGGGAGGCCACGGCACACGCCTGTACCCGCTGACCAAGGCGACGAACAAGCACCTGCTCCCGGTCGGTCGCGAGCCCATGCTCTACCATCCGATCCGCCAGATGGTCGGGGCGGGCATCACCGAGATCTTGGTCGTGACCTCGACCGATCACATGGGCGACGTCGTCCGCTGCCTCGGCTCGGGTGTCGAGTTCGGCTGCCGGCTCAGCTACCGCGTGCAAGAGACCGCCGGCGGCATCGCGCACGCGCTGCAGCTCGCGGAGTCGTTCGCCGGCGGCGAGCCCGTCTGCGTGATCCTCGGCGACAACGTCTTCGAATACGCCATCGCCCCCTACGCCGACGCCTTCCGCGCGCAGGACGAGGGTGCGCGCGTGCTGCTCAAGGAAGTCGGTGATCCTGAGCGCTATGGCGTCGCCGCGCTCGACGAGCACCAAGTCATCGAGATCGAGGAGAAGCCGAAGAACCCGAAGTCGCATTTCGCGGTGGTCGGCCTGTACTTCTACGACAGGCGGGTGTTCGACATCATCCGCAGCATCGAGCCCTCGGCGCGCGGCGAGTACGAGATCACCTCGGTCAACAACGCCTACATCGCCGCTGGTCAACTGCGCTACGACGTCTGCCGCGGCCGCTGGACCGACGCCGGCACCTTCGACTCGCTGCGCGAGGCGAACACGATCCTCGGCGGCAACGAGAACCGCATCCTTTCGCACGACGAGTAGCCCATGCACACGGTCTTGCACCAGCCCCGCCGCGTCCTGGTGACCGGCGGCGCCGGCTTCATCGGCAGCAACCTGATCGTGCGCTGGCTGGCGATGGATCCGGCGCTGCAGATCGTCAACCTCGACCGCATGACCTACGCCGCCGATGCCCGCAACCTCGCGGCGGCACCGTCGGACCGGCATCAGCTCGTGGTCGGCGATATCTGCGACCGCGCCTTGGTCGAGCGGCTGCTGCGCGAGCACGATATCGACACCGTCGTGCACCTCGCCGCCGAGAGCCACGTCGACCGCTCGATCGACGGCCCGGCCGAGTTCGTCCGCACCAACGTGGAGGGCACCTGCGCGTTGCTCGAGGCGTCGCGACAGGTCTGGCTGGCCGAGGGACGTGCCGCCGCGCTCGCCGACCAAGGCCGCAGCGTGCGCTTCCACCACGTCTCGACCGACGAGGTCTACGGCGATTTGGAGCCCGACGATCCGGCCTTTTCGGAGACCACGCCCTACGCGCCGAGTTCGCCCTACTCCGCCAGCAAGGCTGGCAGCGACCACCTCGTCCGGGCCTGGGCGCGCACCTTCGGGCTGCCCGTCACCGTCAGCAACTGCAGCAACAACTACGGCCCGCACCAGCACGCCGAGAAGCTGATCCCGACGGTGATCCGCAAATGCCTGAACCGCGAGCCGATCCCGGTCTACGGCACCGGCAGCAACGTGCGCGATTGGCTCTACGTCGACGATCACGCCGACGCCATCTGGCATATCGTCCGCCACGCCGGCCAGGCCGAGACCTACAATGTGGGCGGCAACAACGAGTGGAGCAACCTCGAGCTGGTGCACGCCCTGTGCGACGCCGTCGCCGCCGAGATCGGCGAGGCGCCCGCGACGCTGCGCGACCTCATCACCTTCGTGCGCGACCGCCCCGGCCACGACCATCGCTACGCCATCGACCCACGCCGGCTCGAGGCGCTCGGCTGGCGCGCCACGCGCACCCTGCAGGACGGCCTGCAGCGCACGGTCGCGCATTACGTTCGCCTGTGGCGCGCCGGCGGCCTGGTCGAGCCCGGTCGCCTCGGCCTCGGCGGCGACAAGACCGCCGCGCCGGCCGAAGTCCACGGCGTCGCCGGCTGCCGCGAGATCACCATCCGCAGCCACCACGACGGTCGCGGTGGCCTCGCCTTCGCCGAGGGCGGCAGCGACCTGCCCTTCGAGATCCGCCGCGTCTACTACCTCTGGGGCGCCGAAGGCGAGACCGTCCGCGCCGAGCACGCGCACAAGGCGTTGCGGCAGGTCTACCTCGCGCTCGCGGGCGGCTGCGACGTCGTCCTCGAAGACGGCACCGAGACGCGCCGTGTGCGCCTGGACCGCCCGGACCAGGGCCTGTACCTCGGGCCGATGGTGTGGCGCCGCCTCGAGCGCTTCGCGCCCGGCACCGTCGTGCTCGTGCTCGCCTCGGACGTCTACGACGAGGCCGACTATTTCCGCGACAAGGACGCGTTCCTCGCCGCCGTGCGCGGCCACTCGGGGGCCTCGTGAAGGTACCGTTCCTCGATTTGGGTGCCGCCGTCGCCGAGATCCGCCCGGAGCTGGACGAGGCTTGGCATCGCGTGATGGACCGCGGCTGGTTCGTCGCCGGCGCGGAGCTCGAGGCCTTCGAGTCCGAATTCGCGGCGTTTACGGAGGCCGACGCCTGCGTCGGGGTCGCCAACGGCCTCGACGCGCTCTCGTTGGTGCTACGGGCGTGGGAGATCGGCCCCGGCGACGAGGTCATCGTCCCCGGCCACACCTTCATCGCGACGTGGCTCGCCGTCAGCTACGTCGGCGCGACGCCGGTGCCGGTCGAGGTCGACGCGGCCACCTGCAACCTCGATCCGGCCGCGATCGAGGCCGCGATCTCGCCGCGGACGCGCGCGATCATACCCGTGCACCTCTACGGTCAGCTCGCGGACATGCAGACGATCGGCGGCATCGCGCAACGGCACGGCCTGAAGGTGCTCGAAGACGCCGCCCAAGCCCACGGCGCGCGCCGCGACGGCCGCAGCGCCGGCGCGTTCGGCGACGCGGTGGCCTGGAGCTTCTACCCCGGCAAGAACCTCGGCGCGTACGGCGACGGCGGCGCAGTGACAACCCGCGACGTCGCCTTGGCGCGACGCCTGCGCGCGCTGCGCAGCTACGGCTCCGAACGCAAATACGTGCACGATCTGGCGGGCGTGAACTCGCGCCTCGACGAGCTGCAGGCCGCGTTGCTGCGCGTGCGCCTGCGCCACCTCGCGGCGTGGAACGAGCGCCGCCGCGGCATCGCCGCGCACTACCAAGCGGCGCTCGCCGGCCTGCCGGGGCTGACGCTGCCGCACGTCGCCGACGCGAGCGAGCCGGTGTGGCACCTCTACGTCGTGCGCCACGCCGAGCGCGATCGGCTGCAGGCCGCGTTGGCCGAGCACGGCGTACAGACGCTGATGCACTACCCCACGCCGCCGCATCATTGCGGTGCCTACGCCGCGACCCACGGCGACGTCTCGTTGCCGATCAGCGAGGGCATCGCGGCGACGGTGCTGAGCCTACCGATCGGTCCGCAGCAGACCGAGACGCAGACGAGCGCGGTCGTCGCCGCCGTCCGCAACGTCATCCACGCCGCGGGCTGAGGCTCAGTCGCGCTCGTCGGCGATGGCGAGGTCCAAGCGACCACCGACGCGCTGCTCGATGGCGGCGCGCTCGCCACGGGCGGCGAAGTCGAGCAAGCGCATACCGAGGCGCCGCGCGAGCGTGTGGCCGAGCTCACGGGCGACGCCGGCCTCGCCGCGGTGGTGCCAGAGAACTTCCCCGAGCTCGCGGATCGGCGTGCCTTGCAGGTCCAGGTGCAGCAACCCGGCGCGCAGGCGCTCGGCGTCCTCGGGGCGGATCTCCGGCCGCGCCAGCAGGTCTTCGTAGTCCTTGCGGAGCGCACGGTGCAGCGCGAGGTTCTGCGCGCGGCCGACCGAGATGTTGTCGCCGTGCACGAAGCTCTCCATCACCGGTCGCTCGATGCGCGCGAAATCACCGAAGTAGCTGAGCAGGTACCATTGCTGCCAGTCGTGGCGGGCGCGGCTCGGGATCGGGAAAGGCGGCACGTGCGCGTGCACCGAGCGCCGGATCAGCGTGCACGGCGCGGCGACTGGGTTGATGTAGGCCAGCCGGCGCCGCATCGCCTCACCGGAGAGCACGCGGTAGGGTGCGTCCGCGCGCGGCAGATCGGGGCCGAGCAGCGTCCCGTCGGGGGTCGCGCGGCGGATCATGCCGTGCACCACGACGACGCTCGGATGCGCGCGGAGGATGGCTTCGGCGTCGCGCAGGAAGTCCGAGTCGACCAAACGATCGTCGCCGGCGTGCAGCATGTAGGCGTCGCAGCCGACGCGCTCGATGCCCTGCCGAAAGTTCGCCACGGCACCGAAGTTCTCGGCGTTGCGGTGCAGCTCGACGCCCGGAAATTCGGCCACGATCGCAGCGAGGTCGGCCTCGCTGTCGGCCGGCGAGGCGTCGTCGCAGACCAAGATCCGGTCGGGTCGCCGCGATTGGGCGCAGATGCCCGCCAGCGTGTCGCGGAGGAAGCGCGCGTGGTTGTACGTGAACACGACCACGCCGAGGGTGGATGCGGGGACGGCGCTCATGACGGACCTCCTCCCGGGAGCCGGCGACGGATCTTGTCGCGCAGGCGCGCGACGATGGAGCCGATGCCGATGCGGCGGTCGAGCCCGACCCACGCCACCGCCGACGCCACGCCGAGCAAGGCGAACCCGGCGGCGTACGCCGTCCAGCCGGGCAGCAGCCGCATCGCACCGATCGCCGCGACCGCCACCGCCGACTGCACCGCCAACAGGCGCAGGTACGCACCGCCGTAGCGGAACTGATAGCGCCAAGCGACCACGCCGAGCAGCATCGTCCAATAGATGCCGTAGGCGGCGAGGTAGCCGATGCCGACGCCCTGCAAGCCCCAGATGCGGTGGCCGAGCACGCTGCAGCCCAGCATCGCCGAATGCACCACGATCTCCGTGACCAGGAACAAGCGCCCCTGCCCGCCCGAGAGCATGAGGAAGCCAATCGGCCAGCTCGCCGCCTTGAGCAGTACGCCGATCGCCTGCCACTGCATCATCGGTTCGACGGCGAGGAAGCGCGACGAGTAGAGCACCAAGACCGCCGGCTTCAGCGTCACGATCAGGCCGACCAGGATCGGCCCCAAGATGAGCAACGCGATCTCCGCCTGCTGGTTCACCATCGCGTCGCGGGCGGGCTTGTCGTCCATCACGCCCGAGAGGCGCGGGTAGTAATCGGTCGACATCGCCGTGAACACCATGCCGACGTAGTTGGCCATGATGCTCGTCGCCGCCGAATACAGGCCGACCTCGGCGGTGCCGCCCGCGTCGCGCAGGTACAGGCGCAGCAGGTAGTCCGAGAGGCCGAAGAGCACGCCGTTGAGCATCAGCACGACGCCGACCGAGACCATCGAGCGGCCTTCGTCGACGGTCTGCCGGAGCGTCAGCGGGACAGCGCGGATCGGCGCGCTGCGGCCGATGAATTCGGCCACGACGTAGGTCACCAACCCGGTCACGAGCAGCGCCGCGACGATACCGGCCTCGCCCAGCCAGAAATACAGCGGCAGCGCAGCGAGCAGCCCGAGCGTGGCGCCTGCGACGTTGGCGGCGGCGAGGCGCTTGAGTTGCCGCGTGCCCTGCAAGAGCACCAGACGCCCGCTGGTGAGCGCGGTGAAGAGCAGCGTCGCCGAGAGCACGACGAAACCCATGGTGTGGGCGCTGTCCTCGAAGACGAGCTCGCTCAGCCACGGCGCGCCGAGCGCCACCACGAGCAGGCCGAGCAGACCCGTCGCCCAGACCCAGCGGCGCATCGCGGTGACGACGGTGGCGACGCGCGCCTCGTCGCCCGAGGCGTGCGAGGCGGCGATGTCCTTGACGGCGCTGACCTGCAAGCCGAGGCCCGTCAGGCTGCCGATCATCTGCAGCGTCGAGGTGTAGAGGCTGCCGATGCCCATCCCGGTGGGGCCGAGCAGGACGGCGATGGCCTTGCTGCGGGCGAGCGCGACGGCGATCTGGAAGACCTGCACCCCGCCGAAGAGCGAGGTCGCGCGCAAGATCTGCCGATAGGCGGTGCGTTCTTCGCTCAACGACGGCTCAGCCCCGACCGTGGAACTCGGCGCGCGTCATCGTGCCGCGCTCGCCGAGCAGGTGGTTGTCGCTCGAGCGGTACATCGTCGCCTGCGACTCGTCCTGCGGCTGCGCGGCGATCTGGTCGAGCAGCGGCAGCGTCTGCTGGAAGAGCGTCCAGCCGAAGGCCAGCGCGCGCGTGTAGACCTCGCCGACCTCGTCGAATTCGGGCCAGAGCGGGTAGCGCACCTGGCTGACGATGGGGCCGTCGTCCACGCCCGGCGTGATCTCGTGGATGGTGACGCCGTGCTCGCGCTCGCCGTTCTTCAGGGCCCAATGGCTCGAGCGCACGCCGCGGTAGCGCGGCAGCGGGCTGTTGTGCAGGTTCAGGATGCGGCCGCAGGCGTCGATGAAGTCGCGTCGGATGATGCGGTCGTAGAAGACCGACATCGCCAGGTCGATGCGCGTCGCGCCCTCGCCGAGCAGGTCGCGGTAGTGGCCCGAGGCGACGACGGGGACGCCGGCGGCCTCGGCCCACGCCGTCAGCGAGGGCAGGAACGTCGGCTCCGGCACCACCGGCACCACCGCGATCAGCCGATGCGCCGGGCTCTCGTGGAACCATTGCGCGATCTGGATCGAGAGCTCGCCCTTGCCGAGCACGACCGCATTCTTCTTCTCCACGAATTCCCCCGACTTATGGATTCGGCCGTGGCGGAGCTTGCCGCGCGCTCCGCGGCGACGTCAAGCGAGGCCCGATCAGGCGAAGCCTCGGTTTCGGTTGCCCGCGCCGAGCGCCGCGATCAAGGCGTCGGCGACCTGCGCCTGCTCGTCGTCGGTCATGGTGTGAAAGAGCGGCAGCGCGATCGACTGCGCCGCCCACGCCTCGGTCTGCGGCAGCGGTCCGCGCGGCAGCGTCGCCCACACCGGCTCCAGATGCGCGGCCATGATGCCCGGGCGCGCGCCGATGCCCGCTCGCAGCAGCGCGTCGAGCACCGCGTCGCGGCGGGCGCCGTCGCCGTGGACGCGCACGACGTAGCTCTGGTGGTTGGTGGTGCCGTGCGCCGGATCGACGGGCAGCGTGACGCCGTCGCGCTCCCCGAGCAGCGCGCGGTAGCCGTCGGCGAGCGAGCGGCGCCGCGCCACGATCGCGTCGAGCCGACCGAGCTGCACCCGCCCGATCGCGGCCTGCACGTCGGTCATCCGGTAGTTCCAGCCGAGCTCGGGGTATTCGGGCAGCACCAGCCCCGCGATGGCGTGGCGCTGCTGGTCGCTGACGCTCATCGCGTGCTGCCGCAGCGTACGCAGGCGAGCGGCGAGCGCGGCGTCGGCGAGTGTCAGGGCGCCGCCCTCGCCCGTCGTCAGCACCTTGCGTGGGTGAAACGACCACGCGACCAACCCTCCGCCCGGGTGACCGTCCTCGACCGCGCCGATGGGACGGCCGCGGTAGGTCGAGCCGATGGCGCAGGCGGCGTCCTCGAGCAGCAGCACCCCGCGGTCGCGGCAGAGCGCGTCGAGTGGGCCGAGATCGGCCGGGAAGCCGACCTGGTGCGCGACGATGACGGCGCGGGTACGCGGCCCGAGCAGCGGCTCGACCGTCGCCGCCGAGACGTTCGGCAACGCGGCCTCGACGTCGGCGAAGACCGGCGTGGCGCCGCAATAGGCGACGGCGTTGGTGGTGGCGATGAACGAGAGCGAGGGGACGACGACCTCGTCGCCGGGGCCGACGCCGTGCGCCGCGAGCGCCAAGTGCAGCGCCGTCGTACACGACGAGAGGGCCACGCCCTGCGGCGCGCCGACTGCCGCGGCGAGCTCGGATTCGAAGGCCTGCACGCGGGGGCCTTGCGCCAGCCAGCCCGAGCGCACGGCCTCGGCGGCGGCCTGCGCCTCTTCCTCGAAGACCGCCGGGCGGATGATCGGGATCATTTCGGTGCTCGCACGTTGTAGGGCAGCTGGCCGATGCGTTGGCTGGCGCGGTTCAGCACGCGGCGCGTCACGCGCAGGGGCAGCGGCGGCTTCCAGCGCGGCACCGTAAACGTACCCGGCGGAGGATTGAACGTGGGCATCGCGTCGCCCTTCGCCATGCGCTCGCGGGCGATGGCGGCGCGCCGGGCCTTGTAGAGGAAATGCCCGAGGCCCCGGACGTAGTCGTGCGCGAGCACCATCGTCGGCTCGTAGCGGCAATGGGCGCGCGGGTTCAAGGCCTTGGCCCGCATGACGAAGTCGCGGCCCTCGCCGCCGGCGAGGCGCTCGTCGAAGCCACCGACGGCCTCGAAGGGCGCGCGGCGCACGCAGCTCGCGCCCTCGAGCTCGTAGCTGACGTTGGACACCGGCTCGGGCCCGAGGTTGGCGACGCCGTCGAGCAAGGTCGTCCAGACCCAATGGTCCTTGGGCACCACGCGCCCGCGCACGGCCACGGCGTCGGGGTCGGCGTCCAGGGCGGCGAGGCCGGTGGCGAGGAATGCGCGGTCGGGCACGCCGTCGTCGTCGACGAAGAAGATGACGTCCGCGCGGGCGTCGGCTGCCCCGAAATTGCGGCCGCCGGAGCAGCCGAGGTTGTGGTCGGTGACGAGCCAGCGGTCCCAGAGGCCGGCGGTGGCGTCGCGCGCGCCGCCGTTGCCGCCGTTGTCGACCACGACGACCTCGAAGCTGTCGCGGCCGACGACCTGATCGCGCAGCGCGCGCAGGCACGCTGGCAACGCCTGCTCCTGCTGGAAGGCGACGACGATGACGGTGGCACGCAGCTCGCCGCTCGCGCCGCTCATGCCTCGCCTCCGCCGGCCGGGAGTTGCCGCTGCACGCCCTCGCGCCAACGCTTGCTGCCGTAGCGCGCGAGCGTCTCGCGCTGCCAGTCGCCGTAGCGGTCGGCCAGGATCGCGGCCCGCGCGTCGCGGACCAGACGCAGGAAGAACGCGAGGTTGTGCAGCGTCATCAGCAAGCCGGCCGTCACCTCGCCGGAGATCCACAGGTGGCGGATCAGCGAGCGCGAGAAGCCGCGGCAGGCCGGGCAAACGCAGTCGGGATCGAGCGGCCGGTCGTCGGTGGAGAAGCGGCTGTTCTTGATCCGCATCGGGCCGTCGGCGGTGTAGACGTTGCCGTGGCGGGCGTTGCGGCTCGGCAGCACGCAATCGAATTGGTCGATGCCGTAGCCGATGCAGTGCACGAGGTCTTCGACGGTGCCGACGCCCATCAGGTAGCGCGCCTTGTCGCGCGGCATCTGCGCGGCGGTGTGGGCGCAGATCTCGTAGGTGATGTCGGTGGCCTCGCCGACCGAGAGGCCGCCGATGGCGAAGCCCTCGCAGGCGTCGCGGGCGCAGATCTCCTCGACGTGGCGGGTGCGCAGCTCGGCGTCGATGCCGCCCTGGACGATGCCGTAGAGCGCGACCTCGTCGCTGCGACGGCGCGCGGCGATGCAGCGGTCGAGCCAAGCCGTCGTGCGCCGCATCGCGCGCTCGGCCACACGCCGCTCGGCGCCTGCCGGCGGACATTGGTCGAAGGCCATCATGATGTCCGAGCCGAAGAGCTCTTGGATGCGGACGGCCTCTTCGGCGTCGAGGCGGATCTTCTCGCCGTCGACATGGCTGCGGAAGACCACGCCCTCGTCGGTGATCTTGGCCTGATGACCCAGCGAAAAGACCTGGAATCCGCCCGAATCGGTGAGCATCGGCCCGCGCCAGTTGGTGAAGGTCTGCAGCCCGCCGGCCTCGGCGATGCGCTCCGGACCGGGTCGGATCCGCAGGTGGTAGGTGTTGCCGAGGATAATCTGCGCGCCGATCTCGCGCAGGTCGCGCGGCAGCACGCCGCCCTTGATGGCGCCCTGCGTCCCGACGGGCATGAAGATGGGCGTCTCGATGACGCCGCGCGCGGTGTGGATGCGTCCCGCCCGCGCGCCGGTCTGGGCGCAGACGTGCTCGAGCTCGAAGCGATAGGCCTTAGACAAAGCGGAGGACCTCGGCCTCGGTCTTGTAGCGGCGGCCCTGCAGCCGGGTCTGCGGGTGGCCGAGGAAGACGACCGCCGCGATGGTCTCGCCCTCGCCGACGCCGTAGAACGCCCGCATCGAAGGCGTCATCAGCACCGCGCCGGTCGACCAGAGCCCGCACAGCCCGCGCGCCGTAGCGCCGAGCAGCAGGTTCTGCACGGCGCAGGCGGTGGCGGCGTAGTCCTCGCGATCTTGTGCAGTGTCGTCGGGGCTGCGCTTCCACGTCACGACCACGACCGCGCCGGTGCCGTCGAGGCGGCGGGCGATCTTGTCGCGCTTCTGCTCGAGCCGGCGCATCGACTCGTCGTCGCCGTCCTTGGCCATCGCGTCCAGGCTCGCGACCAGCGCCTGCTTCATCGCCGGCAGGGCCGCCCCGCGCACGGCGTAGAAGCGCCACGGCTCGGTGAAGCGGTGGTTCGGCGCCCAACACGCGAGCTCGACCAGCTCGCGCAGGGTGGCGTCGTCGATGGCGCCGCCGGCGAAGAATTTGTGGGTGCGGCGGCTGCGGATGGCCTCGTCGACGTGCATCGTCGGCTCCTTGGCGGGCGTGGGCCCGCGGGCCGGCACGCTCGCGCCGCCTCGCGTCGCTGTCAACCGCCGGAACCGGAAGCGCATCGCGGATCGGCCTGTTGGATCGCGCGGATCACGTCGCGGCCGATCGGCAGCTTCGCGCAGCCGTGATCTTGCTCGCACACCAGATCCCATTTCGAATCGGCCGCGCTGTGGCAGCCGTAGCAGTTGCTGCCAAAGCCGTTCTTCACCTCGGTGGTGCCGCGGTCGACGATCTCCGTGCCCGTGGCGGAGACCTTCAGGAAGAAGAACTCCCAATCCTGCGTCGCCGGCGAGAAGCCCGCCTCGCGCTTGACCATCGCCTCGGTCGGCACCAGCTGGATCACCGTCCCCGCCGGGTAGACGCCGCCGTCAGGGTTGTTCGCCACCGCGAGCGAGGCCGCCACGTCGCCGCCGAGCCGCTTGAGCCGAAAGCCGCGGACCTTCTCCCAGCCGAGCATGCAGTCGAAATCGGCCGCGCCGACCTGGACCACCCCCGCGGCGGCGTCGGCGCTCGCATCGGCGCCGGCGGCGGTGTCGACGTTGGCGTCGACGACGGCATCTTCGACCGCGCTGGCGACGTCGGCGCTGCCGCCGGCCTCGCCGCTGCAGCCGGTCGCGCCGACGAGCGCCAGCAGCATCGCGAGCGCGCCCGCCGAGCCCGTTGGCCGCATCGTGAATCGTTCCAACCGCACAGCAACCTCCCCAGACGGGCGAATTCCTCGACGCGCGCGCGCCGGGGCCTACGATCGCGACAGCGCCGCCGCGCCCTGAGCGGAGTCTGGCGCGAGGAGCCCGAAATCGCCAGCGTCGTCGCCATCCTCACCAGCCGCCGGATGCTGGTCACCCTGCTCTGTGGCTTCTCCTCGGGGATGCCGCTGTTCGTGCTCTATCAACTCGTGCCCGCCTGGCTGCGCGACAACGGCGTGGACCTGAAGACCATCGGCCTGTTCGCGCTGGTGGGCCTGCCTTACAACTGGAAGTTCCTCTGGTCACCCGCGATGGACGCGTGGCGACCGCCCGGAACGCGCTGGCTCTTCGGCGAGGGCGGCACGGCGCGGCGCAAGGGCTGGGCGCTGTGGGCGCAGCTCGGCTGCCTGCTCGCGATCGCGGCGCTCTCGACGGTCGAGGCCACCGAGCCGCCGCTGCTCGAATTCGCCTGGCACCTGCCCGGCTCGGACGATCCCGACGCCGTCTTCGCGGGCTCGATCCACGCCAGCATGGTGGTCGCTGCGCTGCTCGCGCTGGCCTCGGCGAGCCAGGACATCGTGCTCGACGCCTATCGACGCGAGCTGCTGCCCGACGCGGAGCTCGGCCTGGGCAACTCGCTCTTCGTCAACGCCTATCGCCTCAGCTCGTTGGTGCCCGGCTCGCTGGCCCTGATCTTGGCCGATCACATGCCGTGGTCGGCGGTGATGTGGGTGGTGGCGGCGTTCATGCTCGTCGGCGTCGTCGCGACCTTCGTCATGCCGGATGTCGACGTCGACGCCCCGACCGCACGCGGCGTGCGCGACGCCGTGGTCGTGCCCCTGCGCGCCTTCGTCGAGCGCCACGGCCGCGGCGGCACCCTCGCGATCTTGGCGTTTCTGCTGCTCTACAAGCTCGGCGACAGCATGGCGACCGCGCTCGCGACGCCCTTCTACCTCGACTGCGGCTTCTCGAAGACCGAGATCGGCACCATCGTCAAGGCGACCTCGCTCTGGGCGAGCCTGGTCGGCGGCACGCTCGGCGGGCTCTGGATGCTGCGCATCGGCATCCACAAGGCGCTCTGGCTCTTCGGTTTCGTGCAGCTCGGGTCGATCTTCGGCTTCGCCTGGCTGGCGGTGCTGCGGGCCGACCCGACGCCGCTCCTCACGCTCGGCGGCACCGACGCTTGGGTCGTCACCTACGGCCACGCCGCTCTCGCCGGCGTCGTCGCCTTCGAATACCTCGGCGTCGGCTTGGGCACCGCCGCGCTCGTCGCCTTCATGGCGCGTTCGACCGACCGGCGCTTCACGGCGACGCAGCTCGCGCTGCTGACCAGCCTCTCGGGTCTGCCGCGCACCTTCGCCAACGCAGGCACCGGCTGGATGGTCGAGGGCCTGGGTTGGCCGACCTTCTTCGTGGTCTGCGGTGTGCTCGCGGTGCCGGGGATGCTGATGCTGCCGCGCGTCGCGCCGTGGGGTCGAGAGCCGAGCGCCGAAGCGCCAACCGTGGCCGACTCCGCTGGCTAGCCTCCGGCAGCGGCGGTGCGGACCTCGCCCGAGACGACGGCCTCGGCTCGGGTCCAGCGCGCCAGCGACGCCACGAGCAGTGGCAACGCGACGGGCTTGGCCAGCACTTCGACGGCGCCTGCGGCCTGCATCGCCGCCTGCTCGCTGGCCAGGACGCTCGCCGAGACGATGACGACGGGTACGCTGCGGGTCTCGGGATCGGCGGCCAGCAAGCGCGTGGCGTCGCGACCGTCCAGACCGGGCATGCGGGCGTCCATGAGCACGGCGTCCGGGCGCTCTGCGCGGACCTGCGCCACCGCCTGCAACCCGTCTTCGGCTTCGAGGACCTCGACGCCCATCTCCTCGAGCAAGATGCGCAGCAGAAGGCGGTTGGTCTCCACGTCGTCGGCGACCAGCACGCGGAGCGGCGGCTCGACCGGCGACAATCGAGTCTGCACCAGGTCACGGGCCGTTGCCGCAGCGGCGACCGAGCCGAGGCGAACATCGAACGTGAAGGTCGCTCCCTCGCCGAGCGCGCTCCGTACCTGCACGCCACCGTGCATCTGCTCGACGAAGGCGCGGGTGATCGAGAGGCCCAGCCCCGTGCCGTGGCGCTGTGCGACGCCGCTCTCGGATTGTTGGAAGCGCTCGAAGATGCGCTCGTGGTCGGCGGGGTCGATGCCGGGGCCGTCGCCCTGGACCTCACCCGAGAGGCGCAGCCCGTCCTCGTCGCGCTCGCAGCGGGCACGCACGATGATCGGCCCGCGTTCGGCGAATTTCACCGCGTTGCCGGACAGGTTGATCCAGACCTGACGCAACTTGCCGGCGTCGCCACGCACCGCGCCGCCAAAGGAGGCGTCGGTCTCCGTGCGCAATTCCAAGCCCTTGGCGCTGCACGGTGCGCTGAACATCGCGACGACGTCGTCGAGGAGCTCGCCCATGTCGAAGGGCTCTTCGCGCAACGCGACCTGCCCGGCGTCGATGCGCGAGATCTCGAGTACGTCGTCGATCACGCGCAGCAGATGCTCACCGCTGCGCTCGATGATGCGCAGACTTTGCCGCTGCGCCGCCGTGGTGGCGTCGCTGCGTGCGAGTACCCCCGCGAAGCCCAAGATGGCGTTCATCGGCGTGCGGATCTCGTGCGACATATTGAGCAGCTGCCCCGCCAGCCGGTCGCGATGAGGACCTTGCCCTGCAGGTCGAGCAAGGCCGTGACGATGTCGTTGACCGCGGTCAGCGCCTCGAAGAGCTCGGTCAGCGACGCGATGTCGAGCACTTCCGTGATGTGGAATGGCGCCGGACCGGGTCGGGTGGCGGGCAGGTCCGAGTCGACGAAGGTCATCAGTGAACTCCTCGGACGCCGCGCGGCCGGGATCGGAGTCGGCGCGCCGTGGCCGAGGACGGCGCGCTCGAGCGGCAAGTCGAGGATCCGATCCACGCAGCGGCGGGCCGCCGTCCTGTCCGAGAACGCCGTCCAGCGGAGCACGCGAGAGAGCGCCACGCGGTCGTGAAAGCCCATCATCCGGGTGTAGAGCGCGGTCCAAGCGTGGTCGGGGTGCCCGACGTTGTGGACCAGATCGGCCGTCAGCAGCGTCCCGCTCGCCGGGTGGAAGAGCGCCGTCTCGTGCAGTCGGAAGCCCTCCACCGGCAGCTCGACCAAGCCGTCACCGAACGCGGCATCCGCGCTTCGCGGCGCACGAGCGTCGAGGTCGCGGCCTACGGAAAAGGCTGCTGCGAGTGGACTTCGACCGGGTCGCCGCCGATCGGATGCGGAAAGACGAGGCGCTCGGCGTTCAGACCGATGGCTCCGGGGCGGAAGGGACGGCTGGCGCCGTAGCGGCGGTCGCCGCACAGAGCGGCACCGCGGTGAGCGAACTGGGCGCGGATCTGATGCTTCCGGCCCGTCAGCAGCTCGACTTCGCAGAGCACGCCGGCCGGCAGCGTCTCGCGGACGCGCCAGCGCAGCGCCGCCTGCTGGGCTCCCGGCGTACCCCGCGCGACGATGCGGCTTGCGTCGCCGTCGCGACCGGGCAGCAGCCAATCCTCGAGCAGCCCTTCGTCGGCTTCGGGGCGGGCGCAGCACAGCGCCAGGTAGCGCTTCTGCAGGCGGCGCTCGCGGATCGCAGCCGAGAGGCGCGAGGCCGCCTTGGAGGTGCGCGCGAAGACCATCACGCCGCTGGTGGGCCGATCCAGGCGGTGGAGCAGGCCGAGGAAGACGTTGCCGGGCTTGTCGAACTCGGTCTTCAGCCAGGCCTTGCCCCAATCGAGCAACGAGAGGTCGCCGGTGGCATCGCCCTGGCTGAGCATGCCGGCCGGCTTGTCGAGCACGAGCAGGTGGTTGTCGCAGAGCAGGACGATCGGCTCGTTCATCGCGCCCCTCCACGACGGGGACCACGCCACAGGAGCGCGCCCTCGGCGACGAGCAGCGCGAGCAGCAGGACGAGAGCGTAGGGTGCGACGGGGACGCTCGGGCGGCCGCCGCGACGCTCGGCGACCGCACGGGCGGCGTCGGGCGGCGGCGTCGGCAACGCCAGCTGCTCCAGCTGCGCGAGCGGACGCTCGGCGGGGTCGGGGACCACGACCACGATCTCGCGACCGAGACTTCCGGCGGCGCCGATCTCTTCGGCCTCGTAGACGCCCGGCTTCGCCAGCCCGGGCAGGCGCCAACGCCGTCGCGTGCCGCGCTCGGCCGGTGCCGGGGTGACGCCGACGAGCTCGCCCCCCAGCGCGCGCAAGCGCAACTCGATGGCCTCCTCGCGCCGCGGCAGATCGAGCGGCTCGCCCGGGGCGACCTGCGCGGTCGCGCGCTCGGCGCCCTGCCCCGCCGCAATCGTGCACAGCGACGCCGCCAGCGGCACGAAGCCGGGCTGCAGCGGGAGGTCGCCCCAATCGAGATCGGCCGAGGTGCCCAGGACGACGAGCCGACCGCGGCCGCGCGTCTCGGCGTAGACCGCGGGCGTGCCGTCGGCGAAGCGCAACGCCGTCTGCGCCTGCAGCTGCGGCGTCGGCTGCCAACCGAGCCGCCGCTGCACGCGCAGATCGGCCAGCGCCGGCAACAGCCCCTCGAGCCGTGCGGCGAGCAGCGCGGCGGCCGGATCGGGACGACTCGGACGTCCGGGCTGCACGCCTGGATCCGCGGGTCCGGGCAGCGCTTCGCCGATGCGATCGGGCAGCAAGCCGCCGAGCCAACCCAGACTGGCTGCGCGGGCGGCGCCGTCGCCGAGCGTGACGACCACGCCGAGGCCCGCCTGCAGGCGGGCCACGACCGCTGCCAAGGCTGCGGGCGGCAGCTCGGCGACGTTGGCCAAGATCAAGACGTCGAGGCGCTGCAGACGCTCGGCGTCGAGCTCGGTCTCGCGCAGATCTTCGAGCGCCAGCGTGCCGAGACCCGGCGCGCCGACCTCGAGCGCGCGGCGCAGGAAGAAGACCTCGTCTTCGCGCGGCACGGGGCGCGGTGCGCCGTTGACCAGGCCGACCCGCAGGGCGTCGTCGCCGGCGAGCCGGACCACGCGCGCGTCGTCGTCGGCGAGGGCGTCGTCGGGGCCGGCCAAGGCGAGGTGCGCGACCGGCGCGTCGGCGACCACCGGCAGCTCGATGCGGCGGGTCTCGCCGGTGGCGACCTCGACCCGTCGCCGCACCTCGCGCTGGCCGACGGTGACGACCAGCGAACCCACGAAGGGCCCGTCGCCGCTGCGGGCGACGTCCACGAGCAGGCGAACCTCGCGCGCGCCACGGTCCGGCGCCGGCTCGGCGACCGCCGCGACGATGGCGGTGTCGGCGACCGGGCCGCCGACGCGCAGGACATCGACGCCGATACCGCGCGCCACGGTGGCGCCGAGCGCCGCGCCGCGCACGTCTTTCCAGCCCGCGGCCTCGAGGTCGCCGACGAGGACGATGCGCCCGCGCTCGCTGCCCGAGAGCACGCGCGCTGCCAGCCCCAGCGCACGCTCACCGTCGTCGCGGGCGGCCCGCGGCTGCATCGCCCGCAGCTCGCTCGCGACGCTGCGCAGGTCTTCGGAGAGCTGGGGTGGCGAGGCTTCGGCCGGCAGCGCGGCGCGCACCAACGCGGCCCGACTGCCGCGCGGCAAGCCGGCGAGCAGGGCCAGGGCGCGGCTCCGTGCAGCCTGCCAGCGAGTGCCGCCGTCGGGCATCGCCGTCCGCATCGAGAGCGAGTCGTCGAGGACCAGGACGAGGTCGGTCGGCTCGTCGCCGAGCAGCGCCGCGCCATCACTCGTGGCGCTGCCGCAGCTCGGCAGCAGCGGTCCGGCCAGCGCGACACTGATGCCCCCAGCGGCCAGCATCCGCAGCGCGATCAAGGCCCGCTCGCGCAGGCGCAGGGCGCGCGCCCGTCGTGGATCCTGTTCGAGCAGGAAGCGCAGCGCGGAGAACGCGAGCTGCGGCGCGTTCCGGCGCCCGCGCAGGTGCAGCCAGAGCGGCACCAGTGCCGCCAGGGCGAAGACCAGCAGGCCTGGCCGCAGCAACTCCATCAGGCGCCCCGCCGATCGCGTGCAACAGCCGCGAGGACCTCGCGCAGCGCGGCCGCCGGATCGGCGCCGAGGTCGAGGAGGACGTAGCGAACGCCGGCGCTCTCGGCCGCCAGACGCAACGCATCGCAGTGGGCCTGCATCATCGCGCTCGCCTCGTCGCGCATCCGACGGGGATCGAAGCGGCGGAGCTCGCCCGTCTCCTCGCAGCGCAGCGAGACGACATCGTCGAAGTCGAACCGGATCTCGCGCGGGTGCAGCGCCTGGACCAGGGTCACCTCGGCGCCGCCCCGGCGCGCGCTCGCCAGCGGCGCCACCAGCGCGTCGACCGGGGCGAGGCCATCGGTGATCACGATGATCGTGCCGCGCGCGCGGGGGCGCCACGAAGGCAGCGTCGCGTCGCCGGTCGGTTCCAAGCGCATCAGCGCATCGGCCAGCGCGCGCGTCGCAGGGCTGCCCCCCCGGGCGGCGAGGGTCGCGCGAGGGCCGTCCGGTCCGGGCACCTCGAGGCCGATGGCGTCGCCGCCCGCGACGGTGACCAGGCCGAGCGCCATCGCCAGCACGCGGACAGCGTCGAGCTTGTCGACGGGACCAGCGAGCTCGACCGGCCCCGCCACGGCCATCGACGCCGAAGCGTCGAGCACCAACCAGACGTCGGTGTGCACCTCGGCCTCGAAGCGCTTGACCAAGAGGCGGTCCCGGCGCGCGAAGGCGCGCCAGTCGAGGTGGCGCAGGTCGTCGCCGGCGGTGTAGTCGCGGTGCTCGGCGAATTCGATGCCGCCACCGCGGCGACGGCCGATGTGCAGGCCGCCGGCCGCCCCGGACTGCGGTCGGTGGGTGGTGAGGCGGGCCCCGGCGGCGCGCCGGACGACCTCACCGGCCCGGGCACGCAGGTCCGCGGCGGCCTCGATCATGCGACGCTGCCGGCCGGCCCGTCCTGTGCCGCCACCAGCCCGGCGATGAGCGCCGCAGCGGATTGGCCCTCGGCCTCGGCGCGGAAGCTCGGCACCACCCGATGTCCCAGCACCGGCCCGGCGAGGGCGCGGACGTCGTCGCGATCGGGCGTCTTCTTGCCGGCCAGGACGGCGCGCGCGCGCGCGCCGGCGACCAGCCACTGCGATGCACGCGGCGAGGCTCCGAAGGCCAGCAGCGGGCGCAACGCCTCGGGGCAGGCCGGGTCGTCGGGCCGGGTCGATCGGACCAGCTGCACGGCGTAGCGCACGACGTGGTCGGCCACCGGCAGCTCGCGCACCAAGCGCTGGATGGCGAGGACCTCGGCCTTGTCGACGACGGGCTCGATCGGCTCGTGCGCACCGCTGCTCGTCCGGCGCACGATCTCGAACTCCTCGTCGAAGCTCGGGTAGTCGACCTCGATGGCGAGCATGAAGCGGTCGAGCTGGGCCTCGGGCAGCGGGTAGGTGCCGTGTTGCTCGATCGGGTTCTGCGTCGCGAGCACCAGGAAGGGCGGCTCGATCGGCAACGTGCGGCCGCCGGCGCTGACCTGCCGCTCCGCCATCGCCTGCAACAGCGCCGCCTGCGTCTTGGGCGGCGTGCGGTTGAGCTCGTCGGCCAGCAGGACGTGCGTGAACACCGGCCCCCTCACGAAGCGATAGCTGCGCTGGCCGCTGCCGCGGTCCTCTTCCAAGATCTCCGAGCCGGTCACGTCGGCCGGCATCATGTCCGGCGTGAACTGGATCCGCGAAAAGCCCAGCTGCATCGCCTCGGCGAGCGTCTGGATGAGCAGCGTCTTGGCGAGGCCGGGCACGCCGATCGAGAGCGCGTGGCCGCCGGCGAAGAGCGCCACGAGCATCTGCTCGACCACCGCGTGCTGGCCCACGACGCGGCGGCCGATGGCGGCGCGCAGGCGCTCGGCGGCGGCGTGGGCACGCTCGAGCTGGGCCAGCTCGTCGGTGGCAGGGGCCTGCATCGTCACTCCTTCGCGCCCGAGCCGGGCCGCAATACGACACCGATCGACGCGCTGACGAAGATCTCGGGCGCGTCACCGCCCATCCATACCGTCGGGGCCAGCGCGACGCTGAGCCCTACGCCTGCGCGCGGTGGCGGAGCATAGCGGATCGCCGCGCCGATGGCAGCGCGGACCTGCGAGGCCGCGCCGTCGCGCTGCAGCACGCCACCCCCCAAATCGGCCGCGACCTCCAGGGCCGAGTCGATGCCGAGGGGCCGCAGCGCGCCGCGTAGCCCGAAGCCGGCGAAGAGGCCACCGCCGCTGGCGAGGTCCGGGGTCGGCTCGCCGATCAGCCGCGCGCCACGAAGCGCCAGGCCGACTTGGCCCGCGCCGCCGCCGAGCAGCAGCCCGAGATGCCCGGCCACGCCGACGACCGGAGCCCCACCGGGTTGCAGGCCGCCGAGCAGACCGAGCTCGACCTCGACGTCGTTGCCCCGATCCCGCTCCGAACGCGGCGGCGGCGGGATATGCGGCAGCGTGCCGGCCGTTGCGGCCGGCGGCAGCGGCACCGCGTCGGCGCCGGCCTTGCTCTGCAGATCCAGCGAGCCGCGCACGCTGTCGAGGAGCGCCGCGCTGTAGGCCGCCCAGACGTTCTGGGGCACGGCCCCGGCGGCCAGGCGGTGGTTGCGCGAGAGCGCGATCCAGCGCGCAAAAACGGCGCGCGCCTCGGCCGTACGGTCGAGGCGCGCGTAGGCGAACGCGAGCAAGCGCAGGTGCTCTGCGGCCTGCTCGGCGGTCGGGGTGACGCCCGCGAGCTGCTCGATCACGCAGCCCAACAACCCCTCGGCGTAGCAGCGTTGTCCGCGCTCGAGGGGCGACAGCGGCGTCGCAGCAGCCGGTGCGCCGGCGGGCGCAGCAACGCCCGGGCCGGCGCAGACCAGCGCGGCCAGCAATACCAGCGCGCCGATCCGGCGGCCGCGGACGTCGGAGTGGGCTCGGATCAGGCCGGGAACTCGCGGTCGAGTTGCTTGCCGAGCTGCTCGCGGACCATGCCCTTGGCCATCTTGGCAGCGAAGCCGATCAGGTCGACGTCGACGTTGACGTTGTCCTCGGTCACGGTGAAGGCGCCCTTGAAGAACTTGCCCGACGCCGTGGCGGTGTTGCCGCTCCACGAGACGTCCGAGACCAGATCGGGCTTGCGCTCCTTGAAGGCGGCGAGCAGCGACTCGAGCTTGCTCTTGGCGCCGTCGAGACCGAAGCTGTGATTGCGGGAAAACGAGATATCGGCCATGGGATTCCTCCATCGGGTCGGTTCGCGACCGGCGCGAAGGTGCCGCAAAGACCGCCGACGGGCAACCCCGGCACGCGCCCCCCTGGGGCACCGACCGGTGGCTCAGAGCCCCAAGATCTGCTGCACCGTCGCGCTCGCGGAGGTCATCCCCGCCTTCTGGCCGAGTGCGTAGGGCTCGGCCGCGGGCACACCCGGGAGGGTGCGCGAGCGCGGGACGCTGCGCAACGACGAGGGAATTTGCTCAGCCCTCAGAGGGTCGGTAGGCACGGAAGAAGCCGACCTGCTCGCTGCCCTTCCAGATGGCTCCGGCGACCACGCCGTCGCCGACGCGGCCGCGGAAGACGCGGCGGTCGGCCTTGGCGCCTTCGGGGGTCTTGCAGTCGCGATGGGTCCAGTCGATCTCGAACTCGATGTTGCCGTTGCGGGCGCGGCCGCTGCAGATGGCGTAGCGCGCCGGGCCGGCCGCCAGCCGCAGCTCGACCTCGCCTTGCACACGATGCCCGTCGGGCGCCTCGTCGGGCAGCATCACCACGATCGGGAAGGCGTCGATGGGGCCGATATCGGCGGTGCCCTGCCACATCCCGGCGGTCGGGGCCGAGCAGCCTGCCAAGCCGAGCACGGCGATGAAGAGGGTCGCGAGCAGTCCGGGTCGATTGTCGTTGACGAGCATGTGCGCCATCCTCCGCGCCGGCTCCTGGGCGCGCGCCTGCAACCATAGCAGCGCGCCGGGAGGCCGCGAAAAATCCGGTGCCCCTGGCGCCGAGGCGAGGATGCGATGGCGAGGACGATCGGTTTGTTGACCGGCGGTGGCGACTGCCCGGGCCTGAACGCGGTGATCTGGGCGGTGGTCCGCGCAGCGGCGCACGAGGGCATCGAGGTGCTCGGGATCGAAGACGGCTTCGAGGGCCTGATCGCCGGCGGCACGGTGCGCAAGCTGTCGGCCGCGGACACCCGCAGTATCCACCGCGAGGGCGGCACGGTGCTGGGCACGACCAACCGCGGCAACCCCTTCCGCTACCGCGTCGAGCAGCCCGACGGCAGCGTCGTCGAGGCCGACTGCTCCGACGACGTCGTCCGCGCCGTGCGCCGCCTCGGTCTGGACGGCTTGGTCGTCATCGGTGGCGACGGCTCGCTCGCCATCGCCCACGACCTCAGCAAGAAGGGCGTCCCGATCATCGGCGTGCCCAAGACCATCGACAACGACCTCTCTGCGACCGACAACACCTTCGGCTTCTATTCGGCGGTGACGACGGCGATGGAGGCGCTCGACAAGCTCAAGACCACCGCCGAGAGCCACGACCGCGTGATGATCCTCGAGGTGATGGGCCGGGACGCCGGATGGATCGCGCTCGCCTCGGGCCTCGCGGCCGGCGCGCATTGCATCTTGCTGCCGGAGATCCCCTACAAGGTCGACGCCGTGCTCGGGCGCATCCACGCGCGTTGGGCCGAGGAGCAGCGCAACTACACGCTGATCGTGGTCGCCGAGGGCGCGTTCCCCGACGGCGGCGAGCAGACCTATATCCAGACCGCCGGCGTCGGCACCGTCGCCCGCCTCGGTGGCGCCGGACATCGCCTCGAAGCAGCCCTCGAGGCCCGCTTCGAGCAGGGCTGGGAGCGCCGTCGCGACGTACCCGAGGTCCGCACCACCGTGCTCGGCCACCTACAACGCGGCGGCTCGCCCGGCGCCTACGACCGCATCATCTCGATGCGCTTCGGTGCGCACGCCGTGCAGCTCGCGACCGCCGGGCAATGGAATCGCATGGTCGCGTTGCAGGGCGTGGAGATCGGCTCGGTGCCCCTGGCCGAAGCGATCGGCAAGCAGCATCGCGTCGACCCGAACGGGCAACTGGTCGCCACTGCGCGGGCGGTCGGGATCTGCCTCGGGGATCGCTGGCCCTAGCGCGCCGGGCGCGAACGACCGAGCGCGTAACCCGCGCCGGCACGGGCGCCAACCAAGCCTGCGCCGTGCGCTTGCCGGCAGCCGCGCGGACGGCGTAGAAGCCGGCGTTCCCGGCCTTTCCGACGAAGAGGATTCCGAGCATGTGTGGGTTCATCGCCATCTTCGACCAAGGCGGCGCGGCGGAGCGCCATCGCGAGGCGCTCGCGCGCGGCCTCTCGGCGATCCGTCATCGCGGCCCGGACGACGACGGCATCGCGATCGAGGGCCCCACGGCGCTCGGCTTTCGGCGCCTCTCGATCCTCGACCTCAGCCCGAGCGGGCATCAGCCGATGGTCTCGCAGGACGGCAACTGGACGCTGGTCTTCAACGGCGAGATCTACAACTTCCTGGAGCTGCGCGCGGAGCTCGAACGGCAGGGCCGCGCCTTCCGCTCCGACTCCGATACCGAGGTCCTGGTCGAGCTCCTCGCTCGCGACGGCATCGAAGCGCTCGAGCGCTGCAACGGCATGTGGGGCCTCGCGGCGTGGCACGCGCCCTCGCAGCGGCTCTACGTCGCCCGCGACCCGTGGGGCATCAAGCCCGTGTACGTCACCGAGCAGCGCGGATGGGTCGCATTCGGCAGCGAGATCAAGGCATTCGGCGCAATGGGCTGCGACCTCGGCGGCATCGACCCCGAGACCGCCTCGCGCTTCTTGGCCCATCACGAGATGGACACCGACACGCGGACGTTCTGGCGCGGCGTGCGGGCCATCGCGCCAGGTGCGGTCGAGTGCTACGCGCAGGGCGTGCCGCACACCGTCCGCTCCAGCGGTGACGGCGCCGGACGGCTACCGCCCGCGCTCGCCCACGGTGACGCCAGTGAAGACACCTGGGTCGACGCCTTCCGCGACGCCCTGCTCTCTGCGGTCCGGCTGCGGATGCGCGCCGACGTCGACGCCGGCACCTGCCTCTCGGGCGGCCTGGACTCCACCGTCATCGCATGCGCGACCGGGCGATTCCTCAGCGCCGAGCGCGCCTCGAACTGCCGACACGCCTTCACCGCGCACGCGCCCGAATTCGACGAGCGCCGCTACATCGAGCCGGTGATCGCCCAGATCGACGCGCAATGGCACCTGACCGAAGGCACGCCCGGCGAGCTGACCGACCTCTTCCCGCTCTTCCGCGCGGCGCACGACCAGCCCGTGCACTCGTTGGCCGCATTGTCGGGCTTCTCGCTGATGCGCCTCGCGAACCGCAACGGCGTGCGCGTCCTGCTCAACGGCCAGGGCGCAGACGAGTTGCTCGCCGGCTACCATTCGACGATCGTCCCTTGGCTCCGCACCATTCGACACGAACGCGGCCACGCCTACGCGCTGGCCGAGGCGATCCGTCACGCAGGAAGCCGCCGTCGTGGCCTGCGCCTGTTCGCGCAGGCCGAGGCCGGCACGATGTTGCGGACGATGCCGCCGGAGTTCGAGGCCCGCGCACGGCAGCTGCGACAACGCCTCGAACCGGGCCTGCGCGCTGGGCTCTGGCTCGTCGACGGGCCGCTCGGGCGCGCGCATCCGCGCAGTCGCCCCGAGAGCGATGACCTGCACCGCACCCTGCTCGACGCGGAGCACAAGAGCCCGCTGCCGACCTACTTGCGCCTCGAGGACATCAACGCCTCGGCCTTCTCGCTCGAAGCCCGCCTGCCCTTCCTCGACCCGCAAGTGGTGGCGATCGCCCGCGCCGCGCCGGCCTGGATGCTGCGCCGTGGCCCCCTGAACAAATACCTGCTGCGCGCCGCCATGCCGGGCTTGGTCCCCGAGGTGGTCTGGAAGCGCAAGGACAAGATGGGCTTCCCAGTGCCGCAGGGGCGATGGCTCCGTGGCCCGCTGCGGTCGCATTTCGAGAGCGTGCTGAGCGACGACGCGATCGCCGCGCGCGGCTGGTACGACGTCGCGCGTGTCCGAGCGGCGCGCGACGCCTTCTTGCGCGACGACCACCATCAGATCCCGCACCCGCTGCTGCGCGTGTTCCTGCTCGAGATGTGGGCGCAGGATCACTTCGACCGCTACGCGACGCGCGCCTGAGCCGCGCTCGTTAGCGGCCGCGTAGCGCCGTGAGCACCTGCTCGGCCAGCGCCGGGCCGATCCCCGGCACCGCCGCCACCGCCGCCGCGTCCGCCTGCCGGAGCGCCTTCACCGAGCCGAACGCCTGCAGCAACGCCGCCTTGCGCGCCTTGCCCACGCCCGGCACGCCGTCGAGCGCCGAGGCCAGCGTGCGCTTGCCGCGCCGCTCGCGGTGGAAGGTGATGGCGAAGCGGTGCGCCTCGTCGCGTAGCCGCGTGAGCAGGAGCACCTCGTCGCTCTCCTGCGGCAGGATGATCGGGTGCTGCTGGCCGGGCTTGTAGACGCGCTCGGGGCTGCGCTGGCTCTGGCCGCGGTCGTCGCTCTCCTGCGTGCGCGCCTTGGCGAGGCCGACGATGTCGACGTCGTGTACGCCGAGGTCGTCGAGCGCCGCCACGGCCATCCGCAGCTGCCCGGGTCCGCCGTCGACGACGACCAAATCGGGAAGCTCGCTGCCCTCGCGCTGTGCCCGCTCGAAGCGGCGGACGAGCACCTGGTACATGGTCGCGAAATCGTCGGCCTGATCGTCCATGCCGCGGATCCGGAAGCGCCGGTAGGACGCCTTCTCCGGCTCGCCGTCGCGGAAGACGACCATGCCTGCGACCGGATCGCTGCCCTGGATATTGCTGTTGTCGAAGCACTCGATGCGGCGCGGCAGCCGGCTGAGCTCGAGCTTGCGCCACAGGCCCTGCAAGGTCGCGACGGCACGCTCGCCACCGCGCAGGCGATCGTCGAAGGCCTGGCGGGCGTTGTCGGCCGCCATCTCGAGCAGCCGCACGCGATCGCCGCGCTGTGGCTGCTGCAGCTGTGGTCGCCGGCGCGGTCCGCCCCGCTCGCGGCGCAGGTCGTGCAGCCAGCTCTGCAAGGTCTCGGCCTCTTCGAGCGCGATGGGCAACAACAACACGTCCGGCACCGGCGCGCCGCGGTCGTAGAAGCGCACGATCAGCTCACCGAGCGCCTCGGCGTCGGGGAATTCGGCACCCTCGACGGCGAAGGTCTCGGCCCCGACCAGATGCCCCCGCTCCAGCCGCAGCACGGCGAACGCGACCCGCGCGCCCTCGCGGTGCAAGCCGAAGACGTCGATGTCGCGGTCTTCTTCGACGAACGCGACGCGCTGTCGCTCCAGGCTCTTCTCGATCGCCTGCCATTGGTCGCGCAGGCGCGCTGCGGCCTCGAATTCCTCGGCCTCCGCGGCGGCGAGCATCTTGGCGCGCAAGCCGTCGGCGAGCTCGCCACCCCGCCCCGAGAGGAAGAGCGTGGTCTGCTGCAGACTCTCGTCGTAGGCGGCGCGATCGACCGGCAGCACGCACATACCCGGGCAGCGACCGATCTGGTACTCCAGGCAGGGCCGGGCGCGGTTCTTGAACACCGTGTCGCGACAGGAGCGCAGCCCGAAGAAGCCGTTGACCTTGCGCAGCGTCGCGCGCGCCGCCGACGCCGAAGCGTAGGGGCCGAAATAGCGGGCGCCGTCGTCCTTGGGCCGGCGCACGACATCCAGCCGCGGCCAGGCGTGCTCGTTGCCCAAACGCAGGTGGATGAAGTTCTTGTCGTCGCGCAGCTTGACGTTGAACTCGGGCTGGTGGCGCTTGACCAACTCGTTCTCGACGAGCAGCGCCTCCTTGTCCGATTGCGTCAGCACCAACTCGATGCCACCGAGCAGCTCGGTGAGCAGGTGGACGAAGAAGCGCTCGTCCTGTTGGTGCAGGTATTGGCGCAGGCGCGCGCGCAGGTTGCGGGCCTTGCCGATGTAGATGATGCGACCCTTGCGGTCGCGCATCACGTAGACGCCAGGGGTCTCGGGCGCGCTGCGGACGCGCTCGGCGAATTCGAAGGCCGGCGCGTCGGTCGCCATGGGCGCCTCGGGCTCGCCGCTACTCGGCGGGCTTCTCGGCCGGAGCAGCCGGAGCCGCCGGAGCCGCCTCGGCCGGAGCCGCCGGAGCCGCCGGAGCCGCCTCACCACCGACGTTCAGCTGAATCGGCTGACCGCCCGAGGTGATCGAGAAGGGATTGCCGGCGGCGGCCGGCGCGGAGGCGGCGGCGCGCTTCTGCGCGTCGGCGAGGCGCTGACGCTCGGCCTCGACGACCTGCGACCACGCGTCCGAGCGCTCGATCTCACCGGCGGCCTCGGCCTTCTGCATCATCTGCTTGACGACGCCGCGCCAGGTCTCGGCGCGCTTCAGGGCGAGCAGGGTCTTGCGGAGGTTGTCGCGGGTGGTCTCGGCGGCCTTCTTCTCCTCGTCGCTCTTCTCGGCCGGGGCGGCCAGACGCACGACGTAGCGGGACTTGCCGTCCTCGCTCTTGAAGACCTGGCCGGCGAGCGGCGCCTCGGCGGTGAGCTTCCAGGCGGCGGCGACCATCTCGGCGTTCTTGCCGACACCGGGG
This sequence comes from Pseudomonadota bacterium, assembly GCA_041163625.1. Classification (GTDB taxonomy): domain Bacteria; phylum Myxococcota_A; class UBA9042; order UBA9042; family UBA9042; genus JACKFC01. The sequence goes on along the minus strand of JBEARB010000149.1, from coordinate 9,003 downwards.
ACCTCGTCCTGGCCGTCGGCGCGCGGCGGCAGCCCGAGCGCGGCCTGCAGGCCCTTCTGCAACTGGGCCGAGGGGGCCTCGCCGATCATGCCGCTGGTGGTCGCGGTGAGCGGGCCGTCTTCCTTGCCGCCGTGAGCCTTGTTCCAGCCCTTGATCGACTCGGCGAGGGCCTTGTCCTTGGCAGCCTGAGCGGCCTCGAGCACGCCCTTGGCGATGCCGTCGAGCTGCTCGGCGGCGCGCTCCTCGGCGAGCAGGCCCTTGGCCAGCTCGAGCGAAGCGGCCTCGAGCGAGGTCGTCTTCGCCTCGTCCTTGCCCTCGACGACGAGCACCCACCAGCCGTGCGCGCCCTCGACCGGACCGACGAGGCTCCCGACCTCGGCACCCTCGACGGCGGCGGCGACGGCCGGGCCCATCGGCGAGCGACCGAGCGCGTCCTTGGACTTCGGATCGAGGAAGCGACCACCGACCTCCTTGGTCAGGTCGTGCTCGCTCTTCTCGCTGGCCTTTGCGCTGAAGAAGCCGAAGAGCGCCTTGTTGCGCAGGGCAACGTCGGCGATCTCGGTGGCCTTCTTGGACTCGGAGCCACCGTCGGCGCTGGCGACGTCGATGGCGACCTCGCCCTTCCAGGCCTTGTCGAGGTCGGCGCGGACGGCGTCCGCGGCGGTCTTCTTGGTCGCCCACTCGGCGTCGATCTCGGCCTTCTTGCTCTCCTCGGCGGTCGACTTGTCGGTCGCCTTCACGAGGATGCCGCGGACGGTCCACTTCGCCGGCTTGACGTACTTCTCGCCGGCAGCCTCGTACGCGGCCTTGATCTTGTCGGCGTTCTTGGCGGCGTAGGCGGTGGCGTCCTCGTCGCTGACCTGCACGGCCGCCTTGGCGGCGCGGGCGTCGATGGTCACGACCTCCAGGCGCGGGCGATCGAGCTCGGCGGCGGCGACCGCGGCGAGCTCGGCGTCGCTGACGGTGACGCCGGCGGTGCTGACCAGCGCGAGCTTGTCACGCAAGATCTCGCGGCTCAGGAAGGCCTCGAGCGCGCCCTTGCTGGTGCCGAGCTGGTAGCGCACGAAGGTGTCGTACTTCTTCGGGTCGAAGCGGCCCTGATCGTCCTTGAAGCTGGTGCCGAAGACCTTCTCGAGGCGCGCGACGCGGGCGGAGAGTTCCTCGTCGCTGACACCGAGACCGAGCTGCTCGGCGGCCTTGGCGGCGAGCACCGACTCGATGAGCTCGACCATGACCTTCTCCTTCTTCACCGCCGGGACGGCGCCGTCGAAGGGGGTCAAGCCGGCGAGCTCGGGCGAGACGCCGCTCCACAGCAGGCGCGTGCTCTCGTAGCGCTGGCTGGCCTGAAAACGCTCGAACCCGCCCATGGCGGGGTTGGGCGCGTCGGCCGAGAACATCGAGGCGAGCCCGAGTTCACGGTTGTCGATCGGGGTTCCGGCGACCTCCACCAACGTATCGGTGCTCGGCGCGTTCGGGTTGCCCGAGATCGGCCCTTGCGTGTTGAAGGTCAGCACGAAGGCCAGGATGATGGCCCCGAGGATGAGGTAGATCGCAAGCGATCGCGACTGGTTGCGGAAGACTTCCAACATTCGCCGGCTCCGGTCTCGGCGGCGGGCGAAGGAGGGGCCCGGCCGCGGGACGGCGGACTCTAATCGCGCGTCGCACAAGGGTCAACATCGCGTCGGGAGGGGGGGAGGGGGTGTCCGGCGGTCGGCCGGGCCGGGGGGCACGGAGTCGCTGCGGCCGACCGCCGGACCCGTCAGGGGCGCCGCAGCACCAGCCAGCGTCGGGTCGGGCCGCGCCGCACCAGCAGCGCCACCGAGCGCGGCGCGCGCGGGCCGGTCAGCACGTGGCCGAGCGCCTCGGGGCCCGCGATCTCACGCTGGCCGGCGGCGACCACCACGTCGCCCGGGCGCAGGCCGGATGCCTCGGCGGGCGAGCCGGCGTCGACGTCGAGGATGACGGCGCCTTGGTCCTCTGCTTCCAACCCGAGGCGACCGCGCAGGTTGGCGTCGAGCGCGCCGAGCTTGATGCCCCAGCGGTCGAGGTCAGCGGCAGAGGTCTGCGCCGGCGACGCACGACCGGGTCCGCTGACGGCGCGGCTCTTGGCCTTGCCGAGCTCGACCTCGACCTTCCGCGCCTTGCCGTCGCGCCAGAGATCGAGCTTGGGCTTGGCGCCCGGTGCCAGGCCGGCGATGCGGTTGCGCAGGCGCGCGGTGTCGGCGATCGGCTGGCCGTCGACCGCCAAGATCACGTCGCCGCGACGTACGCCGCCGGTCGCGGCAGGGCTGCTGGGCTCGACGTCGGCGACGAGCACGCCGCGCGGGTCCGGCAGCCCGAAATGCTCGGCCAGCCGCGGGTCGAGGTCCTGGATCATCACGCCGAGCCATCCGCGCTCGACCGTGCCCGTGTCGACCAGGCTGCGCAGCACCCGCATGGCCATCTGCGAGGGGATCGCGAAACCGATGCCCTGCGAGCCGCCCGACCGCGAGGCGATCGCGGTGTTGATACCGACCAGCTCGCCGCGGGCGTTGATCAGCGCGCCGCCAGAGTTGCCGGGGTTGATGCTCGCGTCGGTCTGGATGAAGTCCTCGTAGTCGACGATGCCGACGTTGCTGCGGCCCTTGGCCGAGATGATGCCGAGGGTGACGGTCTGGGCGAGGCCGAAGGGGCTACCGATCGCCAGCACGATCTCGCCGAGGCGGACCTTGCCGCTGTCGGCGATCGGCATCGGCTCCAGATCGGCGGGCACCTTGTCGATGCGCAGCACGGCGACGTCGGTCTGCGGATCGCGGCCGACCAGCGTCGCCGAGAGCTTGCGGCCGTCGTGCAGCGTGAGTTCGATCGCGTTGCCGTGCTCGACGACGTGGTTGTTGGTCAGCACCAAGCCGTCCTTGCTGACGATCACACCCGAGCCGAGGCTGCCCGGGGCGGAACCGCCGCGGCGTCCACCGTGCAGGTAGCGCTCGAAGCCGCGCGGCTGCACGTGCACCCGAGTCGCGACGTTGACGACCGAGCGGACCGCGCGCTCGGCGACGTCCGAGTAGGCGTTGGGGTTGACGACCGCCGCGGCGTTGGCGCGCGCGGGCGTAGGCGCGGCGAGCACGCCAGCGGCCGTGGCCGCGGCGAGGGCCGGAGCGACCAGGGCGCGCGCCAGCGCGCGGCGCGGGTCGGAGCTGCGAAACAAGGCGGTGGTCATGGTGGTCTCCTGCACGAGTCGATGTGTGGGGCGGGCGGGGGGCGGCGAGTCCGCCAGCGTCCCCTCTCGGCTCTGCAACGCCGAGCGGGCCGCGCGCATTTCCGAGCGTTGCGCAGCCGGCCCGGCTCGGGTTCACTCGGGCGGCCATGCGGCTCTCGCTCTCCACGCGCATCTTTCTCGGTTTCGCCCTGATGGTCGCCTGTTTCGGCGCCGCGGCGCTGTATGGCGTGGCGGCGGTGACCAGCCTGCGCCACGAGCTGACGCTGCTGCGCAAGCGCGCCCTGCCTCTGCTCGGCACGTTGCGCGACAACGGCCTCGAGCTGCGCGGCTTCGACGACGCGCTCGCCCGCGCTGCGCCGCACGATCTCGACTGGGTGGCGCGCTTCGTGCCCAGCGCGCGGCCCTTCGAGCGGCTCGATCGGATCATGGCGCAGATCGATCAGGTCCAGGCGGTGGATCGGCCGCCGCGGCTGGCGCGGGCGTTGGTGCCCTCGCCCGAACCGCTGCCGGCGATCGGCTCGACCTTGGTGGCGACGCGGACGGCGCGCGAGGCGGCCCGACGCATCGGCCACAACCCGGAGCTGTTGGCGATGTTGCCGGGCGAAGGCACGCCGACCAGCGACGCAGAGGCGTTCGAGCGCTTGACCGGGGGCCTGCAGCGCGCCGTGGCGGAGAAGCGCTACCGCGACGCGAGCCGCCTGGTGGTCGAGTGCCGGCGCGTGGTGCGTCGCGTCCATACCGCGATCGGCCGCGCCGAGACGCAGTTCGAGTCCGCGTTGCAGGATCGCTTCGCGACCGCCGAACGCAGCGAGCAGCGCCTGGTCGTGGTCGTGGTGATGAGCTCGGCCGCCGCGCTCGGCGTGAGCGTGCTGGTCCTGCTGATGATGCTCGCGACATTGCGACCGATGGGACAGCTCGCCGAGGTCGTGCGGCGTTTCGCCGGTGGCGATCGCAAGGCGCGTGCAGAGCTGCGCGGCGCCACCGAGATCCGCACCCTGGCCGAAGAGACCAACCGCATGGCCGACGCGCTCGAGGCGCGCGAGCAGCAGATCTCCGCCGCCCGAGAAGAGCTCGCCCGCAGCGAACGCCTCGCTGCGGTCGGCCAACTCGCCGCCCGGATGGCGCACGAGGTCCGCAATCCGCTCAGCAGCATCGGCTTGAACGCCGAATTGCTCGGCGACGAGCTCGAGGCTGCCGGCGTCGCCACCGGGGAGGGCAGCGAAGCCCGCGAATTGCTCGACGCGATCGGAGCCGAGGTCGAGCGGCTGCGCGAAGTCACCGAGCGCTACCTCGAGCGCGCGCGCCCGGCGCACCAAGGCAGCGCGCGGCTGGACGTCGGCGAGCTCGTCGGCCGCGTCGTCGACTTCGCCGGGGCCGAGACCGAGCAGCGCGGCGTGCACGTGCGCATCGACGCCGTGCCCGGCTGTGAGGTCGAGGCCGACGAGCGCTCGCTGCGCCAGACGCTGTGGAACCTGCTCCGCAACGCGTGGGAGGCGATGCCCGAGGGTGGCGACGTGGCGGTGCGGGTCTGGCAGGACGCCGGCGAGGTCGTCGTCACGGTCGAAGACGACGGCCCCGGCATCGCCGAGGAAGCCGCCGCGCGCCTGTTCGAGCCCTTCTTCACCACCAAGGAGCGCGGCACCGGCGTCGGCCTCGCCGTGGTTCGTGAGACCGTGCGCGCCCATGGCGGTTCGGTGCGGGTGCTGCCGCCGGATCGACTCGGCGGCGCCCGCTTCGAATTCCGGCTGCCGCGCGTCGCGGCCGGGGAGGCGCTCGATGGCTGACGACGGGGCCGGGCCGAACGACGCGACGGCGCCGGTCTTCGGCGCGCAGCTCGCCGAGAACCTGCGCGCGAGGCGTGCGCGCCTGCGGTTGCGCGCGGAGCCGTTCGGCTGGAGCGATTCTCACGGACGGGCGCGACCGAAGAAGGCGTGCACGTCGTCGAGCGAAGCGGTCCGACGCGCGGGCGGCAAGGCGCCGAGCAGCACACGGCCGTAGCTCTTGGTGGCCAGGCGTGGGTCGAGGATCGCGACCACGCCGCGGTCGTCGTGCCGCCGGATCAGTCGCCCGAAGCCCTGCCGCAGCGCCGTCGCCGCTGCCGGGATGCTGAGCTCTTGGAAGCTGCTGCCGCCGAGCCGTTCGATCGCCGCGCCGCGGGCGGCGAAGCGCGGCTCGTCCGGCGGCGGGAAGGGGACCTTGTCGAGGATGACCAGGCGCAGATCGTCACCGGGGACGTCCACGCCCTGCCAAAAGCCCATCGTCGCGAAGAGCACCGCCGGTTGGGCGCGTCGAAAGCGGTCGAGCAGCGCGTCCTTGCCGTCTTCGCCCTGCACGAGTACCCGCACCTGCAGGCGGGGGCGCAGGCGGCGCACGGCGTCCTGCATGCCGCGATAGCTCGAGAAGAGCGCAAAAGCGCCGCCGCCCGCAGCGTCGACCAGGGCCTCGATGCGATCGGCGACGGCAGCGTCGCGCTCGGGCGCGAAGGGGGCCGGCATCGCGGGATCGAGGTAGAGCAGCGCTTGACTCGGGTAGTCGAAACCGCCGGCGAGCAGGAGCGTGTCGGTCTCGGCGTCGAGCCCGAGGCGGGCGCGGATCGCCCCGAAATCCGCGCCCACCGCGAGGGTGGCCGAGGCGAACACGCGGGTGGCCGGCTCCGCGAGCAGGGTGCGGCGCAAGATCGGCGCGACCACGATGGGTTGGCTGCAGACCGCGACCGAGCGCGGCCGATTCTCGACCCAGCGGACCACGTCGTCGACGTCGTGGCGGGGCGCGGCGACCTCGAGCACGTCGGCCTCGAGGCCGACCAACGACTCGCGCAGCTTCTCGGTGTGCGGCGAGACCGAGCCGATCTGCCCCAGCGCCACCCAGCACTGGCCGAGCGCTTCGATCAGCGCTTCGCGCCCGGGCCGCAGCAGGCGCTCGGCGGCCGTGTCGATCGGCCGATGCGCCGGCAGCTCGCGGGCGGCTCGGAAGAACGCCTCGGACGCCGTGACCAGATCGCCGAGCGCCAGCCGCGCGTTGGCGACGGCGCTGACGCCGGCTTCGTCCAAGGTGGCCCGCAGGTCGGCAGCGAGGCGCTCGAAGCGGCGGCTGCTGACGGCGCGGCCGAAGAAGCCGGCGACCACGTCTTCGAGGGCGTGCGCTTCGTCGACGACGATGACGTCGGTAGCCGGCAGCAACCCAGCGCCGTCGAAGCGCTCCCGCAGGGCGTAGTCGGCGAGCAGGACGTGATGGTTCACGACGACGACGTCGGCCTCGAGCGCGCGGCGCCGCGCGCGCAGCACGAAGCACTCGCGCACGAACGGGCAATCCGAGCCGAGGCAGTTGTCGCTGGTGCTGGTGACGTCGGGCCAGATCGGATCGGCGTCGGCGAGGCCTTCGAGGCGGGCGATATCGCCGTCGGGGCTGGTGCGCAGGGCGACGGCGACGCGGTCGAGCCGGGCGTCGATGCGTTCGCGACGGGCGATGCGGCCGCCCAGCGTACGCTCGACGCGCTCGTGGCAGAGGTAGTTGCTGCGGCCCTTGAGCACGGCGATCTTCGCCATCGTCCCGGCCGCGAGCAGCGCCGTCGGCAGGTCGTGCCGGACGATCTGCTCCTGCAGCTGCCGCGTCGCCGTGCTGATCACCGCGCGGCGGCCGGTCGCCAAGATCGGCAAGAGGTAGGCGAGCGTCTTGCCGGTACCGGTACCCGCCTCGACCAGCAGATCGCGGCGCTGCTCGAAGGCCGTCGCCACGGCCTCGAGCATCTTCGCCTGATCGGGTCGCGGCTCGAAGCTCGGCAGCGCGCTCGCCAGGCCGGCAGCGGCCGCCCGCCAGGGTGCGCTGGCACGCTCGGGCTCCGGCCCCGGATCGAGCGCCTGATGCGGGTCGGCGTCGCTCAAGGCGCTTCGGTCTCCGTCGGCGCGACGCCCGGCTGCACGCCCGGCGCCATCTGCGGCGTCACGGCCTTGGGGTCGCGAGCCTCCTGTTCGCGGGAGTAGACGCGCACCGCGAGGTCGGCGAGGAAGCGGTGGCCGTCCTCGCGCAGCCGATAGCCGGCTTGCTCCATCCGGCGGTCGACCAGGGTACCGATGGCGACCTCCTCGCCGAGCGCCTCGACATCGCCGGCGAGCACGAGCTGCGGCGGCCGGCGCCCGAGCGCGTCGTCGAGTCCGGCGAGCAGCGCCGCCTGCGCCGGCGCGACGACCTTCAGCCGATTGCTCTCTTGGCTGCCGAGCAGCTTCCAGCGGATGCGCAGACCGCCGGCACCGACGAGCACCGCCTCGCCGCGGCCGGCCATCTCCTCGGCCGTGAACAGCGCGACCTTGCGGGCCGAGGTGCGGCCGATGTCCTGCAGGCGCTCGAGCAGCGCTTGGCCGCCGAGGCCGAAGATCACCATCGTGACGACGACGAGCAACATCGTCGCCTGCCGGTGGCCTTGGCCGCGGTGGTCTTCGGCCATCGCCGGCAGCAGCGCCGCCGCCGCGAGCCCGAGGCCGAGCAACATCGCTGCCGCCGGACGCGCCATCACCACGGCGTCGACGACGCCGGCCGCGTCGCTGCGACTCGCCTGCCAGGCCGCGAATCCGGCCGCCGTGAGCATCGGCAATAGCAGCGGCATCCAATCGCGCTCGCCGAGGCTGCGCGGCGCGGTGGCGTGGGCGACGCCGAGCGAGCGCCAGCCGTCGGCCGCGCCGGCGCCACCCGCGTCCGAAAACGCCGGCTCGGCAGCGGCGGGATCTTCCCGCACCAAGCCGCGCACCAGGCCGTAGGCGGCGAGCGGCCAGAGCGCCGCGCCGAGCCAAACCCGCCAATCCGGCGCGGGCGGCAGCTCACCCAGCCGCGCGATGGCCCCGGTCGGTCCGCCGGCAGAGAGCGCCGCGAGGGCAGAGCGCGCCGCGTCGAGCGGGGCCGCCAGCGGTGCGGCGTCGTAGCCGAGATCGGGCTGCATCGCCCAGGCGGCCACGTCGCCGAGCAGCGGCAGCATCGAGCCGGCGATCGCGGCATAGCCGGCCGCACCGAGCCCGCCGGCGACGAGCCATCCGACCGAGCCGACCGCGCGCACCGCCGGCATCGCCACGCTGCGCGCCGAGAGCCAGAGCGCCGACGGCAGCAGCACCCACGCCGCCGGCGTCAGCGCCGACGCGGCCGCGAACGCCACCGCCGAACCCGCCGTGCGCCCCAGCGCGCCGCGGCGCAGGCCGCCACGCAGCAGCCAGAGGCCGATCATGCCGAGCGCCGACGCAAAGGCCGGTGTGCCGGCCCGCCAGCCGATCTCCAGCCCGAGCGGACCCATCGCGGCGACGGCAGCGGCGACCAATCCGGCGATCGTGCCGAAGCCCGCCGCGCGCGCGTAGCCGACGATGGCGAGGACCAGGGCGACGTCGGCCAGCACGGTCGGGATGCGACCGACGGCCGCGAAGCCGCCGCCGGCCGTCGTCCACGCGGCGAGCAGCAACCGCCCCGGCTCGGCCGGCAACGTTGCCGGCGGCAGCATCGCCAGCACTTCGCTCGCGTAGGGGTCGACCGAGAACATCGACACCGCCCGCAGCGCGAGGGTCACCACCGCGACGCGGATCACGAGCCGATGCAGGTCTTGGGCCGGGACGATCATGCGAGCTCCGTCGCGCCGCGCCGCACTCCGGGGGCGACCAGCGCGCCGCGACGGTAGCCGATGCGGGCGCGCGGGAAAACGCCCCCGCAGCGACGCATCCCGGCGGCCGTCGAGCCCGCGGCGCTCGGAATCGCCGCGCACGCCGACGGCTGGGCGATCGCCGTCCGCGACCGCGGCCCCGGCATCGACGCCGCGACGTTGGCCCGGATCG
>JBEARB010000148.1:0-2781 GCA_041163625.1 Pseudomonadota bacterium | reverse complement strand
CGACGGCCGATTGCGGCGTCACCATCATGTAGTCGGCCGTCAAAATCTCGGAGAACGGCTTGCCGCTGCGGACGACGTGCTCGATCAACGCCAGCGGCTCGCGCGCGATGCCCCGGTTGATCGCGCCGGCATCGGCGGCGAGCGACGCCGGCAGGTTCAGGGCCGCGAGCTTGTCGTCCTTGTAGGTGTGCCAGTCGCGGTTGGGGAAGTCCGAGGCTGGCAGCGCGTAGATCGCGTCCGCGCCGCCGAGGTAGCGGTCGGTCAGCAGGCGGTCGTTCCACGCCTCGGCCACGCGTCGGACGAATGCTTCGCTCTGCAGCAGCGCGTCGAGCGCGGTCTCGAGCCCCGTGTCGCCGAGCACCTCGAGCATCGCCGTCTCGCTCGCGGTCGGCATCCGGCCACCGAGCAAGAGCGCGGCCTTGCGGAAGGTGCGGGCCGCGTCGAGGCGCTCGACGCCGGCAAAGAGCGGGTCGGCGCCACCGCCGCTCGCGGCACCGCAGGCGCCGGCCGGCGTCGGGTCGGCGAGGCGCGCGACGAATTCCGTCAGCAGCGTGTGGGCAGGGTCGCCCGCGGCGAGCACGGCGCCGCCGCCGTGTTGCAGCTTGCCGAGCGGCTTCTGCAGCACGATCGAGGTGCCGCCCACCTCGTAGGCCGCGACGTCGGCCAGGACGGCGAAGTTGTGGTCGAGAAAGCCCGCGCGCAGCTCGGGGCGCAGCACCAGCTTGCTCGCCTTGGCCACGCCCGAGGCGTTGTGGCAGCCGAAGCAGCGCGGCGCGAGCACCGCCGGCCAGAGCTCGGCGGCGAAGAAGTCGGGGTCGGTCTGGCAGGTGGCGTCGTCCGGGCCCGCATCGGTGTCGGCGTCCTGTGCTGCGGTGTCTTGGGCCGCGGTGTCTTGTGCTGCGGCGTCGTCGGCTGGCTGGGCAGCGTCGGCAGCCCCATCGCCGGGGCCGGCGTCGTCGATGGCGTCGCCGAGGGCGGTCGAAGCGCCGCCGTCGGGCTCTGCGCCGCCGCAGGCCGTGAGCAAGGCGCAGAGCAGCGCCAACAAGGTCGCGGAGGGGCTGGTGTTCGGCATGGCGGCTCGTGGTGTTCGGGGTCGGGGCGCTGGCGCGTGGCCAGCGTCGCCCGCGAGCCTAGCGGCTCGCAGCGCAATGGCAATGCGGGTTTTCAAGGGGCAGAGGGCGCCGTCGTACTTAATTCCCGCGCACGCACCGCACCTCGAGTTCGTTGGTGATGGGGTCGTGGTAAACGCCGCCGTTGGTGAAGGCCACGCCCCAGGCCTCGTTGCTCCACGTGGGGTGCGGTGTCGCTGTCCAGTAGGGGGCTGCCGGCGTGTTGGGAAACGCCGTCACATCGATCGCGGGTTTCGCCTTTTGTTTGTCCACCAAGCCGTGCAATTCGCGAACGGTCGGCAAGCGCCAACCGCTTCCCTCGAGAATCAAGCCGCTGCAATACGATTTGGCGCCGGACCAGTCTTTCTTGCCCTCCACCACAGCTTGCTGCCACTCCAGCTTGGTCCAGTTGTCGGTGACCACGCCACCGCCGGCGTTGATAGCGTAGCGACTTTGGGCCCCAGGAGGACTTCCGCGCACGCACCGCACATTTTGAGCGAAGGTGATGTCGTAGGGGTTGACGGTAGTCGCGTTGAAGCCCACGAGCCAGACCAGGGTGGACGACCCGGCGCTCGAACTCGCGGTCAAATAGTCAGCAGCCTTGGCGCCGGGGAACGCCGCTGTGTCGATCGCTGGCTTCGGATTCGTCGCTGTGTAGGGGATCGTATAGTCCACCAACGACGCCAGCTCGTGCACTGACGGCAAGCGCCAGTCCGCGTACCCGGCGTACAACAGCCCGTCGCAGTAAGATTTGGCCGCAGCCCAGTCGAACGTGCTTGACGGTGCTGTTTGCTGCCACATCAGCTTGGTCTGGCTGTCGTTGACCACCTTCTGCTGAAAAAGCGTCTGCACCGAGTACACGTTGACAGGCGTGATGGGCCGATTGCCCCACACGGGCCCAAGGGCTGCACACGCGGTCATCTTCACCCCATCGACGTCGATCGGGACCTCTTCGAGCCCGATACCGCAGACGCAGGCGCCAGCCTGACACCATTTGCTGCCGTCGTTCGTGCACGGGGTCTGATCTGCCACCTTGATTGTTTTGCACCCTGTCGTCGGGTCACAGCTATCGACCGTACAAGGATTATCATCAGTACAAATTTTTGTGGCCCCCGGCTTGCAGCTGCCATTGAGGCAAATGTCGTCGTCGGTGCAGGCGTTGCCGTCGCTACACGCGCTGGTAGTGACCTCCCAGACACAGGCTCCGTTGCCGCAGACCTCGTCGGTGCAGACGTTGCCATCGTCGCAGACTGCCTTGTCCTTACAGGGGGTACAGTCCTTCTTTGCGTCGTGGAAGCAGCCCTTGTTCTTGTCGCAGCTGTCGAGCGTACAGGGGTTGCTGTCGTCGCAGAGCAGCGCCTTGCCGGTAAACGCGCAGGCCTTGTCCTGGCAGACGTAGGTGCCGTTGCAGACGTCGCCGTCGTCGAAGCTGGCGCAATCGGCGTCCCCCTTGCAGCCGCAGGTTTGCTGCAGACCGGCGGCGCATTGACCCTTGCCGTCGCAGCCGTCGCCCTCGGTACACGGCTCGCCGTCACTGCACGGCGCCCCCGCCGGCACGGCCTGCACGACGCACTTGCCGGTCTTGGGCTGGCAGAGGTTTTTCTGGCAGGCCGTATCGTCCACGCTCGGGCAGCTCACCAGCGTCGCCGGATTCAGCTTGCAGACCGGTTTT
>JBEARB010000147.1:0-4422 GCA_041163625.1 Pseudomonadota bacterium | reverse complement strand
GTCGCGGCTCGTGGAGGGGGATGGTTCGCGAGAACCGCGCTTCTCGCGACCAGGGGGCGCCTAGCCCCCCAAACAACAGACGAGAGACTCGGCCAGAAAATGCGAAGCTGCATTTTCTGGTCGCGTCTCTAGCCCTCCGCCAGCATCGCGCCGGCGCGGAGCCAGAAGCGCTCGACCGCTGCGTCGATGCCGCTCGCGTCTTCGCCGCCAGCCTGCGCGAAATCGGGCCGACCGCCGCCACGACCGCCGACGAAGCCGGCGAGTTCACGGACGATGTTGCCCGCGTGCACGCGGCCGACGTGGGACTTGCCGACCGCGACGACCAGGCCGATCGAGGCGCCGTCCGTGGCGACGACCAGGGCGATGCCCTGACCGGCGGCGTCGCGGGCGGCATCGCCGACGTTGCGGAGCTCCTTGCCACCGACGCCGTCGACCTTGCGGACGAGCAACTTCACGCCGCCGATCTCGCGGATCTCGTCGCCGCCACCGCCACCGCCGCCGCCCGAGCGGGCGAGCGCGACCTCGGTCTTGAGCTTCTCGATCTCCTTCTGCAGCGCCTTCTGGTTGTCGAGCAGCGACGCGATGCGCTCCTCGACCTCGCCCATGCGGGCACCGACGCGACGACCGACGCGCTCGAGCTCACCCCACGCCGCGCCGACGCGCTGCACCGCCGCGAGGTGGCATTCCGCCTCGATGCGGCGCACGCCGGCCGAGACGCCGCTCTCGAGCACGACCTTGATCAGGCCGCAATCGCCGGTGCGCGCGACGTGCGTGCCACCGCAGAGCTCGATGCTCTGGTCGAGCGCGACGACGCGCACCTTGTCGCCGTATTTGTCGCCGAAGAACGCGAGCGCGCCCCTGGCGACCGCCGCGTCCATCGACATCTCCTCGACGTCCGCCGACTGGTTGCGCAGCACCATCTCGTTGGCGCGGCGCTCCACGGTGGCGAGCTCTTCGGGCGTCATCGCGGCGAAGTGCGAGAAGTCGAAACGCAGCCGACCCGGCTCGACCTGGCTACCGCGCTGCTTGACGTGCCCACCGAGCACGTCGCGCAGCGCCTTGTGCAGCAGGTGCGTGGCGCTGTGGTGCGCGCGCACGCCGGCGCGCCAGGCGGGATCGACGGCGACGCGGACGACGCTGCCGACTGTGAGCTGGCCGCGGTCGATGACGATGCGGTGCAGGAACACGTCCGGCGCCGGCTTCTGCACGTCGAGCACGCGGGCGCGATCGGCGGCGGTGGCGAGATCGTTCCAGGCGAGCTCGCCGCGGTCGCCGACCTGACCGCCACCCTCGCCGTAGAGCGGGGTGCGGTCGAGCACGACGTCGACTTCCATGCCGGTATGCGCCGACTCGAGGCGCTGGTAGCCGTCGAGGATGGCGAGCACGCGGGCGTCTTCGAGGGTGTCGTGGTGGTAGCCGACGAAGCTGGTGGTCAGGCCGTCGTTCTGCAGCGCTTTGGCGACCACGTCGCCCATCGTCAGGCTGCCGGCCCACGAGGCGCGACCGCGCTCACGCTGGGCTTCCATCGCGGCGGCGAAGCCGGCCATGTCGACGTCGAAGCCGCGCTCGGCGCAGATCAGCGCCGTCAGGTCGGTCGGGAAGCCGTTGCTGTCGTAGAGCAGGAAGGTGGTGTCGCCGTCGAGGATGCGCGGGCCGCCCTCGGCTTCGATCTTGTCGAGCGCCTGGCTGATCAGGCGCTCGCCGGCGTCGAGCGTGCGCAGGAAGCGCTCCTCTTCCTGCTGCACCACGCGCGCCATCACGTCGCGATGCTCGGCGAGCTCGGGGAAGGCGTCCTGCATCGAGACGACGACCTGGTCGGCGATCTTGTAGAGGAAGGGCGCGTCGAAACCGAGCTTGCGCCCGTAGCGCAGGCCACGGCGCAGCACGCGGCGCAGCACGTAGCCGCGGCCCTCGTTGTCGGGGAAGATGCCGTCGGCGATGAGGAAGGCGGTGGCGCGGGCGTGGTCGGCGATGACGCGGAAGGCGACGTCGCGCTCGATGTCCGCGTCGCCCGAGACGACGCCTTCGGGGTCGAAGCGGCTGCCGTAGCTCTGGCCGCACATCGAGGCCGTCAGGTCGATCAGGCTGCGCAGCAGGTCGGTGTCGTAGTTGCTGGCGGCGGCTTGGACCACGCTGGCGATGCGCTCCAGACCCATGCCGGTGTCGACCGCCGGCGCCGGCAGCGCGTGCAGCTCACCGCTCGGCTGGCGGTCGTATTGCATGAAGACGAGGTTCCAGATCTCGACGTAGCGGTCCTCGTCGGCCGGGAAATCGTGCGCGCCCTTCTCGGGCTGCAGGTCCCAATAGATCTCCGAGCACGGGCCACACGGGCCGGTGTCGCCCATCGCCCAGAAGTTGTCCTTCGCCGTCATCGGCACGATGCGCTCGGCGGGCAGCCCCGAGATCTCGACCCAGAGCGCCGCGGCCTCGTCGTCCTTCGGGACCGCGTCGTCGCCTTCGAAGTACGTCACCAACAGCCGATCGGCCGGCAGCCCGAGCTCCCCGGTCAGGAACGACCACGCCATCTCGATGGCGCCGCGCTTGAAGTAGGCGCCGAAGCTGAAGTTGCCGAGCATCTCGAAGAGCGTGTGGTGCCGGCGCGTGCGTCCGACGTTCTCGAGATCGTTGTGCTTGCCGGAGACACGCAGGCACTTCTGCGTCGTCGTCGCCGCGCCGAAGGGCGCCTGCCGCGCGCCGGTGAAGTAGTCCTTGAACTGCACCATGCCGGCGTTGATGAAGAGCAACGTCGGATCGGCCGGCGGCAGCAGGGAGTGCGAGGGCATCTCGCGGTGCTCGTGCTGCACGAAGAAGTCGAGGAAGGCGCGGCGAATCTGGGCGGCGGTGCGCGGCTGCATGAGGGTCCTCCGGGCGCCGGCATGGCCGGCGGGGCGCGGAGTGTAGCGGCGAGACCGACGGGGCGCTAGCGTTGCGCTCGGGCCCCGATGGACGGGCCCGCGAGGAGCCCATGCCCCCACCCCGCCCGCCCCGCCGCCCTCCGCGAAGCCACTCGGGTCGCCCGGCCCGGACCTCCGGCGGCTCCGGGCTGCTCGGCCGCGGCGGACCCGGCACCGTCCCGCTCTGCCGCGCGCTCTCCAAGCTCGGCGTGTGCAGCCGCAAGGAGGCCGAGCGTTGGGTCGCCGCCGGTCGCGTCGCGGTCGATGGTGTCGTGGCCCGCGACGCCGAGCAGCCCGTCCACCCCGAGCGCGCCGCCATCACCGTCGACGGGCAGGCCGTCGGCGCCGCCACACCGCGGTTGGTGCTGCTGTACAAGCCGCGCGGCGTCGTCACCACGCGCGACGATCCCCGCGGCCGGCCCACGGTCTACGGCCTGCTGCCGGCGGCGCTCGGTTGGTTGGTGCCGGTCGGGCGGCTCGATTTCGCGACGAGCGGGCTGCTGCTGCTGACCAACGACACCCGCTTGGCCGACGCGCTCACCGATCCGCGCCACGGCGTCGAGCGCGAATACGTCGTGCTGGTACGAGGCGAGGTCGACGAGGCCGCCGTTGCGCGCTTGCAGGCCGGCGTGGTCGATCGTGGCGAGACGCTCGCGGCCGACGACGTGCGCGTCGACAAGCGCAGCGGCAAGGAGAGCCGGCTGCGCTTGGTGCTGCGCGAGGGCAAGAACCGCGAAGTGCGGAGGCTCTGCGCCGCCGTCGGTCATCCGGTGCAGCGGCTGCTGCGGGTGCGCTACGGCGCCTTCTCGCTCGAGGGCATGGAGCCCGGGCAATGGCGCGAGCTGCCGTTGGAGGCGGGCTGGGCGTCGGTGCGGCTCAATCGTCCGGCGCGTTGATGACGCCCATCACCGCGTTCTGGAACGCGGTGAGGTTGAGCGAACCCGTGCCGCTCGGCGCGAAGTACATGATCTCCTTGCCGCTCTTGGCGTAGCCGTAGCCGCTGTTGCGGATCTGCGAGCCGGCGAACTTGCCGGCGTGCGCGGCGTTCATCTTCAGCCACGCGTTGACCGCCGAGGTGTCCTGGAAGATCGGGATGGTCTTGACCTGCTTGATCAGCTGGCTCGGGTCGGATTTCGCCTTGTCGGCGATCAGCACCATCTGCACGTCCGAATGGCCGCTCGCGATGGCCTGGTCCTGCAGCTTCTGCATCAGCTGCGCCTGCGCCCGACACGAGTTGCACCAATCCGAGACCAACGCCACGACCACCTTCTTGCCGGCGAACGCGTCGAGGCCGTAGGTGTTCTTGAAGCCCGGGCTTCCCGGGTTGATGTCGGCGAGCTGCCACTGCGGCAGCGGGATGCCCTTCTGGCCGCAGGTCGCCGACGGATTGCCGGCGCTGACGAGCTTCCCCGACAGGCCGAGCCCCTGGAAGGTCAGCTGGAACTGCCGGTTGCCGAACTTCATCGTCAGCGGCTTGCCGGCTTGGACTTGCACGATTTGGCCGGTGAGCTCGGCCTGCGCAGCGGCC
>JBEARB010000146.1:0-9064 GCA_041163625.1 Pseudomonadota bacterium | reverse complement strand
ACGACGGTCATGCCCTTGTCGCAGTAGCCGTCCTTGTCGTCGTCGCAGCCTTCGTCGGTGCCGGCGGTGCAGTTGTCGTCCTTGTCGTTGCAGATCTCTTTGGCACCCGGATTCACGGCCTTGTCGGTGTCGTTGCAGTCGCCGCCACCGAGCGGGCAGATGCTGGGCTTGCCGACGACGGTCATACCCTTGTCGCAGTAGCCGTCACTGTCGTCGTCGCAGCCTTCGTCGGCGCCCGAACCGCAGTTGTCGTCCTTGCCGTTGCAGAGCTCCTTGGCGCCCGGGTAGACGCCCGAGCCGCCGGCATTCGGGTCGTCGTTGCAGTCGCCGCCGCCCTTGGGGCAGGCCGCGGGCTTGCCGACGGTGGTCTTGGCGTCGTCGCAGAAGCCGTCGCCGTCCTTGTCGCAGCCGGTGTCGGTCTTGCCGTCGCAGTCGTTGTCCTTGCCGTCGCAGATCTCTTTGGCCTCGGGGCCGATGGCGCCGGTGCTGTCGTCGCAATCGGTTCCCTTGCTGGCGGTGTAGCCGGCGACCTGGCCCTTGTCGCAGAGGCATTTCTTCTTGCTGGCGTCGCCGTAGCCGTCCTTGTCGCCGTCGAAGTAGTAGTCGACGCAGCCCTTGCCGCCTTCCTCGTCGGTGTCGCCGTTGCAGTTGTTGTCGATGCTGTCGTAGCAGAGCTCCTGCATGCCGCCGTGCACGACCGGGTTGCCGTCGTTGCAGTCCTTGGCTTGCAGCGTCACGAACAGACCGCTCGCGCCGCAGAGGCACGCCGACTTGTTCGGATCGCCCCAGCCGTCCTTGTCGCCGTCGGCGTACCAGGCCTTGCAGCCCTGCGAGCCCTCCTCGTCGGTGCTGCCGTCGCAGTCCTCGTCAAAACCGTCGCAGGTCTCGGTGGCGATCGGCGAGAACGCCTTCTTGGTATCGTCGCAATCGCCTCCTGCGAGCGCCTTGTAGTCGTCCTTGGCGGCGCACAGGCACAGCCCCGCGCCGGTGCCGTACCCGTCGCCGTCCTTGTCGCTGTAGAAGTTCGTGCAGCCGACGGCGTCCTGCTGGTTTTGGCTGCCGTCGCAGTCGTCGTCCTTGTCGTTGCCGCAGATTTCCTTGGCGCCCGGCTTCACGTTGCCGTCCAGATCGTCGCAGTCCTTGGCGTCGGCGACCGGGAAGGCGACCGTCGCCTCGCACAGGCACGCCTTCTTGTCGGGGTTGCCGAAGCCGTCCTTGTCGGCGTCGGCGTAGAAGGCGGTGCAGCCGACGGGCGTCTGGTCGTCGCTGGCGACGTCGGTCTTGCCGTCGCAGTCGTTGTCCTTGTTGTCGCCGCAGGTCTCGACGCCGCCCGGGTTCATCGCCTTGTCGGCGTCGTTGCAGTCGCCGATGCCCTTGGCGCACCACGGCGGCATCGCGCCCGTGCAGCCCTCGGCGCTGGTGCAGGAAGCGGGCAGGTCGGCGATCGCGATGCCCTCGGCGCAGTAGCCGTCCTTGTCGTCGTCGCAGCCCTCGTCGGTCTTGCCGTCGCAGTCGTCGTCCTTGCCGTTGCAGGCTTCGGCCGCCGGCACCTGTGCCGAGCACGCCGGCACGCCGTCGGTGCAGCTCGAGGTACCCGAGCAGGTGCCGAACTCGTTGGTGTTCTGGCAGGGGCCGGCGACGACGTCCTCGTCGGTCTGGCCGTCGCAATCGTCGTCGCTGCCGTTGCAGGTCTCGGCCGCCGGCGTCGCCGCGTCGCAGGCCGCGAGGCCCGCGCTGCTGCACGCGCGCGCACCGCTGCAGGTGCCCAGCGTGTTGGTCACCTCGCACAGCGCCGAGAGGCCCTCCTTGACGGCGACCTCACCGCACTCGCAGAGGCCCGCGGCGCGCACGCATTGCTTGGCCTCGCCGGCGGTGCCCTTGCTGTCCTTGCAGGCGTAGCTCGCTGGGCAGTCCGCGTCGTTCTTGCAGGCGCCGCCGCAGAAATGTGCCTCGCCGTCGCCGTAGCGCACGCAGAGCGCGCCCTCGTTGCGCTCGGCGCACTCGGCGTCGGCCGCGCAGGGCAGGCAGAGCGCCTCGAGGCGCGGCAGGCAGATGTAGACCGCGTCGGCGCCGGGGGCCTGCAGGCAGCCCCAGCCCGAGGGGCAGCACTCGGTGCAGGTGCGGGTGCAGCGCCCGCCCGCGGCGGTCTTCACGCAGAAACCCGAGTCGCATTCGTCGTTGCCGGTGCAGCTCGCGCCGGGCTCGCCGGTCTCGGGGGCCTCGCCGAATTCGCAGCCGTTGCCCGAGTTGCCGCCGGTGTCCTCGGCCGCGTCGGCCACGTCGACGCCGGTGACGCCGTCTTGTCCGGCGTCCAGGCCCGCGTTGCCGCTGTCGCCGAAGAGCGAGCCGTCCGCCCCGCCGCCGCCGACGTCCGTGCCGCCGCCGCCGGCGTTGTTGGTGCCGGTCTCCTCGGAGCCGCAGCCGGTCGCGAGGGCGACCGCGATCACCGCGATCGCGACCCCGCTCCACAACCGAAAGTTCTGGTCGACGTTGAGAAAAGCACGCTTGGACTGCATCGGACACCTGTCTGTCGGGGGGCGATTTCGGGGGCACGCCGGACGCGCCAGACTAGCAGAATCGCGAGCAGTTGCCACGTTTGTTGCGAATTGCGGCGTTGACCCGATGCTGCCGGCTCGGTACTGAACGGACGTACAGCACGGCCGGCCGGCCGGGGGAGGCGACGTGGGCACCCGCTACGGATTCACCGACTTACCGTTGCGTGGCGACGTGCCGCGCTGGATCGACCTCACGGCAGGGATCTGGTCGCGACCGTGGCGCGTCGCCGAGGGCGTCCTGTTCGGCCACGATCCGGGCGACGGCCGCACGGCAGTCTGGCCGCTCGCCGAGCAGCTGCGCCGCGGTGGACCCTTCTGCTGGTACGTCAGCGGCCCCGACCTGGAGCCGCCGCGCTGGGACGGCGTCACGCACGCCGATTGGCTCGATATGCAGCAGCGCGGTCTGTTGCGGCCACGGCTGCGCGAGAGCCACAACGTCGACGATATCGCCTTTCGCCTGCTCGCCCCGATCGCGCAGCAGCGCCTGCCGCGGCAGCCCTGGTCGCGGGGCGACGAGACCAGGCTCGCCGTGGTCCGTCGGGCCTACCAAGCCGCCGACCGTGGTGGCGCCGTGCGTGCCCGAGCGGGGCTGCAATACCAACTCGGCGTGCCGCGAAGCTACGACGACGAGCCCGTCTCCGCTGCCGCCTTCGACGCCTACCTGCAATGCCACGCCGCCGCGCGCTGGCTCGACCGCCGGCTCGGCGTGCTGGGCGGCGACGAGGCGCTCGCCGAGTGGTACCCCGCCTGGCTGTGGGACGTGCTGGACGAATCGCCGGTCGAGCTGCTGGCGGCGCTGCCGGGGCTGCACTGGCTCACGCGGCACGTGCAACCGGCGGTGTTGCGCGATTGGGTGGTGGGCAACCCGGCGTTGCTGGTGATGTTGGCCGATCGCGTCGCGCGGGCGCCGAGCGCCGAGGTACGCGCGACCGTGTTGGCCGCGATCGCCGAGCGTCAGCTGGGGCGTCAGCGCGCGCTGGTCCCGCTCTGCGGCCTACCCGAAGCGAAATGGGTGCCGCGTTGGCTGCGCTCGCTCCCCGCCGATCTGGCCCGCAACCCGCAGACGCTCTCCGCATTGGTCGGCTGGGCGCACGATCCCGCGGGCCGCACGATGCTGCACACCTTGGTCGAGCGCTGGCCGGAGGGGCGCTGCCCGGCGCTGCACCTGCTGCTGCAGCTCGAGCGCCCGACGCCCGAGGTCTTGCAGACCTGGCTCGCGGTCGAGCAGCAGGACATGCGCGGGGCCTTCGCGCCGCTCTCGCCGCGGACCGCGGTCGATCGCCCGACCAAAGTGGCGCACGGGCCGTGGCAGCGGGACCTCGAGTCGGCCGGATTGCTCGGTTACCGGCCCGACGTCGCCGTCCTGGTCGGGTTGCAGCAGGCGCCGGCGGAAGCGCCATGGATCGATCGCGATTGGCGGGGCCAGCGCCAGCGCCCGACGCTGCGCGCCGCGCCGCCGCCTCCGCCGCTGGAGCCGAGATGGACCGAGCGCTACCGACGCCTACCGGTGCGGGTGGCGCCCGTTGCACCGGAGCCGGCACCCATGACGCCCGCTGCGCGACAGAGGCTCGAACCAGCCCTCGTCGCGTCGACCGCTGCGCCCGTACCGCGTCTTGTCGAGGTGTCGGTGCGCGTCTCGGCGCCGCCCGAGGGGGTGGGGATCCACGCGCTGCGCACGCGCGTTGCGCTCAGCGACGAAGGCAATCGGATGTACAACTGCGTGGCGGGCTACTGGCCGCTCGTCCGCGATGACCCCAAGCGCCGCATCTATCACTTCGACGAGCCGGAGGCGATGACGGTGGATGTCTGGTTCGACCGAGCCGTGGGCTGGCGCCTCCAAGAGGCCAAGGCGATCTGCAATGCCGTTCCGAAACCCGAGTCCTCGAGGGTCGTCGTGCGGTGGCTGCAACTGACCAACATGGCGTTGCGGTCGGCGGGCATCCTCCCGGTCGCGCGGGGCGCACGGGTCGAAGTCGTCTAGCGCGTGCTACGCGCCGGGCTCGGCAACGACCTTGTCGAGGTTGGCGAGACCGTCCTCGAAGTCCTTGCCGATCATCGACTCCATGCTCATGAACAGGCCCATGACCTTGGCGCCGAGGTTGTTCTGGCCGGTCATGGTCCAGGTCATCGTCGCCTTGCCGCCCTCTTCGCTGACGATGTAGGCGGTGACGGCTTCCGAGGGGAAGGGCTCGAGGAAGCTGAGCGCGATGTCCATGCGCTTGCCGGGCTCGACCGCGGTGACGGTCATCGAGCCCTTGCCGGCGCCGGCTTCGCTGACCCACGTGTATTTGTGGCCGACGCTCGCGGGCGCGCCCTCGACGGCGATTTTCATCGCCGGATCCATCTTCTGCCACGGCGACCACTTCGGGAACTGGTTCATGTCGCTGACGATGCCCCAGACCGTGGCGGCGGGTACCTCGTAGGTGCGGCTGCGCTCGACGGTGTAGCTGTCCGGACGGGTCGAGGCGAAGCCCACCAGAGCGGCGACGAGCAGGACGACGACGCCCGCGGCGATTCCGAGCTTCTTCATGGGATTCGCTCCTTCGGCGCGATTCGGGGTGGGCGCGCCGAAGGAGTCTCGGAGCGAATTTGGACGATGTCCAGTGCGTGCCGCTTCGGTGCTACGCGGTGGCGGCGCCCCGGCTGCGGAACAGCGCTGCGATCCGCAGCTTCGCGCGGACGAAGGGGATGGCCATGCGCGAGGCGCCCGGATCGACGGCCGTGATGGAGTGGGCTCTCGTCGAAGTGTCTGGCACTTCGACGGGCGGCCCTTCTACGGCAACTATTGGGTCATCGAGCTGGAACCGAATTATCGCTGGGCGTTGGTCGCGGAGCCGAAGGGCCAATACCTCTGGCTGCTCGCCCGCACGCCCAAGCTCGAGCCCGCAGTCGAGGCCGACGTGATGCGGCGGATCGAAGCGGCCGGCTATCCGCTCTCGGCGCTGATCAAGCCCGCCAACGAGCGCCCGTCGCCGCCGCGCTGAGCGACGCCACGTCGAGCTCTCGTACCCGCCGCGACCACGGCGCTATCCGACGTGACACCCCAGCGCGCCCGCGATCCAGGCGTCGAGCAGCGCCACCAGCGCCGCCCGCGCAGCCGGCTCGCCCTGCGCCGCCACCGCCGCGCTCGCCACCGCCGTCGCGGTCGTCGCGTCGAACCCGACGGCCCGCAGTTGCCCCTCGACCGAACCGGCGTCGCCGCCAGCGAGCACCTCGGCACGCAACGACCACAGCACGCCGAGGCGCGCCGAATCGACCGGCGCCGGCGGCTCCACCGCCCGCGCGATGCCCGGCTGCAGGCCGACCGACGATCCGCGCAACGTGGTGGCCAAGCGCGCCTACAGCTTCGACAAGCCGGCGTGGGTCGTGCTCGCCCGCGACGACGGCACGGGCAAGCCCGGCGAGGTCATCGCGCGCAAGAAGGTCGCCAAGAAGTTCGCCGGCGACGTCCACGTCGACGCGCTCTACGGCAACTCCATCAAGGAGGGCAGCCTCGACGACTACCTCGTCGGCAAGCCCGGCACCTCGCGCCGCTGCGTGCGTGGCGACGAGAAGATCCACGCCACGAGACGGTCTGGCCCGAGAACAAGATCACCATCGATGTCGGTGCCGTCGTCGCCATCGATGCCGAGACCCGCAAGCGCCGCCTGATCTCGGGCCGCTTCAAAGATCCGAAGACCGGCATCATGGATATCGGCAAGGGCCCCGTGCTGTCCTACCCCTTCGCGGTGCAGAATGGCCCGGACGGCAAGTACTACGTCGCCAGCTACGGCTACGTTCGGATCGGCGCGAGCCTGGTGCCGGGCGTCGACGTGATCCGCGTCGACCCGACCAGCGGCGACCGTGAGTACGTCTGGCGCAGCAATCACCTCGGCTTCAACCTCGACAACGCCGCCAACCCCTACGGCGGCAAGGACGGCAAGACCTGCGATTTCGTCACTCGCACCAAGGTCGGCGCCGACAACGTGCTCTACAACGGCGTCTCGATCGGCAAGGGCCCGGAGCCGCAGGCCGGGCCGTACAAGGGGCTGCTCTGGAAGGACAACAAGCTCTACGTCTCGGTCGAGCTGACCGACGCGCTCTGGGAGATCGACGTCGCGACCGGCGACCGCAAGCCGCTGCACACCTACGGCGTCGACGACAACAACACCGGCAGCAGCGACACGCACATCGTCTGGGACGACTACCGCAAGCTGTTCTGGCAGATGGGCTTCTCGTCCTCGACGCTGTTGTACGACCCGGCCAAGGGCACCTCCGAGCCGCTGTGGTGCCCGGAGAACGACCGCGACTACAAGGGCATCGGCTGCAAGAAGCTCGGCGCTTGGGGCAACAACGGCCTGGTGCTCGAGCGCGGCTTCTGGATGCACCCGACCAGCGCCGAGTACATGTTCGTGGTCAACGCGTGGTCGATCGGCCGCGTGCACCTGAAGAGCGGCACGTCCGAGATCTTCAGCTACTGAGTCGGTGCGCGCGTGGCGCTGCGATTCGGTCGCGGCGCTACGCGCGCATGACGAGCAGCCCGCCGCCGAAGACCAGGGCCGCACCGGCCAGACGCGTCGCCGTGATGGCTTGGTCCGAGACGACCTTGTCCCAGACCAGCCCGGCCAAGATCTGCACCGCGATGACCAAGATCACCGCGCGGAACACGCCGATGCGCTGAATCGCCATCGGCATCCCCGAGATGATCACGAAGCCGGCGATGCTCGGCGCCCACACCGCCCAGGGCACGCGCGCGAGCTCCTCGCCGATCGGGCCGCCCTTGCGGACGACCAGCCAAGCGATGGTCGAGCCGATGGTGCAGACGACGTTGCCGACCGTCAGCAGCAGCCAGAGGTTGGCCTGCTGCGCCAGCCGCGCGTTCACGCCGCCCTGCACCACGATGGAGACGCCGATCAGCAGCGTCAGCAGCAGCGCGGTCGCCATCAGGCCTCCCCGCCGGCGCCTTCGTTCCAGGCGGGGCGCTGCTGCAAGGCCTGCCAGACGCGCTCGGCCGTCGCCGGCGTCTGCCGCATCGGCACGCCGGTCGCGTCGGCGATGGCGCCGAGGACGGCCGGCACCGTCCCGATCAGCGGCGGCTCACCGACGCCGCGGGCGCCGAACGGGCCCTCGAGGTCGGGGCGCTCGACGATGACCGAGAGGATCGGCGGCACGTCGACCATCGTCGGGATGATGTAGTCGGTGAAGCTCGGGTTGAGGATGCGGCCGTCGCGGGTGACGACCTCCTCCATCAACGCCATGCCGAGACCCTGCGCGACGCCGCCTTCGATCTGGCCGGCGACCTCGCGGGGGTTGATGGCCACGCCGACGTCGTGCGCCGCGGTGATGCGCTGCACGCGCACCTCGCCGGTCTCGATGTCGACGAGCACCTCGGCCACGTGGCTCGCGAACATGTAGGTCAGGAACGCGCGCGGCGACAGGCCCGTACCCGCGCCGCCCGGCACGGTGCGCGGCTGGTAGAGCGCGGTATGGTCGAGCGAGAAGCCGCGGTCGCGGGCCGCGCGCACCACCATCGGCAGCGGCGCCTGCACCTCGGGCTGGTGGATGCCGCGCACGACGCCGTCGCGGATCTCCAGGTCCTCCCAATGCAGCGCCAGCATCGAGCCGGCGGCGTCCATCAGCTGCCGATGCACCTCGCCGGCCGCGAGCTTGATGGCGTTGCCCGAGAACACCGTCTGGCGCGTCGCCGACGAACTACCCGATTCGGGCGTCGTCGCCGTATCCGAGCCGATGACGCGCACCGACTCCGCCGGCACGCCCAGCACCTCGGCCGCGATCTGCGCCAGCAGCCCGTGCAGACCCTGGCCGACCTCGACGCCCGCCGAGCGCACCTCGAGCACGCCGTCCTCGGCGAAGCGCACCTGGCCGAAGCTGCGGTCGGGGTAGCCGTCGCCGTAGCCGACGCCGAAGCAGATGGTGCTCACGCCGTAGCCGCGGCGCAGATGCGGCGCCGGATGGCTGCGGTCGCGGGCGTCCCAGCCGAACGCGGCCAGCGCGGCGTCCATGCACTCGATGCCGCTGGCGATCGGCACGGTCTGCGTGGTCGTCAGCGCGTCACCGTCGCGCAGCAGGTTGCGGCGCTTGAGCTCGAGCACGTCGATGCCGAGCGCCTCGGCCATCGCCGCCACCGCGCCCTCGTAGGCGATGGCGAGCTGGCAGGCGCCAAAACCGCGCATCGCGCCGGTCGGGCAGGTGTTGGTGAAGATGGCGACGCCGTCGGCGTGCACGTTCGGCACCCGGTACGGGCCCGTGCAATGGCTCACGGCCTTGCGCAGCACGGCGGGGCCGGTCGAGGCGTAGGCGCCCTCGTCGGTGCGGATCAGCACCTCGGCGAAGGTGAAGGTGCCGTCCGCGCGAGCGCCGAGCGTGTAGTCGACCTCGATCGGATGCCGCTTGTGGCGCGCGATCATCGACTCCTCGCGGGTGTATTGGATCCGCACCGGCCGGCCGAGCCGCAGCGCCGCGAGGCCGAGGTAGATCTGGATCGAGATGTCTTCGCGCCCGCCGAACGC
>JBEARB010000145.1:0-20111 GCA_041163625.1 Pseudomonadota bacterium | reverse complement strand
AGGAGGGGGATGGTTCGCGAGAACCGCGCTTCTCGCGACCAGGGGGCGCCCAGCCCCCCAGACAACAGACGAGAGACTCGGCCAGAAAATGCGAACCTGCATTTTCTGGTCGCGTCTCTAGGCCACCGCGTCCCGCCAGTTCCGCGGAATTCGAAGCGCGTCGCGCGTCAGAGCGGCGTGGCGAGGGTACCGGCGGCGAGGCCGTCGCGCTGCAACCCCTGCTGCACCCGCGCCACGGCGTCGGGGTGGATCAGGGACCGGCGCTCCAACCAGGGCATCCAGAACTCGAGCGGCGTCGCCCGCGAACCGCGCCCGTCTTCCGGCTGGTAGCGCAAGGCGCGGCCGAGCAAGATCACGGCGTTGTCGCTGTACGGCGGCGGAAGCGCGAGGGCCGCCGCGAGGCGGACGACCTCGGCGCGGCTGACGCCGGTCACCGGCAGGCCGCGGCGGACGAATCCCTCGAGGACGACGTCGATCCGCTTGCTGCGCTTGGGCAATCGCGCCAGAAAGCGCTCCCAGACGGCCGCCTCGTCGTGCCCGTCGCCGGCCTCGAGGGCGAGATCGACCGTGGCGTGATTGGTCAGACGCTCGAGCGCCGCGCGGGCGGCGTGGCGGGCAGCCCCGGCAGGGTCGCGCAACATCGCGGCGAGGGCACGCAACGGGGCAAGCTCGCCCGAATGACCGAGCAAGGTCGCGGCGAACGAGCGCACGAGCAGCGGCGTGCCGTCGGCGTAGCGCAGCGCGCGCGGATCGGCGACGGCGGCGAGCAAGGCACCGTAGTCGCCGGCTTCGAGCCAACCACGCAGCATCGCCGACGCCACGCGCGGGTCCTCCTCGCGGTCGAAGGCGCGACGCAACGCGCGGCGCGACGCCTCGTCGCCGAGCTGCAGCAGTGACACGACCGCGGCCTTGCGGACCTCGGCGTTCGGATCGCGAAGCGTCCGCTCGAGCGCCGGGCGCGCCGCTTCGTCTCGGTACAGCCCGAGCAGCTCCGCCGCGCCGGCCCGGCGCGCAGGGTCGCGGTGCGACAGCGCTCGACGAACGGCCGGGAGTCTGCGCTTCACCGGTGCCGCCTGGCCGATCGCGGTGGCTGGTGCGCGGCTCTTGTCCAGACAGCCTTCTTGAAGGTCGTCGCGAGGGCAGCCGATGCGCAAGTGCAGGTGGTCGGCGTGCGCCGCCGCCCGCCGCGGCTGATGCAAGATCCGCCGGGCCCGGGCGATCACCTCGGCCGGCTCCTCGGCCGCGCTGGCGTAGAGCAGCATCGCCCGCTGCAACCAGCGCGCCGCGAAGAGATAGTCGATGTGGACACCGCGCTGCTGCTCGCATTCGAGCAACGAGCGCACCAGCGTCCAATTCGCGGCGACGTCGAAGACCATCGGCTCGGGCGCGTCGTGGGCGACCAGATCGCGTCCGAAGTGGTACAGGAAATCGGGCACGGCGGCCTTGCCCGCCGGGGTCCGGGCGAGAAAGGCGATGTCGGCGTCACGGCCGTTGTTGTGCGAGACGCTCCACGGAACGTCGCCGCCGCCGGCACGCGAGAGGTTGCCCAAGCCCAAGCGCTGATCGCGGTGGCGGCGGTGCAACTTCTGCGCGGTGCACAGGAGCAGCCCGCGCATCTCGTCGGTCGTGAAGCGGGTGTTCCGCGGCGCGATCTTGTCGAGCACGTAGTGGTGCTTGCCCTGCACGGGCACCTCGGCAGGCGCGACGAGGAAGCCTTCGGTCACGGTGCCGATGGCGATCGAGCCGCGGGCGCGGCTGTCGATGCGCGGGTGCGGACGCTGCCAGAGCGGCATGACGTCGGCGTCGATGGTCTGCGCGACGTCCCGGCGTCCGGCGGGACGGGCGCGATCGGCGTCGCGGCGAGCCAGGTCGGCGTCACGCAGCGGCACCGGCGAGGCGGCCGGCGTCCGATCGGCGGCGAAGGCGGCGTCCGGCAGGCAGGTGAGCGTCAGCGCGGCGATCACGGTGCGGAGCCAGAGGCGCGCGTGACGTGGGTCCCTGCCGGTCATGGAACTCCGTTGGCGACGGCGGTCGCGCTGCGAGGTCTACGCAGCACGAGCGCCAGCACTTCACTTCCACGATAGCAGCGCCCGGCCGACGCGCCAGATCTCGATCCGATCGTCGCGATTTCGCTGGGAGGTCTCACAGAGCCGGCAGCGCGGTGCGCCGGCCGCGCCGATGGCCCGCCGGCTCGTCAGTCCGTCACGGTTCGGCGCGCGTTCTGCAGGCCGAACGCGCCGCGCAGGAAGGTCGCCATGTAGCCGCCTGCCGAGAGCAGCGAGAAGACCATGCTGCCGAGCATCAGCGCGAAGCCGACGCGGTGGAAGTCGATCGGTGCCGCGAACAGGCCGAAGTCGGTCACGGTGGTGAAGTGCAGCATCAGCCCCGCGAGCCCGGTCATCTGCAGCGCAGTCTTCCATTTTCCGAAGCGATCCGAGGAGAGGGCGATGCCCTCCTCGGTGGCGATTGCGCGCAGGCCGGTGATGCCGATCTCGCGCGAGAGCAGCAGCGTGACCAACCAGGTGGGTGCGCGGTCCAGGGCCACGAGCTCGATCAGCACGGCCATCACGAGGAGCTTGTCGGCGAGCGGATCCATGAAACGCCCGAACGCCGATTGCAGGTTCAGCCGGCGTGCGAGCCAGCCGTCGAGGAAATCCGTCACCGAAGCGAGAAAGAAGAGCGAGGTCGCCCAGAACGTCGCGCGACGGGCAGACCACTCGCCGGCCAGCGCGGGATCGCTCGCCGCGAGCAGCCACATCACGATCGGGATCACCGCGACGCGACCCATGGTCAGCATATTGGGCAGGTTGAGCAGCTCTTCGCCGAGCGCGGACCGCTGCTTTCGCTTGCGTTTGCCGCGTGCTGACGTCTCGCTCATCCGCGTGCCTCCCGGCCGCGTAACGCGGACGCGGCCGGAGGCGTCTGTAGCACGTCCCCGGCGGAGGGGGAATGCCGCGGGCCGGTGCGGACCTCTCCCTTTTGCCGAAGCGGCGGGTTGCGCTACAATACTGGGCCGCGAGCGGCGAGCGCCGCACCAGGGTCGACCAATGGACGCAACGATTTTCGGATATATCGGTGCCGCGTTCCTCGGCGGCGTGATCCTCAACGTGATGCCGTGCGTGTTGCCGGTGCTCACGATGAAGGTCTTCCACGTCATCGAGCACGCAGGTGACGCCCCGCGCGAGAACCGGATGCACGGCCTCGCGTACACCGCCGGCGTGATGGCGACCTTCTTGGTCTTCGCCGTCGCCGTGATCGCGGTGCGCGCCTCGGGCGAGTCGTTCGGCTGGGGCATGCAGTTCCAGAGCCCGGCGTTCGTGGCCGGCATGACGGCGCTGATCTTCGCGTTCGGATTGAACTCGCTGGGTGTGTTCGAGTTCACCGTCAGCATCGACGGCGGCAAGGGCGGCGAGGGCTACTTCGGCACGTTCGTCAACGGTATCGTCGCGTCGATCATGTCGACCCCGTGCTCGGCGCCCTTCCTCGGCTCGGCGGCGGCGTTCGCGCTCGGCAGCGGCGCGGTCTGGTGGCAGACGCTGCTGATGTTCAGCTTCATCGGTTTCGGCCTGGCCTCGCCCTTCCTGCTGATCAGCTTCGTGCCCGCGATCGGCAAGCTCCTGCCGCGCCCCGGCGCGTGGATGGAGACCTTCAAGACGTTGATGGGCTTCACCCTGCTCGCGGCGGCGGTGTGGCTCTACGGCACCCTGCAGGCGCAGATCTCGCGGCCCGCGTCGACGCTCTTCCTCGGGTTCTTGCTGGTGCTCGGCGTCGCGCTCTGGTCGCTCGACCACTTCGGCGGTCTGCTGCACTCGTTCGCCCGTCGGATGACGGTCCGCGGCATCGCGACCGTGATGGTCGCCGTGGCCGGCTTCTACCTCATCGATCTGACGCCGCCCCCGAAGGCGGCGACGGTCGCGGCAGCCAGCGACGCCGTGGTGGTCGACGACCACATCAACTGGGCTCCTTTCGACGCCACCCGCGTCGCCACCGAGCGCTCGCGCAAGCGCCCCGTGTTCATGGACTTCACCGCCGAGTGGTGCGCCAACTGCAAGGCCAACGAGCGCCTGTTCATCGAGACCGAGCGCATCCGCTCGGTGCTGCAGGAGACGCAGATCTTGCCGATGAAGGCGGACATGACCAACGAGAACGAGGAGCTCGAGGATTGGCTCGACAAGCTCGGTCGTTCGGGCATCCCCGCCTACGTGATCTACATGCCCGACGGCAGTCACGACCTGCTACCCGAGGCGATCACGACCGAGATGCTCGCCGAGCGGTTGCTGCAGGCCGCCGAGCGCTACCCCGCATCGGGCCACGCCAAGGCGGGCCCGACCACGGCGCAGGCGACGCCGTAGCCGCTACTTGCGCAGATAAGCCGGCGCGTCGAGGTCGCCGAGCTGCTGTTCGTCGCTGAAGGGATTGCGCATCAGCGGCTGACGCTTGACGCCCTCCTGCCGCGTGCCCGTCCGGATCACCAACGCCGGCGTGCCGAGCGCGACGGGCTCGGACGTGATCGGGCTCTGCGCGGTCGCGACCGGTCCCGGAGTCGCCGCCATCACCGGCGTGCCGACGACGCGGCCGAAATCGACCACGGCGGTGGAGGCAGCGGAGCGTGCGGGCATGGCGGCGCTCGCCTCGGCCATGGCAGCACGACCCGCGCCGACGACGACCGTCACCGGCTCCTCGGCGCCATGCTCGGACTCGACGGCGAAGAGCGGCAACGACGGCGCGGCGTTCTTCGGGCCATTGCCGCCGGCGGGACCAGCACCACCGCGCTTTCCGCCGCCGCTCGGGCCACGCAAATCGTCGGTGCGGATGGTCGGGCGGTCCGAGAGCGCGGGCTGGTCCGTCTCGCCGAAGCCGGTGGCGACGACGGTGATCCGCATCGCGGCGCCCATCGACGGATCGATGACGGCGCCGAAGATGGTCTCTGCGTCCTCGTGGATGGCGTCTTGGATCAGCGACATCGCCTCGTCGACCTCGCGCAGCGTCATGCCCGGGCCGCCGGTCAGGTTGACCAACAGGCCGGTGGCGCGGGCCAAGTCGACACCCTCGAGCAGCGGGCTGCTGATGGCGGCGTGGGCGGCCTCGCGGGCGCGGCTCTCACCCTCGCTGATGCCGGTGCCCATGAGCGCCAGGCCCGAGGACTGCATCACGGTGACGACGTCGGCGAAGTCGACGTTGACCAGGCCGGGCGTCTGGATGATGTCGGTCATGCTGCGGACGGCGTCGAGCAGCACCGAATCGGCGAGGCGGAAGCCGTCCTCGAGGGTGGTGTCGCTGCCGGCGATCTCGAGCAGACGGTCGTTCGGGATGACGATGAGGGTGTCGACCTGCTCGGCGAGCTCGGTCAGGCCGGCGTCGGCGCGGCGGCCACGCTGGCGGCCCTCGAAGCGGAACGGGCGGGTGACGACGCCGATGGTCAGCGCGCCGGCGTCGCGGGCGATGCGGGCGACGACCGGGGCGGCGCCGGTGCCGGTACCGCCGCCCATGCCGGCGGTGACGAAGACCATGTCGGCGTCGCCGATGGCGTCGCGGATCGCGGCCTCGTCGGCCTCGGCGGCACGCGCGCCGACCTCGGGGCGGGCGCCGGCGCC
Source organism: Pseudomonadota bacterium (assembly GCA_041163625.1). Classification (GTDB taxonomy): domain Bacteria; phylum Myxococcota_A; class UBA9042; order UBA9042; family UBA9042; genus JACKFC01. Next base: position 14,517 of record JBEARB010000145.1, on the reverse strand, counting down.
CAGGCCGCGCGTGATCTCCGCGCCGATCTGCAGCTTGACCCGCGCGTCGTTGCGACCGAGCGCCTGCACGTCGGTGTTGGCGACGACGTACTCGACGTTGGCGAGGCCGGCGCGGATCATGTTGTTGACGGCGTTACCGCCGGCACCGCCGACGCCGAAGACCCTGAGACGGGCACCGGGTGGCGAGGCGGGCTCCATGTCGACGAGTTCGAACATCCGAGGGCTCCTGCAGGCGAGAAGGGGAGAGGCGGGGCGTTGGGTTTAGTCGAAAGCGTTGCGGATGATCTCGATGATGCTGGCGCCGAACGACGTCTTGCCGCCGGCCTTGGCGCCCTTGGCGGGCTGCTTGCGCGGCCGACGCGCGGCCTCGATGTTCTGCGCACCGAGCATCACCAGGCCGACGGCGGTGGAGTAGCTCGGCGCCTTGACCAGCTCGTAGTAGCCGCCGGTCGGGCGCGGACGGCCCATGCGGACGGGCAGACCGAGGACGTCTTCGCCGATCTCGGCGATGCCGGGCAGCAGCGTGGTACCGCCGGTGACGACGACGCCCGAGCCGAGCACGTCGGCGAAGTTGCTCTGCACGATCTCGCGCTCGACCAGGCGGAAGATCTCCTCGACGCGCGGCTCGATGATGTCGCAGAGCAGCGTGCGCTTGCGGCTGGTCGGCTCGCGGCCGCCGACGCAGGCGACGTCGATGTCCTCGTCCTCACCGACCATCGAGGAGAGCGCGCAGCCGTGCTTGAGCTTGATGCGCTCGGCCTCGGTGCGCGGCGTGCGCAGGCCGACGGCGATGTCGTGGGTGATGTGGTCGCCGCCGACGGGCAGCACGGCCGAGTGGACGATGGCGCCGTCGTGGTAGACCGCGACGTCGGTGGTGCCGCCGCCGATGTCGACCAGCACCACGCCGAGCTCCTTCTCGTCCTGCTCGAGCACGGCGACCGAGGAGGCGAGCAGCTCGGAGTAGGTGCCGAGCACGTGCAGGCAGGCGCGCTCGGCGCATTGCGTGACGTTCTGCACGCCGCTCTGCAGCGCCGTGATGATGTGGACGCCGACCTGCAGGCGGTTGCCGTTGATGCCGATCGGGTCCTTGAAGCCGTCGTTGTCGTCGACGAGGAACTCCTGCGGCACGGTGTGCAGGATGGTGCGGTCGGCGGGGATCTGGACGGCACGGGCGTTCTCGATCACCCGCTCGACGTCGTCCTCGGTCACCTCGGTGCCCTGCACGGTCGCCACGCCGCGGTTGTTGAACGAGCGCAGATGCGCGCCCGACACGCCGACGTAGACCGCGTTGACGGTGCAGCCGGCCATCAACTCGGCCTCGTGCACGGCGCGGCGGATCGCGTCGATGGTGTCGGCGACGTTGACCACGACGCCCTTCTTGATGCCGTGCGACGGGCTCATGCCGACACCGACGATGTCGACCGTGCCGTCTTCCTTCACCTCGCCGACCGCGGCGGCCACCTTCGTGGTGCCGACGTCCAAGCCAACGATGACCTCGTCCTTGCGCGCCATGTGGAACCCTCCCTCTCGTCTACGGCCGCGCCTGCGGCGGCTTCGGGGCCTGCGGTCCGCCAACCGGGCCTCCGTGTTGCGTGTCGTGATTGGCCGGTGCCGTCACGACGATGATCCGCTCGGGGCGGAGCGTGTCGTCGAGCAGCGCGTAGCGCAGTCGCTCGCCGCGGCCCTTCAGCGTGTGGAGCAACCGCGCAGCGCGGTCGAGCTGCCGTGCCTGGTCGTCGTCGTCGATGTGGCCGAGGCGCAGCTCGGCACCGTCGTCTGCGCGCACCAGCGTGGCGCCGGTGACCTCGTCCCAGGCCAGCTCGCCGACCTCGAAGATCTCGGCCACGTCGCTCTCCTGCACCCGCTCGTAGAGCCGCAGCATCGCCTGCGCTCGACTCCGGGTGAGGGCGCGACGGGTGCGGCACTCGACCTCGATGCGGCGACCGACGGCACCGACCCACGGCAGGGTGCGCAGCGCGGCGTACAGGCCCGGCAGCGGCGGCAGCAAGTCGGCCAACGCGACCCCCGTCAACATCGGGACGTCCACCTTTTCGCCCGGATCCAAGGGCTTGACGACCTGCGCGCGGGCGTCGATGACCCAGAGCCCGTCGTCCGAGAGCAGCGCGGCCGGCTCGTGCTCGTGGACCTCGATCTCGACGGTGCCGGGCATCCGGATGTGGACCGTCGCCCGCGCCACCCACGGCAGCTCGGTGACAGCGGCGGCGAGGTCGGCTTCCTGCACGCCGAAGAGCGGGCTGCCGTGACGCAGGCCCGAGGCATGCTGCACCTGCGCGGCCCAGGCGCGATGCTGACCGTGGATCTCGAAGCCGCGGACCTTGAACTGCCGCGTGCGCTGGGACCAGACGTCGTAGCTCGTGGCGACGGCGAAGAGCAGCGCGAGCGCGACCGACGCGGCGACGGCGTTGGCGACGCGCGGCCAGAAGACCACCGGCTCTTGGTCCTGCGCCGGGCGGTTCTGTGCTGGCGGCGTCGAGGGACGTCGCAGCCGGGACCAAAACGTGCGCTTTTCGGTTTTCACGCGCGCCTCCCGGACCACTGCTCGCAGTCCTGCACCAGCGCCGCGGCCGCCGCGGGTCGCGCAACCGCCCGCGCGGCTGCGCTTGCCCGGATCCACGACGCATTATCAGTCAACAACGGGTGGAGATCGCGCGCCAGTTTTTGCACGTCCCAGGATTGTTGCCGGCACCAATGCCCCGCGCCGCCGGCGCAGAAGGCCGCTGCGTTCGCTGCTTGGTGGTCACCGGCGGCGTAGGGGAAGGGCACCAGCAGCGCCGGCAGCCCCGCCGCGGCGAGTTCGGCGACCGTTCCCGATCCGCTGCGGGTGATGGCGAAGTCGGCGACGGCGAGCTCGCCGGCCATATCGTCGATGTAGGTCACCACCTCGGCGTCGATGCCGGCAGCGGCGTACGCCGCGCGCACCGGCTCGGCGTCGAGCTTGCCGACCTGGTGCCGGACCCGCATCGCCACGCCCTGCTCCGCCAGCGCGCCGAGCAGCGCAGGGACCTGCTGGTTCAGGAAGAGCGCGCCCTGCGATCCGCCGACGACCAAGACCCGCCGCGGCGCACCGGCTGCGGGCGCGGCGTGCTCCTGCTGCTGCAGGGCCGCGATCTCGGGACGCACCGGGTTGCCGACGACCACGACCTTGCTCGCGGGGAAGGCGCTCGCGGCGGCCTCGAAGCCGAGGTAGACGCGGTCGACCAAGCGGCCGAGGACCTTGTTGGTCAAGCCGGGCACGGCGTTGCTCTCGTGGATGGCGGTGCCGATGCCGAGCGTTCGCGCCGCCAGCAGCGCCGCCCCGCTGGCGTAGCCGCCGACGCCGACGACCAACCCGACGCTGTCGCGACGCAGCAACCGCCGCGCCTCGAGCACGCCCTGCACCAAGCCGAACATGCCGCGCAGCTTGCCGAGCAGCCCCGCGCCGACCAGCCGACTGCCGGAGACGAGCTCGAGCCGATAGCCCCGCTGCGGTACCAGACGCGTCTCGAGCCCCTGCGCCGTGCCGATGAACAGCGGCGCCTCGGCGCCCGCGGCGACCCAGGCGTCGGCGATGGCGAGCGCCGGGTTCACGTGGCCCCCGGTACCGCCGCCGGCGATGGCGAGACGGCTCGCGCTCACGCCTCCCTCCGCTTGCGGCGCCAGCGCCGGTTGCGCGGCCCGTCGTTGCGGCCCCACTCGGGCAGCTCGGGCAGGTGTTCACGCCAATCGGGATCGCCGCCACGGCCGATGCTCAGCAGGACGCCGACCGCCGCCGCCATCACGATCAGCGAGGTGCCGCCATACGAGACGAAGGGCAGCGTCAGCCCCTTGGTCGGCAGCAGGCCGAGCACGACGCCGAAGTTCACGGCGGTCTGGGTGCCGATGAGCAGCGTGATGCCGAAGGCGACCAAGCGGCCGAACTCATCCTGCGCACGCGCCGCGATGCGGAAGCCGCGCCAAACCACCGTCAGCAGTAGCGCTGCGACGAGCGAGATGCCGACCACGCCGAGCTCCTCGCCGATGATGGCGAGCACGAAATCGGTGTGCGCCTCGGGCAAGAAGCCGAGCTTCTGCTGGCTCGCGCCGAGCCCTCGGCCGAACGGACCACCCACCGCGACCGCAAGGATCGAGTTGGCGAGCTGGTAGCCCTTGCCGTGGAAGGTGCCGAAGGGGTCGAGCCAGGAGCGGAAGCGCTCGAGCCGCATCGGGTTCTGCGCGATGAAGGCGCCCGCGACCAGCACGACGGCGGCGCCGGCGCGGAACAGCGGCGCCACGCGCGCGCCGGCGACGAAGGCCATGCCGAAGACCAGCACGCCGAGCACCAACGAGGTGCCCATGTCGGGTTGCTTCATCAGGAGGCCGACGAAGACCAAGTACACCAAGAGCAGGGGCGTCATGCCATGGATAAAGCTCCGCAACGTGCCGCGTTCGACGCGACGCACCAGGGCGTGCGCCATGAAGACGATGAAACCGAGCTTGGCGAGCTCCGCCGGCTGGAAACCGAAGATCCAGCGGGTTGAGCCGTTCCGCGTCTCGCCGAACATCAGCACCAGCACGAGCAAGGCGATCGAGACGATGAGCCCCGGACGCGCCGCCTGTCGGAGCGCCTGATAGGGCACGCGCGAGCCGACCAAGAGCACGATCGTCGCGACCACGGCGTAGCGGATGTGGCGGTCGAGGAAGTAGAACTCGTCACGCAGACGATGCACTGCGAGGTAGTACGAGGCCGAGAACGCCATCACCACGCCGATGGTGGCCAGCGCGAGGACCGCGCCGAGCAAGACCCAATCCATCCCGACCGGCGTCGGCACCGTGAACGCGACGGGATCGCGCTCGGACGACGCACCGGGCGCGCCCGCCTGCACCTCGGCCGGGGCGGGCGAGGCATCGAGCAGTTGGGACGTGACGTTTTGGACGAGTGGCATGGTCGGAGACTCCTCGCGTCAACGCAGCTTGAGGCTGGCCAGAGCGACCAGGCCGAGGATCACGCTGAAGATCCAGAATCGCAGCGTGACCCGCGGCTCGGGCCAGCCGAGCTTCTCGAAGTGGTGGTGGATCGGCGCCATGCGGAAGACCCGCTTGCCGCGCAACTTGAACGAGTAGCGCTGGATGATCACCGAGAGCATCTCGATGATGAACACGCCGCCGATGATGACCGTCAGCAGCTCGTTCTTGCTCAGCACCGCGAACATGCCGAGGGTGCCGCCGAGCGCGAGCGCGCCGACGTCGCCCATGAAGACCTGCGCGGGGTAGCAGTTGTACCAGAGGAAGCCGATGCCCGCGCCGATGACGGCCGCGGCGATCGGGGTCAGCTCGGCGATCCCAGGAACGCTCGGAATCAGCAGGTAGTCGCTGACCACGAAGCGATGCACCTGACCGTCGACGACGAAGCCGAAGCTCGCGCCGGCGAGGTAGCAGAGCACGGCGTAGACGGCCGCCGCGACGATGATCGGGCCGATGGCCAAGCCGTCGAGGCCGTCGGTGAAGTTGACGGCGTTGGACATGCCGACGACGGCGAAGGTCGCGAAGCCCGCGTACGCCCACCACGGCAACTCGATGGCCAGGCGCTCGGCGCTGACGAAGGGGATGTACAGCTTCGTATCGGCGAGCTCGGCACCGAACGCGCCGAGGTAGAGCGCGGCGAAGAGGCCACCGGCCACACCGAACTGCACGGCCAACTTCTGCTTCTCGGTCACGCCCTTGGAGTTGCGGTCGCGGATCTTCCAATAGTCGTCGAAGAATCCCAGCACGCCGTAGGCGAGCGTCGGCACCATCGTCATCCAGACGTGCGGGTTGGACAGGTCCGCCCACAGCAGCGTCGTCACCGAGAGGCTGACCAAGATCAGCAGGCCTCCCATCGTCGGTGTGCCGCGCTTGCTGAAGTGCGACTCCGGGCCGTCGTCGCGCACGACCTGGCCGAACTGGCGCTGTTGCATCAACCGGATGAACCACGGGTAGAGCCACAAGCCGATCAGCAGCGCCGTGCCGGCCGCGCCGATGGTGCGGAACGTCACGTACCGAAAGACGTTGAGCGCGCTGAACTGATCGCGGAGCAGCTCCGAGAGCCAGAGGAACATCAGGCGACCTCCTGCGGGGCGACGCGGGCGGAGAGGGCATCGACGACGCGTTCGAGTCGAGCGCCGCGGGAGGCCTTGACCAAGACGGTGCCGCCGGCGTCGCCCAAGGCGTGCAGGGCGGCCTGCGCGGCGGCGTCCGTGGCGTCGGCAGCGTGGGCGCTCGCGACGACACCGAGCGCGGCGGCCTCTTCGGCCATGGCGGCGGCGAAGGGCCCGACGGCGACCAAGGCGTCGACACCGGCCGCGGCGCGAGCGACGCGACGATGCAGCGCCTCGGCGTCGGGGCCGAGCTCACGCATCTCGCCGAGCACCGCGACCCGCGGGCCGGCGCAGCCGCGCAGCGTCTCGAGCGCGGACTCCACCGAGGTCGGGTTGGCGTTGTAGCAATCCTCGAGCAGCAAGGCCCGGCCGAGCGCGCGCGGGCGCATCCGCTGACCGACCGGGCGGTAGCGCCGCAGCTGCCACGCCGCGGCCTGCAGGTCGTCGCCGAGCACCGCCGCCACCGCCAGCGCCGCGAGGGCGTTGTGCGCCATGTGCAGACCGAGGGCAGGCAGCGCCACCTCGACCCGCTGGCCGAGCACGTCGGCGTCGAAGCGCTGCCAGATCTCGCCGAGCCCGGCGGCATCGACCCGGACGGGCCCCACCGCGCGAATCTCACCGCCGTTCAGGCCGAATCGCAGCAGGCGCGCCCGCACCGCGGCGAGCTCGGGCTCGAGCACCGCGACGCCGTACGGCGCGATCGCCACCCCGTCGGCGGGGATCGCGTGCAGCAACGAAGCCTTCTCGGCCGCGATGGCCTCGATCGAGCCCAAGCCCTCGAGGTGCGCCTCGCCGATGCTGGTCACGATGCCGACCTCGGGCGCGCCGATGCGGGCGAGCTCGGCGATCTCGCCCGGGATGCTCATGCCCATCTCGAGCACGGCGAAATCGTGCTCGGGGCGCAGGCCGAACAGCGTCTGCGGCAGACCGATGCGGTTGTTGTGGTTGGCGTAGGTGGCGTGCACCTCGCCGAACGCCGAGAGCGCGAGCGCCGTCAGCTCTTTGGTGCTGGTCTTGCCATTGCTGCCGGTGATGCCGACGCGGCGGGCCGGCAGCGCCGCGCGTTGCGCAGCCGCCAGATCGCCCAGAGCGACCAGGGAGTCGTCGACCTCCAAGACGAAAGCGCCGGTCTTTTCGGCGGCCTCGACCAACGCGGCGCCCTCGCCGCGCTCGACGACGACGCCCGCGGCGCCGGCGCCGAGGCTCGCGGCGGCGTAGGCGTGACCGTCGAAGCGCTCACCACGCAGCGCAACGAAGATGCTGCCGGGAGCGACGGCGCGCGAGTCGCTGCCGACGCCACGCGCCGCGCCGCTGCCGCCGACCGCGGCCAGGGTGCCGCCGGTGGCCCGAGCCGCCGCGTCCGCCGAGAAGGTGGGCAACGCATCGTCCGCGGAGCGCTCCGTCGCGTGGGACGTCGCCACCGGCGCAGCCGCGCCACGCTGGGCCAGCCAACGCGCGCAAACCTCGACGTCGTCGAAGGGCAGCTGCTGCGTCCCGATGGTCTGCGTGGTCTCGTGGCCCTTGCCCGCGACGAGCAGCACGTCGCCGGCTGCGAGCGCGCCGATGGCGCGACGGATCGCCTGCTCGCGATCGACCTCGACCAGGTAGGCCGGCCCCGGCTCGGAGAGCGCGCTCGGGACGAGCCGCGTCAGCTCGCGCGCGCCGGCGGCCGCCGCCCCTGCCTGCACCGCCGCCACGATCGCCTCGGGCGACTCGCTGCGCGGGTTGTCCGACGTCAACACCGAGACGTCGGCACGCTCACCCGCCACGCGGCCCATCTGCGGGCGCTTGCCCGGATCGCGGTCGCCGCCGCAGCCGAAGAGCACGAACAGGCGCCCGCCGGGCGTGACCAGCTCACGGCAGACGCCGAGCGCGGCCTGCAGCGCGTCGGGCGTGTGCGCGTAGTCGACGAGCACCAGCGCGCCGAGCGCGTTGGCGACCGGCTCGAGCCGACCTCGCGGCGCCTGCAACCCTCGAGCGGCGCGCTGCAGCGTGGCGTCGTCGACGCCGAGGGAGCGCGCCATGAGCACCGCGGCCGTGAGGTTCTCGGCGTTGTGACGCCCGAGCAGCGGCGCGCGCAGCGCGAGCGGCGCCGGCGCGGAATCGCCGTCCGGTGCGAAGGCCAGCGTCAGCGCCAAGCCGTCGCGACCGTGCCGAACCCCGCAGACGCGCACCGCCGGCGGCGTCGGCTGCGCGGGGGTGCCGAAGCTGAAGCCGACGGCCTGGCCACGCGCGACGACCTGCGCGGCCGCGGCATCGTCGAGGTTGGCGAACGCCGCCGTCGCGGGGACGTCGAATTCCTCGAACAGACGCGCCTTGGCGGCGGCGTAGGTCGCCATGTCCCCGTGGTAGTCGAGGTGGTCGCGGCTGAGGTTGGTCCAAGCGATGGTGCGCAGCGTCGTGCCGGCGAGCCGCTCCTGGTCGAGCGCGTGCGAGCTGGCCTCGATGGCAACGGCCTCGAAGCCCTCGGCGGCGAGCGTCTCGAGGCGCCGCTGCAGGTCGGCCCCGTCGGGCGTGGTCAGGCCGCCGGGTTGCAGCCCCTCGGGCGTCCAGAGGCCGAGCGTACCGAGCGCGGCGGCGCGGCGGCCGGCGGCGCTGAGCAGCTGCGCGAGCAGGATCGCGGTCGTCGACTTTCCGTTCGTGCCGGTGACCGCGCAGACGTCGATGCGCGTCGACGGCTGGTCGCGCAGCGCCGCCGCGAGCAGGCCGAGCGCGCGGCGCGGAGACCGCGTTCGCAAGACCAGCGCGTCGTCGGGCAAACCGGCGGGATCGGCGTCCATCGCGGCGACGACCGCGACCGCGCCGGCGGCGAGCGCGTCGGCCGCGAAGCGCATCCCGTCCGCCCGCAGCCCTGGAACCGCCACGAAGAGCACGCCCGGTCCGGCCTGCCGGGAATCGCAGACCACGTCGTGGACCTCGCGCGCGCCGTCCGCCTCGGAGACCGAGGGGTCGAGCAGCACCCCGGCGGGGGTCGCGGCGAGCAGAGCGGCGAGCGTCTTCACGGCGTCGCCTCCGCCTGCGCCGAGCGACGCTGAAAGCGGACCTCGATGACGTCGCCGGCACGCGCAAGGGCACCGGCGGCAGGCCGCTGGCTGATCGCGACGCCGCTGCCCGAGGCCCGCATTTGCAGCCCCTCGGCCTGCAGGGCCGCGAGCGCCGCGGTCATCGAGCTGCCGACCAGATCCGGCACCAGCGTGCGTCCGGGGCGCGCCTTGTCCTGCCCCGCGAGGACCACACCGACGGCGTGGGCGTCCTCGACCTCGGCGGGCACGGCGGGGCGCGCCGCAGCGCGCCGCTCGGCCTTCTCGCGTGCAGCGGCGGGATCGTCGGCGGCCAGGTACGGCGCGCCGGGGCTCTTTGGCACGCCGAGGTACGGCAGCGCGAACCGTGCGACCTCTCGAACCACCGGCGCGGCGATCTCGCCACCCGTGCGGATGATCCGGTTCGGATACTTCGGGTGCCGCTTGCGAGGCGTATCGACCGCCGCGTAGACCACCAGCCGCGGCTTCTCCTTCGGATACAGGCCGACGAAGCTCGCCACCCAATGCGTCGCCGAGTAGCCGCCCTTGGGGTCGTATTGCTGGGCGGTGCCCGTCTTGCCGGCGCAGCGGTAGTCGTCCAGGCGTGCGCGCCGCGCGGTACCGCCCTTCTCGCAGACCATCGCCATCGCATCGAGGGCAAGCGCCGCGGTCTTTTCCGAGACCACCCGGACGCCCGGCTCGGCCTCGAACGCGCGGCGATTGCCCTCGGCGTCAATGTGGGCACGCAGCAGCCGCGGCCGCTTGTAGACTCCGCCCCGGCCGATCGCGGCGAAGGCGTTGGCGAGCTGCAGCGCGGTGACCGCGACGCCCTGGCCGAAGGCGATGTTCGCCACCCGGACCGGCTTCCAGTTCGCCGGATTCGGCAGCGAGCCGTTGATCTCGTGGACCAAGCCGATGTCGGTGCGCTTGCCGATGCCGAACTTCTTTAGATACGCGCCGAGGGTGACGCGACCGAGCCGCATCGCCATCTTGCCGACGGCCACGTTGGACGAGAACTTGATCGCCTCGGCCGCCGTCATGTCACCGTGCGGGTGGCTGTCGGTGATCAGCTTGCCGGGCACGCGCAGGCCGCCCGACGTCGCGAAGACCTCGTTCGGCCGGACCTTGCCCTCTTCGAGCGCCGCCACGTACGTCAGCACTTTCAGCGTGGAGCCGGGCTCGAACTGGTCTTGCACGCAGCGGTTGCGGAAGCCGCCCTGCGGCGCTTTGGCGCGGCGGTCGTCCGGGTCGTAGCTGGGCGTCTGGGCGAGCGCGAGCACCTCGCTGGACTCGATGTCGATGACAACCGCGACACCGAAGTCGGCGTGAGCGTCCTGCACCGCGATGGCGAGCTGGTCTTCGGCCACGGCCTGGATGCGCTTGTCGATGGCGAGCTCCACCGTGCGGCCGCGGTAGCTGCTCGAGTCGGGCGTGCCGTCGAGATAGAGCACCTCGCCGCGGGCGTTCTTGAAGGCGAAAACCTCGATTTCTTGACCACGCAGCACTCCGTCGAAGCTCTCCTCGACGGTGCCCTGCCAACCCGGCCGACCCAGCAGCGCGCCGGCGAGGCGGCCACCGGGGTGGTGACGCCGGAACGCCGGCTGCACCGAGAGCCCAGGCAGACGGCCGGCGGTGATCAGCGCCGCGAATTGCCGGCTCTGCTCGATGTCGAGGTCCTTGGCGAGGTAGGCGAAGCCTCGGGTCGGCTCCAGGCGCTCGAGCGTCTCCTTGACCGGCACACCGACGCGCTTGGCGAGCTCGTCGGCGACGCGCCGCTTCCATACGGCGATCTCGGCCGGTTCGAGCTTGGGCGAGCCCGGACGCAGATACCATTTCGGGTCGACGACGATGGCGTCTGCGCGGACGTCGGTGGCGAGCGTCACGCCGTTGCGGTCGACGATATCGCCGCGCCGTGTTTCGACCTTCATCCGCCAAGTGATGTTGGCCAGCGCGTAGGCACGAACATCATCGAGGTGGGCGACGATGCTGCCGGCGGAGTAGACGGCCACCGCGACGTAGACCGTCAGCAGCCCCCCGACCAACCACATCCGGCGCACAGCGCGGCGGTAGCGCGCCTGCTCGGACTGACCCGCGCGGTCGCGCAGCTGCAGGTGGTCGTGCAAGCGCCAGCCGCTCATGGTGTGCCTCCGAAAATGCGTGCAGAGCAACGGCGACCGAGCAGCGTCTCACCCTCGAGCTCGGCGCAGCGGCGGAACGCGGCCTGGGCCTCAGCGCTGCGCTGCTTGATCGACAGCGCTTCGCCCAGCTTGAAGAACGCGGCCGCGAACTTCGGGCAGCGGCGAGTCGCCTCCTCGAGGTGCTCGATGGCGGCGGTCATGTCGCGCTGCTCCATCGCGAGCAGCCCGAGATTCCGGTGTCCGAGACAGAACTTGGGGTTCACGAAGACGGCCATGCGCAAGTGCTTCTCGGCCAAGCGCAGGTTGCCGAGCTTGAGGTATGCCCAGCCGATGTTGTTGTGCGGCAGGTAGGGCGTCGTATAGGTCGCTTCCTTCAGCAGCGGCTCGAGGGTCTCGATGGCCTCGTGGAAGCGCTCGAGCTCGAGGTAGGTCACGCCGAGGTGGTTCCGCGCGGCGAAGAAGCGCGGCTTTCGCGTGAGCGCGCGCCGGAAGTTGGCCGCCGCCTCCTCGTAGCGCTTCCGTCCGAACAAGATGAAGCCGTAGAGGTAGCGGCTGTCGGCGTGCTCGGGCTCGAAATCGAAGGCACGGACCAGCTCGCGGATCGCGAGGTCGATGTTGCGCGCCTGGAAGTAGCCGAGCGCGAGCTTGTAGTGGAACTCCGCCTTCTCCTCGCGCTTGCGGCGCTCCGCCTCGGCCGAGCCGCAGCCCGACGTCACGACCAGACCGCCGATGACGGCGGTGGCCAACGACGCGCGCAGCAGCACGGCGAGCAGCGGAGCACGGCGCGAAGGCATCAGGGCACCTCCACCGTCGACTCGGGGTCGGGCGCGACCATGCCGCGCTGCTCGGCGTCTTCGATCATCTTGACCGGGTCGAGCTGCCGCACGAGATCGGCCTCGATCTGCCGGTTCAGCTCGGTGACCTCGCGCAGCTCGTCGTCGAGCGCCGCCAGCCGGGCCGCGTCGCGGATGCCGGCAGAGCGGTCCTGCACGCGGGTGACGCCGACGACACCGATCGCGACCGCGACCGCCGTCAGCGCGACCGCGCGCAGCCAGAAGAAGCGTTGCTCGTTCATGCGACCTCCTGAGCGGCGCGGCGGGCCTTCTTCGACCAGCGTGGGGCGTCGTCCGGCGAACGACGGCGCAGCAGGCGCAATCGGGCGCTTCGAGCCCGCGGGTTGCGCTCGACCTCGGCCGCGGAGGGCTCGACGCTCTTGCGGGTGACGAGCTCGAACTCGCCGTCTTTCGGGGCCAGCGCGCGCATCGCGTGCTTGACGATGCGGTCTTCGCCGGAGTGGAAGCTGATGACCGCGAGCACGCCGCCGGGCGCGAGCAGCGCGGGCGCGTCGGCGAGCAGCGTCTCGACTTCGCCGAGCTCGTCGTTGACCCAGATCCGCAGCGCCTGGAACACCCGCGTCGCGGGGTGGATCTTCGGCCGCCCCGGCACCGCCCGCGCGATGCGAGCCGCGAGCTCGGCCGTTCCGCTGACGCCCTCGCCGATGGCCTCGAGCACGACCTTGGCCAGCCGTCGCGAGCGCTCGACGTCGCCGTAGTAGTAGAGCACGACGGCGAGGTCGGCGGCGCGGGTCCGACGCAGCAGCTCGAGCACCGGCTCGCCGCTGGTCGGGTCCATCCGCATGTCGAGCGGCCCATCGAAGCGGAACGAGAAGCCGCGGTCGCCGTCGTCGAGCTGCGGCGAGCTCACGCCGAGGTCGGCGACGACCCCGGCCAACGCCCCGGTCTGCATCGCCTCGCACGCCTGCCGCAGCTCGCCGAAACGCTGCTGCCGACAAGTGAAACGCTCGCCGAAGGGCGCGAGACGCTCGGTTGCCGCGGCGATGGCGCGCGGATCGCGGTCGAGCCCCAGCACCCCGATATCGTCGCGCGACGCGAGCAGCGCCTCGCTGTGACCACCGCCCCCGAGCGTGCAGTCGACGACGAGGCCAGCCGGCACGCCGGTGAGGGCCTGCACCACCTCGTCCCGCAGGACCGTGACGTGCTCGAAGCCGCTCATAGGCCGAGCTCCACGAAGGCGTCGATGTCCGACGCGAGCTCGGCCAGCGCCTGCGCGCTCTCCTGGCGCCAGCGCTCAGCGTTCCAGAGCTCGAAGAACTCGCCCTCGCCGACGATGGCGACGTCGTCAGGCGCCGCAATCCCGGCATGCGCCCGCAGTTCCGGAGTCAGCAGAACGCGTCCGTGCCCGTCTGGAATGACCTCGCACGCCATCGCGAACTGCACCTTCTTCACACGACGCACGACGGGATGACTGGGCGGCAGCGCGGAGATTTTTTTGACACGCTCGAGCCAGAGCGCCATCGGGTACGCCTGCACCGCGGGCTCGGTGAGGTTCGGCAGCAGGACGATGCGCTGGTCACCCGCCTCCTCGAGCTTGCGACGATATCCCGCCGGAACCGACAGCCGTGCCTTGGCGTCGGTGCGCGCGAACGTCGTGCTGAGGAAGTTGCAGCTCAAGGCGTCTCCCGCTTGCCCACTCTATCCCACTTCACCCCACTTCTTCCCACTCGCGGAGAATGGGACGGCGTCGCGGGGGGTGTCAACGCGTTCCTGTGTCGAATCGGCGTTTTCCGATCCCCCACGAGACCGCAGGACCGCCCCGGATCGGCGCAAACCCTGCGTCATGACGTAGGGATCGGCGCGATCCCCGGAGGCCGTCAAAAAACCCGATCGGACCTCGATCGCGGCGCTCACCGGACGCCCGCTGGAACCACGCAACCCACGATTCATGCTCAACAAAGAGCCGAACCTGCCGCGCCGTCCGCCCACGATCGCGGACGATCGCGGCACGATCGCGCCGCGAGCGTCCGCGATCGTGATCCGCCCCGGGTGGAAGGCGGTGGGACGCGTTCGCCTTGCTGCGACCCGCCGAGCCGCTATCCTCCCTCGGCCGCGCCTACGCGCGTGACGGAGCCGACCATGCGCCCGACCGTTTCGAAGACACACAGGCTGCTGCTGATCGCCGCCACCGTCGGCCTCTGCGCCTGCGGTAGTGACGAGCCCGCCGACACCACGACCGACGCCGCTCCGGCCGACAGCGGCGGCGGCGGCGGTGGCGGCTGTTCGCTGCCCGGCAGCTCGTTCGTGGCCGGCCCGGCGGTCGGCGTCGAGGAGTTCGACGTCGCGGTGCAGCACCTCGGCGGCAGCATCACGGTGAAGGGGCGGCTGGCCATCCCGGCGACGTGCAACAAGGTGGCGCCGTGCCCGCTGATCGTCGTCGTGCCGGACCGTG
>JBEARB010000144.1:0-33862 GCA_041163625.1 Pseudomonadota bacterium | reverse complement strand
AGCTCGTTTGGCGACTGCTGCAGCGATTTCGGCTCCGCCTGCGGCGGCGGCGGTGGTGGCGGCGGCGGCAACGGCTGCGGGCTCAACCCGAGCCAGACGTGCAGCGGCAAGTGCGGCGGCCCGGGCACCGGCAACTGCTGGTGCGACTCGCAGTGCGACAGCCTCGGCGACTGCTGCAGCGACAAGAAGGCCTGCTGCCCGTAGGGCACGGCCGGAGAGAAGCACCCATGAAGCTCGATTCCCTGAAAGATCTCGCCGCGCGCAAGGTCGGCGCGGCGCTCGCGTCGGATACCGCGATGAAGGTCGTCTCCAACCCGAAGGTCCAGGGCGCCATGCTGCGTGCCCTCAACGCACGGGGCGAGTTGCGCGAGGCGGTGGAGAAGCGCGTCTCCACGCTCGCGACGGCGCTGGATTTGGTGACCCGCGAGGATGTCGCGACGCTGCGCCGGACCATCCGCAACCTCGAGGATACGCTCGAGGAGCTCCGCGAGGAGCTCGACGAGGCCCGCAGCACGGCCGATTCGGCCAGCAAGGTCGCTGCGCAAGCGCATGCGGCCGCCGAGGCCGCGACCACGCCTGCCGCCAAGCCCAAGGCGACGCGTAGCCGCAAGAAGGCCGACGCCGCCGACGAGTAGCCGAAAGGCGGCGCCGCGCATCGAACGATCCCGGGGCCCGCGAGCAGGCCCGCGCGCTAGCATCGCATCGCATCGCATCGATGGGCACCGCACCGAGGAGGAAAGCATGGCTCAACGGACGATCGTCGAATACCCGGCGGCAGTGCTGAAGCAGCGCTGCGCCGAGGTCGAAGACTTCGATGACGAACTCGCCACCCTGATCGACGACATGCGCGAGACCATGGTCGACGCGGAGGGGCTCGGCTTGGCCGCCAACCAGGTCGGCGTCTCGTTGCGCGTGTTCACGATGCTCGACGCGGTCGAGGGCGACGACCCCGAGGCCACCGAGGTCGTCGAGTTGGTGAACCCGGTCATCGTGGCGCGGCGCGGCGAGATCCGCTTCGAGGAGGGCTGCCTGAGCTTCCCCGGGATCAGCGAGAACGTCCTGCGCTCGGCCGAGGTCGACGTGACGTTCCGGAACCGGGATGGCAGCGAGCAGCAACGCACGTTCCGCGGTGTCAGCGCGGTCTGCGTGCAGCACGAGCTGGATCACCTCGACGGCGTCACCTTCCTGGATCGCCTCTCTCCGCTGAAGCGGCGTCTCGCGCTGCGCTCGTTCACGCGCTCGCAGGAGGCGCGTCGCTGGGAGGCCATCGAGGAGCAGCGCTCGCTGGTTCGCGGACGGTAGCGACACGATGCACCGCGTCGCCTTTTTCGGCTCTCCGGCGTTCGCCGTACCGTGCCTCGAAGCGCTCGTGCGCGCCGAGGGCGTCCGGGTCGTCGGCGTTTTCTCGCAGCCGGATCGACCCGCCGGACGTGGCCAGCAGCTGCGTCCGCCGCCCGTCAAAGAGGCCGCCATCGCGCACGGCATCGAGGTGCTGCAGCCGACGCGGATGAAGGACGGCAAGGTCGCGGCGTGGCTCCGCGAGCAAGCCATCGACCTCGCCGTCGTCACCGCCTACGGCCGTATCTTGCCGCAGGACATCCTCGACGCCCCGCGCCTGGGTTGTGTGAACGTGCACGCCTCGTTGCTGCCCCGCTGGCGTGGAGCATCGCCGATCCAGCGCGCCATCGAAGCCGGCGACGCCGAGACGGGCGTCTGCCTGATGCAGATGGACATCGGCCTGGACACCGGCGCCGTGCTGGCGCGCGTTCGCCTCGCGATCGGCCCGGACGAGACCGCCGACGTGCTCGCCGAGCGCCTCGCCACCGCGGGCGCGGATCTACTCGCGGCGCAGCTGCCGGCCCTGCTGGCCGGTCAGTTGGTGCCGGAGCCGCAGGCGGAAGCCGGTGTCACCTACGCCGCCCTGCTCCGCAAGGAAGACGGTCGCGTGGACTTCTCGCGTCCCGCGGCGGTCATCGCGGCGCAGGTTCGCGCGATGACGCCCTGGCCCGGCGGGACCTTCGAACGCGGCGGTGAGTCGTGGAAGCTCTTCGCTCCCGGGCTGACCGCCGTGGAACAATCCCACGACGCCACCCCCGGAACCGTACTCGCCATCGACGGCGAGGAGGCCCTGATCGCCACGGGCGACGGGGTCCTGCGGGTCGCGGAGCTGCAGCGCCCCGGACGCAAGCGGATGGGCGCGGGCAGCGCGCTGCGCGGCGCCCGCATCGAAGTGGGAGCACGCCTCGATGATTGATCGGCCCTCGCACCGCAGCGCGAGCGTACGCCGGCGCCTGCTCGCGGCAGCGATGGTCGCGTCGGCAGCCACCGCATGCACCGAGGCCCGCGGTGGCCGCGGACCCGAGCCGCAGGAGCAGACCGGCGCCGGCCTGAGCGCGCGCGGCTTCGTGTTGCTGACCGTCTCCGCCCATGACGATGCGCTGCGAATCGAGCGGGTGGCCGAGGGTTCGCTGACCTCGCTCGCGTTGCGCGAGCGACGACGCGTGCTCGGCGTGGATGTGCCGGCCCGCAAGGACGGTGCGCTGTGCGCCCGACGCCTCGACGGCGAGCGCGAGTCGACCACCGGGCGCTGCGTCGCCTGGCGGGGAGCGCATCTCGCGCCCGGCCCGCATTCGCCGGGCGGTCACGCGGATCGCCGCGACGCCGTCGCCATTCGCCTCGCCGCCCCCGCGACCGGCACCGCCTGGATCCTGCGCGACGACGCCGGACGCGAGGCCCGCTGGCCGTGAGCGCGATCCGCCTCGCCATCTTCGTGTGGATGCTCCTGCTCGCGACCACGGCGCACGCCGAGTTGCGCGCGCTACGCAGCAGCAAGGCCGCGCCCGATGGGCTGCGATGGGTGGTCGTCGCCGAGGGCTACCGTGACGCCGAGCGCGAGGTCTTCTTCGCCGACGCCGGTCTGCTGGTCGACGCCCTGTTCGTCGACGCGACCTACGCATTCCTCTCGCCGCACATCGAGGTCCACGGCCTCTTCGTCGCGAGCAAGGAGGCGGGCGCCGATCACCCGAGCAAGGGCATCTACGTCGACACGGCGTTCGACGGCCACTACGAGGCGTTCGGCGTGGACCGCCTCCTGGTCGTCGCGAACAGCAAGGTCCTCGCCGCCGTCGGCGCGGCGGTGCCGAGCTACGATCTCGCGATCGTACTGGTGAACGACGGAGCCTACGGCGGTTCGGGAGGCCCCGTGCCGGTGGCCTCGAAGCACATCGACTCGCCCGCAATCCTGCGGCACGAGCTCGGCCACACCGTGGCCGGGCTGGCCGATACCTACGAGACGCCCTACCCCGGCTATCCCCCCGGCGACGACGAGCCCAACGTGTGCTCCGCCGAGCACCTGGGCGCGCTCCCGTGGGCCGTGTGGGTCGAGGCAGGGACGCCGATTCCGACCGACGTCGCGCTGGCGACGGGCCCCTATCACCCGATCGGCGCCTACGAGGGCGCACGCTACCTCAAGACCGGCATGTACCGACCCGCGCCGACCTGCTTGATGCGTGACCTCGAGTCGGATTGGTGCGACGTCTGCCGCGAGGCCATGGTGCGATCGGTGCTCTCGGAGACCTTCGCCATTCGGGCGGCGTCGCCAGCCCAGACCTCGCCGGTCGTATGCGCGGCGAGCGGCTGCCCGCCCTTCGCCGTCGACATCACGCCGCATCCCGCCGCGACCGTGCAGTGGTTGCTCAATGACATCCTGGTCGGCAGCGGGACGACGCTCGCGATCGGCCACACGGCGAGCAAGCCGGCCACGCTGCGGGCGGTCGCGAGCATCGAGTCCAAGATGCTGAGCGCGCCGGCGGAAGCGAGCTTACGCCGAGAGCGGAGCTGGACCTTGGTCGCGGCCGGCGAGACCGACGTGGGTGCGACGCCGGACCACGACGCGGTGGACAGCTCCTGGCCCACGCTCGACGGCGGCAACACGAACGACGCCGGCGCTCAGCCGACGCCGCGAACGCCTGCGCCAGGATGCAGCGCGCGCGCCGTGCCCCCGACCCCGCCGCAGACGTGGCTGGTGCTCGTGGCGGCCGTCGCGGTCGCGCTGCACACGCGACGGCGGAGGTACGGATGACGACGCGACTCGGAATCTTCGGCTGCGGACGCATGGCCGAGGCCATGTTGGCGCGCTGGCTCGAAGTCGAGGCGCTCCCCCGCAGCGCGGTGCACGTCGTGGTTCGGCGGTCCGAGCGAGCAGCCGCGCTGGCGCAGCGCTACGGCGTCCGGGCCGACACGGACGCCCGTGCGATGGTCGCGAGCGCCGAGTTGGTCTTGCTCGCGATCAAGCCGCAGCAACTCGAGGCCGCCCTCGCACCGGTTCGCGAAGCCATGCGACCCGACGCGCTGTGGATCAGCGTCTTGGCCGGCACGCCACTCGCGCGCCTGCGGGGGGCGCTTGGTCCGGACGTCGGCTTGCTGCGCACCATGCCCAATACGCCGAGCCGGATCGGTCTGGGTGCGACGGCCACCTGTGACGACACCGGCGCGCGCGCGCTGCCGCAACGCGCATTGGCGGCGGCCCTGCTCGATGCCCTCGGCGCGGTCTTTCCGGCGGAAGAGACGACGTTCGACGCCTTCACAGCGGTCGCCGGCAGCGGCCCGGCCTATCTCTTCGCGTTCGCCGAGGCGATGGAAGGCGCCGCCGCGGACCTGGGCTTCGACGACGTCGACGCGCGCCGCTTGGTCGCCGCGACCCTGCAAGGTGCCGCCGAGTTGCTCGCCCGCGACGGCCGCAGCGCCGCCGAACTCCGAGCCGAGGTCGTGAGCCCGGGTGGCACCACGGCGGCCGCGCTGGCGGTGTTCAGCGAGCGCGGTCAGCCGGCGATGGTTCGCGCTGCGCTGCGCGCTGCGGCCGACCGTTCGGCGGAATTGGCGCGCGGAGCGGGCTAGTCGGCACCCGGAACGCCACGCGCGAGTCGCGGCGCGGCTGCGTCTTCAGGAGAGGACACCCATGTAGCGGAGCAGGGACTCGCTGAGGCTACGCAGGAGCTGCTTGGCGTTCTCGTCGCCGAGCTCGTCGGCGGCGACCTGCGACTCCGAGAGCGCATCGAGCGCCTCGGGGGCGCGATCGCTCGCGAGATAGAAGGCGACCAGCGCAGAGACGGCGATCAGGAAGTCGACGCGATCGCCGCGATCCTGGGCCGCGATGACGGCCTCGGCGACAGCGCGGATGGCGCCGGGGACGTCGCGTTCGGCCGAGACGTCCAGGGGGACACCGAGCCACGGATCGGGCTGCTGATGCTGGCATTGTGCCGCAGCCAATGCGGCGAGCGCGGAGGCGGCGTGCGCCATGGCCGCTTCGAACGAGCCTGTGCGCACAGCGAACGCCGCGACCACGGTCTGCAGATTGGCGAGCTCTGCGTGCGCCTCGAGCTCCGCGGCGACACGCGCCGCCTCGATCAGCGACTTCGCCGCCGCCGCCCGCTGACCGCTACGCAGCGACATCCGAGCGAGCAGCAGTTGGCTCGCGTAGGCGACCCAGACCAGGCGCTCGTCGTGCGGCAGCGCGAGGCGGCCTACACTCGCGAGCTCGCCGCGGACGTCCTCCCAACGGCCTGCCTGCGCGTGCCAAGCGGCCCGGGCGAGGTGCACGCGCCCGAGCAAGCTCGCCGAGGCGGCACCGAGGGCGTCGAGTTCATCGGTGATGGCCTCGGCCTCGGCGTCGGCATCTTCGCCGGCGAGATACGGCAGGCGGAGCGCACGGCCGGCGATGGCGAGGTCGGCGCGCCCGAGATCTTCGGCCAACTCGATGGCTTGGTGCGCAGCGGCCATGCCCGCGGTCGTCTCGTGGGCGACGAACGCGGTCTCGGCGATGCCGAGCAGCAGACGCGGCTGCAAGCCCTCGTCCCACGACTCGGACCAGGCGCCGAAACGCCCACGAATCGCGGCCAAGTAGGCCGAACGTGCGTGCATCGAGGAGGAGAGCGGGGGCAACGACTCGACCAACTCCAGCAGCGCGGCGACAGCGTCCGCGTCGTCGGAGCCGGTCACGCGCTCGACGGTCGCATCGTCGAGCTCGGCGAGGAACTCGTCGTCCAGCGTCTGCGGCGCACCCGTTGCCATGCGTTCCCTCCTACCGCCACGGCGGCGCGCGGAAGGTAGCGCGAAAGTTCGCGGGATGGAAACTCAGGCGCGACCGAAGAGCACGACCTCGTGGTCGGCTCGCCCCCACACCGCACGGCGTGCCGTTTCGACCCAGCCGATCGGCGGCGTCACGGTCTCTCCCGCAGGGAGGTGGGCGGCGACGCGGCCCGTCGGGCTGCAGAGCGGCGCACCGAGGGTCAGCCATCGGTCCGGCGCGAAGGTCGCGCGCGACGTGGCCAGCTCGAACGCACCGTCGAGCGTGGGGCAGCCGGGTTCGCCCAGGCGCGCGCGCACGACCTCGAGCCGACGCCCGACGCCGACGCCCGCTGCCGCGATTTCGAGAAAATCTGTGCGCTTGCGACGAGGCTCCACGGCGAGGCCCCGCGCTTCGGGCCAGAGCAGGAGCAACACGAGCAGCTCGAGACCGGCGCCTGCCCCGACGTCGACGACCCGCGTCGGTTGTGCGCCGCCGGCGCAGGCGGCCAAGCTCATCGTCTCGATGACGTGCTCACGGACGACGCCGAGGGGCGAAGCGTCCCCGACGAGGTTCCAACGCGCACCGAAGCGCCCCGTCACCTCGAGCAGCGCCGGAATCCGGGCACGTAGCGCTTCGACGTCGCCGGCTTCGGCGAGCGCGATGGCGCGAGCGGCCTGCTCGACCAGCGCGACGGCCTCATTCATCGCCGCCACCGGGCATCCCCTCGGGGTCCGGCTCCGCCATCCGCTTCAGCTCGGCCTCGGCTCCTGCGATGGCGTCGTCGACGGCTTTGGCGAGGGCCTTGCCGGCGTCGGTGTCGGCGCCCCCGGCCTTGGCGAGCACCTGCGTCTTCAGGTCGAGCGCCGCGGATTTCCGCCCCGACGCAGTGTAGAGCATCGCCAACAACGTCACCAAGCGCTGCCCTTGCTCGCTGCCGACCTCGAGGACGGCCACGCCGGCGACCAGCACCTGCTCGGCCGCCTCGGCGTCCCCGATCTCCAGCATCAGCGTCGCGATCTCCTCGTGCGGCGTACCGGTCGCGAGCAGCTTGGCGATCTCGGCGTCGCGCTCCTGCATCTTACCGGCGCGGCCGAGCGCGGCGACGAGCAGCAGCGCCGCCTCCTTCTGCTTCGGATCACGCTCGAGCGAGACGCGCAGCGCCCCGATGGCGCCGTCGATGTCCCCGGCCTGCAGCATCAACTCCGCCGCCATCGCCGCGTAGTTCGCCCCTTGCGGCCCCGGCCCCGGGTCCTTGGCGAGCGGGCGCATCAGCGCCACGGCCTCGTCGAGGCGCTCGAGCTGGCGCAGCAACTGCGCCTGCAGGACCCGAATCTGCCGGCTCTCCGGAAAGGCTCGGCCAGCCGCCTGCGCTTCGGTCAGGGCACTCTCGCCGTCCCCTCCCATCGCCAACGCCTGCACGAGCAGCAACCACCAGCGCTCTTCGTCCTTCCGATCGACCGCGCGCAACGCTTCCGTCGCGCCCGCCGTGTCCTGCTTCGAGAGCAGCAACTGCGCCAGCAGGGAGGCGGCATCGAGGTCCTTGCTGTCGGTCACCGCCTTCTTGAGGCGTGCGATGGCCGCAGCCTCGTTGCCTGCGATCAGCTCGAGTTGGCCGAGCCCGGCGGCGGCGCCGGCGACGCCCGGATCGAGCTGCAGCGCTTGGTCGAAGGCCGCGCGAGCGTCGCGGATGAGGTCGGGCCGCTGGGCCTCGGGCGACTTCTCGATGCGGCCCGCGATCAGCATGCCTCGCGCGACGTGGACCTCGGCCAGCTTGGGCCAGCGCTTGTTCGCCGCCTCCACCATCTCGAACGCCTTGAAGGGCTTGTCGGTGGCCGTGTAGACGTCGGCGAGGAAGAGGCGCGCCATCGGATCGTCGGCGGCAGAGACGGCGTCGGCGCAGCTCGCCTCACCGACCTCGGTCACGCCTTGCTCGATCTGCAGCACGCCGCGGGCGAAGCGGATGGCGGGCAAGCCGGGCGCGAGCGCGTCTGCGGCCGCGAGGTCGGCGTGCGCAGCCTCGTATTGCGCCTGCGCGCGGGCGACATGGCTGCGCACGATGAGCCAGAGCGCGGCGGCCTCGGCGTCCGGGACCTCGCGCCGGACCTTGGCGCGGCGGTCGGCCGCGTCCAGGCCGAGACCGCCGTCGCCGGCGCGAACGGCATAGCGCTCGCGGGACAGCATCAGCGGCGTCTGCACGCCGACGTCGAGCTCGACGATGCGGCAGCCCTTGGCGACGCGCTCGCACAGCGCGCGCAGCAGCCACGCAGCCTCGATCGGATGCACGGCGGGCTTGGCGTCGCCCTCGCTCACCTTCCAGAGCGCGTCGGCAGGCAGGACATCGCTGCGACGCCGCGAGCGGGGATCCACCAGGCGCAGCGCGCCGGCGGCACGCAGCGCGTCGATGCGAGCCTGCGCCTCGTCGAGAGCGCCGAAGCGCACGGCGTCGAAGCCGCCGGCGCCCCCGTCCGGCTGCACGTCGCGACCGGATGGCAGCTTGGCCGAGGCCCAGCGCGCCCGCCAGGCGTCGTCGGCTGCGGCTGCCGCGGCCTCGCCACCGGCGCCGGTGTTCCCGCCCCGGCCGAGGAAGAAGAAGATGCCGGCCGCTGCCGCCACCACCACCACGGCGAGGACGGCGACCGTCTTGCCGCCGCTACCGGTCGAGCCACTCATGATTCCTCCCGAAGATCTCGCAATCCGACCGGATCGTCGGTGATGCACGCGGCCACACCGGCGGCGCGCATCTTCCGCCAGCCGGCCGGGTCGTTCACGGTCCACGTGTGGACGGCCATCCCCGCACCGGCCCAGAGCATCATCCGAGCGTCGTCGACGTGGCCGTAGAAGGGGTGCACCGCCGTCAGGCGTGGACCGACACGGCGGCAGGCGTCCGCCACCGCCCCCATCGCGCGCGGTCCGGACTGCGCCAAGCCGGCGTAGTCGCCGCCCCGGTCGTCGATCAGGGCACCGAGCGGGATCTCGAGCATCCCAGCGCCAAAGGCCTCGAGTGCGACGCGGTCGAAGCTCGACACCCACCAGCCCTGCGCGGGCAGCGGCGCGAGTCGCCGCAGGACCGCGTCGGCCAGGCGCCGGGCCGTCCCCGCGACGACCTTGAGCTCGAGGTTGCGAAAACCGCCGCGCGCCTCGAGGAGTTCGATGGCGGCGTCGAGGTGAGGCATCGAGCCACGAAAGCCATTTCGGTCGCGCAACTCGAGGGCACGCAACTCCCGCCACGGCAGGTCACAGACCCGCTCGCGGCGGCCGCAGAAGGCCTCGAGGGTGTCGTCGTGGAAGAGCACGGGCTCGGAATCCGCGGTCAGTTGCACGTCGAACTCGACCCCGTCGGCCGCCTCTTCATAGGCGATCCGGAGCGACTCGATCGTGTTTTCGAGCGCGAGCCGCCGGGCGCCTCGGTGTGCGACGTTGAGCATGGCGCGGCAGCGCTAGGTTTTCGGCGCGCCGTCGAAGGCGAGCAACTCGGTCTGGGTCATCAGGAAGAGCACGTGCAGGATGGCCAGCTTCTGCTGACGGCTGCGGCAGCGCTCGTCGATCACCTCGCGCAGCGTCCGCGACGCCATCAGCAGGCCGAGCGCCTTCGCCTCGCGCGCCTGAAAGCGCATCGCCTCGACCGATATCCGAGGGTTGCGCGTGCGTCGGTAGGGGATGTCGAGATAGGCCTCGAAATGCGGCTCGAGCAGCGAGAGCGACACCATCGTGCGCACCGCCTCGACCAAGGTCGCGATCGGGTCGAGATCCAGCGGAACGATATCGTCCGGTGGCGGCTCGTTCTCGTAGACGGCGTACGAGGCGTTGTCCCAGCCGAAGGCGTCGATGAACTTGGCCCGGAACTGCCGCTCGAGCACCTGGTAGAGCTGGTAGGGCTTGATCAGGTTCAGGCCCACGAGGATGTCGCCCAGCCGGCTACCGGTGGCATTCGCGTGCTCGAGCGCCATGTCCACGTCGGACTGCGAGATGAAGCCCTGCGAGACCAAGAACGCACCGAGCATCTCGGTCTTCTGATTGCTGGCGATGTGCTGCGGGCGTCCGCGGCGCAGGTAGATGCTCTTGATCGCGTCGTCTCGACGCAGCTCGAGGCAACCCGTGAGTCGGTCGGCGTAGGCGCGAAAGATCAGCGACGGGAAGCTCAGCCGGTCGACGTGGCCCGCGTCGTCGGGCGCGTCGCGCTGGCCGAAGACTTCCTGCACCAAGCCGCGCAACCCGGTCACTTCGACCATCGGGCGGAACGGCTTCGAGGCGACGCTGACGGCGTCGGACGGGCCTGCCGTGCGCGACTTCACCATCCCGACCAGCGCCGCTTCGGACATCGGGCCGAGGACGTGTCCGTCGCCGGTTCGCACATGATAGGGCCGCGCGGGGTCGACCAGATCCAGCGGCTCGAGCGTCGCCACGTGGCGCAGCGGCGAGGCGCCGAGGGTCGGCGATCCGGCGGCCGCACGCTCTCCGGTGATCCGGGTGGACGACGGCTCGATCTGCATCGGCATGCGCGAGCCGACGACCTCGCCGGTGACGCGCCCCGGCGCCGGAATCGGGGAGGGATCGGCCGCCTCGATCATCGCGCGCGAAGCGCGACGCGCCGACACCCCGCTGAGCTCGATCGACGTCTTGTCGGGCATCGAGACCGAGGCGCTCTCGGGATGGCGCGACGCGATGGCTGCCTGCGCCTGCTGCTGTTGGGCACGGCGCCGCGCGATCTCCTCGCGCTGCTTGCGCATCTCCTCGGCAGAGAACGAGAGCGAATGGTGCGACGGCTCCTTGACGGCCGCCGATGGCGCCGCGATCGGCTCGGGCGGTCCATCGAGCACGATCTCGGCCGAGACGGGTACCGGACGTGCCGGAGCGCTGCGCTGCGCCGTGGGCGGCGACGACGCCACCGGCATCGACGGCAACGGCACCGGCGCGCCGTCTTCCGTGAGCCCGTCGCCGAGCGCTGGATCGAAGAGCTTCGCGAGGTACGCGCCGAGCGTCCGGTTGTTCGCCTGGATCTTCTGCTCGAACAGCAGGTTGATGATGTCGTCGTGAAACTCGAGCGCCGAGCCGTAGCGCTCGTCGGGGTTGCGCGCGAGCGCCCGCCGCAAGATCACCCGCACTGGCTCCTCGATGTAGGCGTGCTTGCGGAACTTGTGCTCGATGCGCGCGTCTCGGATGTTGACCAGCGTCTCGAGATCGGTGCGCCCGAGGAACAAGCGCTTCAGCGTGATCGCCTCGTAGAGGATGATGCCGAGCGAGAAGATGTCCGAGCGGTGGTCGAACGGCTGACCGGTGACCTGCTCGGGCGACATGTAGCCGAGCTTGCCCTTGAGCACGCCGGCCCGGGACTGGCCGTCGCGGTTCTGGCCGTCCATCGTCGCGCGGGCGACGCCGAAGTCCATGACCTTGACCTCGCCGGCCTCGCTGACGAGGACGTTCGAGGGCGAAACGTCGCGGTGGATGATGTTGAGCGGGCGGCCTTGGATGTCCTTGGCGCCGTGCGCGTAGGCGAGGCCCTTGGCGACCTCGGCGGCGACGAAGAGGCAGACCTCGACCGGCAGCCGCTGACCGACGGAGGTCGCACGGCTCAAGATCTTGAAGAGATCGTGCCCCTGCACCCACTCCATCGCGATGTAGTACTGCCCTTCGATCTCACCGTTTTCGTAGGTCTGGACGATGTTGGTGTGATGCAGCACGGCGCAGAGGCGGGCCTCGGCGAGCAGCATCTCGATGAAGGTCTTGTTCTGTGCGAAGGCGGGCAGGATCTTCTTGACGACGACGATCTTCTCGAAGCCACCGATACCGGCGACGCGCGCCTTCCAGACCTCGGCCATGCCGCCGACGCCGATGCGCTCGAGGAGCTCGAATCGCCCGAACTGCACCGACACGCGCCCTCCCCTGCTTCCTAGCGGCTCCGGCCGAGTTCGTGTGCGAACGCCAAACCGAGTTCACACGCGTGTTCGGCCTCGACCGACGCACCGTCGGCCTTGGTGCGAGCCGCCTCGCACACCACGGAGGACTCACCGGAACGGTCGCAGATCTGGTCCGCGAGCTCGTCGCACGGTCCCCCGCAGGCAGAAAGGCTCAAGCCGAGCACGACCAGCCAGCGCCGGCGGATGGACGTCGCGGTCGCCCGCCCTCCGTCCGATTCGCTGTGCTCCAAGCTGTTCACGCAACGGCCTCCGGGTCGCCCTGCAAGGTATCCGAGGCATCGCCCAACGGCAACCACTCGACCACCCGCAGGCCGAAGCCCGAAACGCCGCGCAGCCGGAGCGGACTGTTCGTCATCACGCGAAGGGCCCCGAGGCCGAGCGCGCTCAGGACCTGGGCCCCCACCCCGAACTCCTTGAAATCCATCTTGGCACCACCGGCGTCGGCGGCCGGGAAGGCGGCGCCTCCCTGGCGAGCGACGTAGCCGCGCAAGGCGTCGGCGAGCGAACCGGCCACGTCGCGGACGCCGAGGTAGACGACCGCGCCGTGGCCTTCCTCGGCGACCCGCTGCAGCGCCAGCGCGAGGTGCCGCTCGCCGCGGGCGCCGCTGATGCCGAACGCGTCTCCGAGCAGATTCGCCGGGTGCACCCGCACCAGGGTCGGCGTGTCCTTGTCGAACGTCCCGAGCGTCAGCGCGACGTGCAGGCTTTCGTCGACCTCGGAGCGGAACAGCCGCAGATCGAAGGTCGCGAAGGGTGTCGGCAGCTTGCTGTGCGCGACCTCGCGGATCAGCGGCTCGTGATGGATGCGGTGCTCGATGAGGTCGGCGACGGTGACGACGCGGATACCGTGCGCGACGCCGAAATCGAGCAGGCTGCCGAGGCGCTGCATCGTGCCGTCCTCGGCCATCACCTCGCAGATGACGCCCGAGGGGTGCAGCCCCGCGAGGCGAGCGAGGTCGACGCTGCCCTCGGTCTGGCCGCTACGCACCAGCACGCCACCGGGGCGTGCACGCAGCGGGAAGACGTGGCCCGGCACGCGCATGTGCTCGGGGCGCGCATCGCCTGCGATGGCCCGCAGGATGGTATGCGCGCGGTCCCGCGGCGAGACGCCCGAGCCCTGGCAATCGACCGCGTCGATGCTCTGCGTGAACGCGGTCGAGAGCGGCGCCTGGTTGGCCGTCGCCATCGGCGCGAGCTCGAGCCGATCGATCTGCTCGCCCTCGAGCGCGAGGCAGATCAGACCACGACCGAATTCGGCCATGAAGGCGATGGCTTCGGGCGTGACCTTCTCGGCGGCGATAACGAGATCGCCCTCGTTCTCGCGATCCTCGTCGTCGACGAGGATGACCATCCGCCCTTCGCGGATATCGGCGATGGCGTCATCGATGCGCGCGATCGCGGCGGTGACTTCCGGGCGCTGGGCGCGCTGTGTCGTGGCGTTCATCGGGGAGCTCCTGGGGGCGTGGGCGGCGATCCGAAGCCGACGTCAGGCGTCGAGCGGTCGCAGCGGCTGCGCGCCCGCCTGGCGTTGGGCGGCCGCGCGCACGGTCTCGAGCGCCGCACGAGCGACCAAGCGCGTGGAGACGGCGACACCGGACTCGGCGCCGTCGCGGGCGGCCTCGAGCGCGGCCTCGACGTCGAATTGCTCGCCGGCGAAGACGGCATGACCGGTCCCGCCGACGTGGGTCGCCAGGCGCAGGCGCAGCAGCCCGACCTCCGCGGCCTTGAGCGCGCGGTCGGTGGCGGCGAGTGTGGCGAGCACCGTATGGCATTCGATCGCACCGAGTGCTTGCTCCGCCGCCGCTGTCTTGGCCGGCGAGGCGAAGTTGCCCTGCAGCGCGGCTCGCAGCGTGACGTGCGCAGCCGGCAACAGCAGCGTCTCGAGCAGGTCGTCGCCGCCGGCCTCCGTGCCCTTGGCGAGCGCGACCTCGACGTCGGCGAGCGGGCCGTCGAAGACGATCAGCCAGCGGCCCGGGTCGATGTCGCCGGCGTGGCGCACCCGAACAGTGGCTTCCTTGACCACCGCATCCAAGACCGCGAGACCGGCCGGCACGGAGCGGAGCTCCAGCGCGGCGATGCTCTCGGGGTCGGACAGGATCATCGGAGTGCGGCCTCGTGCTTCAGACGATGCGGAAGAAGCCCTTGAGGGTGCAACGCCGCTGCTTGGTCCAGGTCCGCGCGTTGGTCAGGCCCTCACCGGTCGTGCCGGCGATGGTCCACGCGGTGTAGCCCTCGCCGCCGAGGCCGAGGCCTGCGAACGACGGCGCGTTCTTCACGAAGATGCTGGTGTTGACCGCGCGGGCCATCGCGTCGAGGCGATCGATCGCCATCGAGTGCATGGTCGCGGTGTGCAGGAAGCCGTGCTCGACGCGGACGGCCATCGCGACGGCCTCCTGCCAATCGCGGACGCGCACGAAGCCGAGCACCGGCAGCAGCATCTCGAGTTGGACGAAGGGATGGCCCTCGTCGACCTCGGCGAAGGCGATGCGGGTCGCCTCGGGGGCCGAGATCCCGGCATCCGCGAGGATGACCGCGGCATTCTTGCCGACGTACTTGCGGTTGACGTGGCCGTCGACGATCAGCAGCTGCTCGAGCTTGCGGAGGTCGCCGCCCTTGACCTCGACCGCACCGGCGCTGGCGAGTTCGGATTTGAAGCGATCGGCGACCGAGTCGACGACGATCATCTCCTTCTCGACGATGCAGACGATGTTGTTGTCGAGGCTGGCGCCCGCGATGATGTTGCGGGCGGCGGCACGCAGGTCGGCGGTCTCGTCGACGACGGCGGGCGGGTTGCCCGGACCGGCGCAGACGGCGCGCTTGCCCGAGGCGAGCGCGGCTTTGACGACGGGGCCGCCGCCGGTGACGGCGAGCAGGCGCACGCCAGGGTGCTTCATCACGTCCTGCGCGGATTGGATCGTCGGCTCGGCGACCATCGTCAGCAGGTTGTCGGGTGCGCCGACGTCGACCATCGCACGGTTGAGCAGCTCGACGTACCAACGCAGCGTGCCCTTCGCGGAGGGGTGCACGTTGAAGACGACGGTGTTGCCGCCGGCGAGCATCGAGATCGCGTTGTTGAGAATCGTCTCGGTGGCGTTCGTGCAGGGAGTGATGCTGCCGATCACGCCGAGCGGGCCGTATTCGTCGAGCGTCAGGCCGTGCTCGCCGGTGTAGGCCGGCGGCTGCAAGATCTCCATGCCCGGCGTCTTCTCGATGACGAGCCGGTTCTTGTTGATCTTGTCCTCGACGCGGCCGAGGCCGGTCTCGGAGACGGCGCGCCGGGCCATCTCCTCGAGGTGGGCGAGGCTGACCTTGCGCATCGCGTCGATCGCGCGCTTGCGCACGTCGGTCGAGGTCGCCTGGAAAGCCGCGTAGCTGTCACGGGCGGCCCCGACGGCACCATCGACGTCGTCGAAGATGCCGAAGCGGCCCGCAGCGGTCTTGGGCACCGAGATCGTCGGGCCTACGCCGCCGGCGTCGCTGCCGAGGCGGCGCACCACCTCGGCGACGATGGCGTTGATGCGTGCCTCGTCCATGGCTTAGCCCTCCGCCTTGTCGTAGAGCACCGCGCCCGCGGCCTCGACCATGTCGACCACCGCCATGATGACGTGGTCGACGGGGCGGTTCTGCGTCACGCGCGTCTGCCGCGCGCTCGAGCCCGCCGCGAAGAGCACGACCTCACCGGGGCCGGCACCGACGGCGTCGACCGCCACGATGATCTTGCCCGACGCGTCCATCTTGGCGTCGAGCTCGCGGACGAGCATCAATCGCAGGCCCTCGAGTTCGGGCTCTTTGCGGGTGGCAACGACGGTGCCGATCACTTTGCCGAGCAGCATGGCGACCTCTTGCATGCGGACGCAGGCGCGCGGCGGTAACCGCCGGCGCCTGCGTCGCACGAGTCGGATGCACCCCGCACCGGGCGGGCGCGGGGCGCTCGATTACTCGCCGGCGCCCTGGCGGCCGAGCGGCAGGGCCACATCGACGTTGGCGTGCGGGCGCGGGATCACGTGCACCGACACCAGCTCGCCGACGCGCTCGGCCTGGCGCGCGCCGGCCTCGGTCGCGGCCTTCACCGCGGCGACGTCGCCACGGACGATCGCGGTGACGTAGCCGCCGCCGATCTTCTCGTAGCCGACCAGCTCGACCTTGGCCGCCTTGACCATGGCGTCCGAAGCCTCGACCAGCGCGACGAAGCCGCGCGTCTCGATCATACCCAGGGCGTCTGCCATCTCTCGCTCCGTTGCGGCGCTAGCGGCCGCATCCGATAGGGCGTGCCGGATGCTTATCCGGCCACACCGTCGATGCTCTCGATCGCGGCGAGCGCTGCCGCCGCGGCCGAATCGATCTCACTCTCCGGTCCACTCATCCAGAGGCGACCGAAGGCGCCGAACGGGCGCACTTCGACAAGCTTCACCCGGGCGGCCTTCTCGGCCTCGTTGGCGGCGAAAGCGGCGTAGCCCGCCGGTGCCGTCTCGAGGATGAAGAGGCTCTCGCCGGGCAGGATGAGCATGCCGGCCGAGTTCCGGTTGATGATCTGGGCCTGATAGGCCTCGATCGAGCGGATGATCTGATTGGTCGCGATCTTCGGCTGCAGACGCTGCGTCTCGTCCAGACCGAGATCCTCGAGGATCGCGCGGCCCGCCTGGCGAACGGCGCCCTTGTCCTCGCTGTGGATCTCGAGCAGGCCGAACGCGCGCTCGACGACCTGAATGGCCGGAGCGACGTCGGTCGCCTTGAGCGCGATGTCCGTCACGCGGTTGATGGCGATGCCGGGCGCGATCTCGACGAAGAGGCTCGCCATCTCCGGCAGCGGCAGGAAGCCCTTGGCCGTCTTGCCCATGAAGCTGGCGAGCTGGGGCTGCAGGCTATCCAGAAACACGAACGTGCGGAGCGTGATCGACATCGTCTCGGTCCTTCGCAGCCCACGACGGGCGCCAACAGAAGGCATGTGGATTAGCACGGCGGAGCGTTGGCGACAAGCAGCCCCAGAAGCCGAGGCGAGCGCTTGATGCGCTGAGCGCGTTGCACCTACACTCGGCAGTCCGTGACGGAGCCGTGACCCGCGCTTCTGGCGAGTCCCGATGCGGTGCGACGGCTTCCGGGGAGGAGGGTTCATGATCGTCTGCCAGCGCTGTGGCCGCGAGAACGACGGACGCTATCGCTTCTGTCTCGGCTGCGGGGCCGCGTTGCCGGCAGCGGGCCGTTCGCCCTCGACTGTGTCACCGCCGCCGGTCCCGCCGCCGCCGAATGCGCCACCGCCGCCGCCGAATGCGCCACCGCCGCCGCCACCGCCGCCGCCGAATGCGCCACCGCCGCCGCGACCGCCCTCGACCGCACGCCCGAGTTCGGAAGCCCCGGTTGCCGCGCCACGCGCGAGCAGCAGCGGCCAAGTGCCGATCGCGCCCCTGCCGCCGCGAGCCGCGCCCAGCTCGTCTGCGGTGCCCGTCGCGCCGAAGCCTGCCAGTGCGCCCGCGTTCACCCCGCGCGCGACCACGGACGTCGAAGACGCCGTGCCGACGATCGCGGTCGGCGGCGCGCGCCCTGCCCCTCCGCCGGTGTCGGCTCCGCCGCGGGCGGCGGTCGCTCGCACGAGCCACGAACACGGTCCGGCCGCCAGCGCCGAGCTGCGGTGCGTGCAGTGCAGCACGCCGATCCCGCCGGGCTATGCGTTCTGCGGCGTGTGCGGTACGCCGCGCAGCCGTTCGGAGTCGGCGGCGCAGGCGCCCGAGCCGGCGCGAGAGGCCGGCGCGCTCGCGCTGATCGACGACCTCGGCAACGAGTCGGTCCGCTACCCGCTCCAGGCCGGCGAGAACCGGCTCGGAAGGGGTCACGACTGCGAAATCGCCTTCGCCAGCGACGGTCTGCTCGCGGGTGTGCACTGCGTCCTCTCGGCCGCGGAGCAGCCGTTCCGCTTGCGCCCTCTGGACATGCACAACGGCACCTACCTTCGCATTTCTACACCGGTGGAATTGCATCACGGTGATATCATCCGCGTCGGTCAGGAGGTGCTCCGGTTCGAACGCATCGAGGAGCTCCAAGCCGAGACGTCTCCGGTGACCGGGAGGAAGCTGACGGTGGGATGTGCGATGCCGAGGGGCGTGTGGGGCCGAGTCTGCCAGATCGGCATGGGCCGTCAGGTCGCCAACGCCTACCTGCTCTCGCATCGCGACGTCTTCCTCGGTCGCGAGCGCGGCGATATCCTGTTCCCGAAGGACGGTTTCGTCTCCGGGTCGCACGCGGTCATCTCCGAGCGCGGCGGCCGCGTGTACCTCAAGGATCTGGGCTCCTCGAACGGCACCTTCCTGCGCGTCAAGCGCGAGATCACGCTGCGCAACAGCGATCTGCTCCTGCTCGGGCGGAACCTGCTGCGCGTCCACGTGGGGGCAGCATGAGCAAGCGAAATGGCCACGCCAACGGGCATGCCAACGGCCACGCCAGTGACAGCGAGCTGCGCGACAATCGCCGGATACCGACGTTCGACATCCAGGTCGGCGTGGCGACCAAGCACCGGCTCTTCGTCGGCCTGTCGTCCAATATCTCGTCGGGTGGTCTCTTCGTCGCGACCGACGAGTCGCTCTCGCAGGGCGACGAGATCGAGGTGCGCTTTCGCATCCCGGGCAGCGAGCACGTCTTCCACAAGCGCGCGCAGGTCGCGTGGATTCGTCCCTTCGACGAGGCGAATTCCGATCGCCACAATCAGGCCGGCGCGGGCGTGAAGCTGCTCGACCTCTCGGACGACGAGAAGCGCATGCTCAACGCCTTCATCGACGTCCACGACCCGATCTTCTTCGACGTCTAGCGGGACCGTCTCCCGCTCAGTTCACACCGATCGCGTGCGCGGCGAAGAAGCGGCGCGCGCGCAGCGTGACGAGATCCGGGATCTCGAGCGGAGCGGTGTGCGTGCCGCCCGGGACGATGCAGAGCTCGGCGTCCGGCAGGAGCTCAGCCAGCTCGTGCGCCAGGCGTGCCGGCGTGAAGTTGTCGTTGCTGCCGGCAAAAACCAGCGACGGCATCGTCAGCGTCGGAAGGACGCCGCGCACGCTGTGGTCGGCCACGGAACCGAGCAGCGTGACGAAGACCTCGGGATCCATGTCCGCGAGGTGATCGAGGTAGGGGAGGAAATCCCCGCGCTGGATCAGGCGGCCGTTGATCTCGGTGGCGACAGCAATCCAATACGCGAGATCGGTGGGCACGACGTGCTTCCAGATGCGGCGCAGTCGGCTGCCGGAGCCCGTCACGGCGCGTTGCACCAGCGGCAGCACCTTCGCCGCGAAGTCGTTGTCGCGGAACGTCTGCAGCGGGCGCTCGAACGCTCCGCAGGTCGGCAGCAAGGCGATCGTCCGCTCGGGGCGTCGGGACGCCGCCTCGAGCGTCACCTGCACGCCCATGCTGTGCCCCCAGAGGACCGCACGACCGATCTCCAGCGCGTCGAGCACCCACCATAGGTCGTCTGCGAGCTGACCGACCGTCAACGTCGAGAGATCGCGCGGCACGTCGGAGGATCCGTGGCCGCGGTGGTGCAGGTGCACGATCCGGAACTCGCCTTCGAAGGCCGCACGGACGTACTTCCAGATGTAGCCGTCGCAGCCGATGCCGTCGGCCAGGAGCAAGGCGACGCGATCGCGCTCTCCACTGTCGCGAACCGAAAGGCGCGTGCCGTCCGCCGCCTCGATGATGCGTGCGCTCACGCCACACTCCCTCGCTCGGCGCGTAGGCCGAGCACGAACCCAATCGATACGTAGCCCAACAGCACCGTCAGCGCGTACCAGAACGCCACCTGCATCGGCACCAGGACGTAGATCGCAGCCGCGTTGGCGATGAAGAAGATCCGCCCCGGCAGTCCAGCCGGCAGCTTCAGCTTGGGCAGCGGCAAATTGCTCACCATCAGCGTGGCGTTGAGGACCAGCAGCCACGGAAAGAGCGCGAGCACGTCCGCCGTGGCGACGCCGAGCTCGTGCGCCGTCAAGAAGCACAAGCCGACCAAGCTGCCCGAGAGGGTGGAGGGCAGGCCTTGAAACATCGTCGGATGCTCTTCGGTGTTGACGTTGAAGCGCGCCAGACGCACCGCCGCGAAGACGGCGTAGGCGGCACAGATGCCGAAGAGGAGCGCGCCTCGGGGGCAGCCGACGTCGGCGGCACCGGCCCAGGCGGGCCCGGCGAGCGTCGGCGTGGCGAAATAGACCAGCGCCGCTGGCGCAAGACCGAACGTGCAGAAATCACTGAATGAATCGAATTGCACGCCGAACTCGCTCGAGGCGCGCAGCGCACGCGCCACGCTACCGTCGAGCTTGTCGACCAGCGCGGCCAGCGCGATCAACCACGCTGCGCGGCCATAGGCGCCTGCCGCCGAGGAGGCGACCGAGACGAAGCCCAGCACCATGCCCGAGGCAGTGATCAGGTTCGGCGCGAGCACGCGCGGCGGAAAGCTGTCGAACAAACGCATCGTCCCATCCGCTCACCGCCTCTGTGGGCGGGCGACGCGAGGGTAGGAGCGGACCGCGATGTTGGCAACGTGCAGCCTCAGCGTCGCTGCACGGAGACGGCCGGCTCGGGCCGCGGCGCGAGCGATGCGAACAGGACCCCGCGGGCCATGCGAGCCGCAACGAGGTCCTCGTCCGACCCGTAGCGCAGGACGACAGCGGCGAGTTGGCGCGCCTGGTCCCGTCGTCCCAAGGTCAACAGAACCTGTGCCAAGCGTGCCTCCACCAACGACACGCCGATCTGCGCGGCGGAGGCAGCGCGCAGCCAAGTCCACGCCTGCTCGACATGACCCTGCGCCAACGCGATGGCGCCCAGGGTGTCGAGCAATGCGGCCGCCGAGCCGCCGTCGGCAAAGCGCAGCGCGCGCATCGCCATGGCCTCGGCTTTGGTCGCGTCGCCACCGACCACCACGATGCCGTAGGCGTGATTGTTCAGCGCGCCTGCATCGTGTGGCATTCGACGGAGCGCCTGGGCCGAGATGCGGGTGGCCTCGGAGGCCAAGCCGATCGGCTCGAGCGCCTCGGTCCCGACCGTGAGGACGGCGGTTTTGGCGTAGTCGGCCTCCGCCAGCGCGAGGAGGCGGACACCGAGACCGTGCGCGCGGTCGCGAAGTTGCGGTTGGGCCGACGTCAGATCCGAGAGAAGGCGCAGGGCGAGCTGCAGAACGTCGGCGTCGAAGCCGGCGCCGAGTCCCGCGAGGACCTCGTCCGCGGCGCTCGCGGCGCGACACGCGGCGGCCAGGACCGCTTGCAGGTCGTCGGCGGGCAGCGTGGCGAGCCGGCGCCCTCGAACGCAGCGCGAGAGCGTCGCGCCGGGAGCCTGCAGGGCGAGCGCCGGGCAGGCGAAGACGTCGCGCGGCGCCTTCGCGCCGAAGTCTGCGATCCAGCGCGCGGCGAGTTCGCGCTCGCCCCAACGCATCGCCTCACGGATCAGTCGCGCTCCGAGGTGCCAGGGCTCGTCGTGTGACGCGCGCCCACGCTCGGCGAGCTGTTCGGCGGCGTCGACGCGCCGGGTGGCGAGCGCCAACGCCACCGCCGCGTGCACTACCCGGCTGTGCGGGCGCTCGAGGCGCAACGCGTCGTCGAGGGCGTCGCGATCGAATCGGCGCAGCCGGATCAACAAGGGCGCGTCGCTGCCGTCACCGGGCAGGGACCAGATCGAGGGCGCCGGGACCGCGCGTCCGCGCTGCGCGACCAGCTTTTCGGCGAGCCAGGGAGCCCCCGTGGCGGCCAGCACCAACGCCGCGACCGCCCGCGTCTCCTCACGCGTCGGAACGCCGTCGACCCGTTCGACCCGCCGGGTGGCCCAGAGCAGCGCCGATTCGTGGTCGCCGACCGCGACGCACACGCGCATCCCGTCCTCGAGCGCATCGGACTCGAGCGGGAACGGCCCTTCCAACGGACGAAGGCTGGCGAGCATGCGCTCCCCGAGTCGCGGTGCGCCTTGGCGGGCGAGCGCGCCGGCGATGCGCACCAGGTCGTCGACGCCCGTGCCTGCGCGCCGCCAGCCGTCGACGATGTCGGCGATGCGCTGCCAGTCCTCCAGCGGTGCCGCGCCGCGATCTGCCGCGCCAGCGGACGGCTCGAAGACGTGCGCCAGCAATGCCGCCGCCGCGGTCGCCGCCACCTGTCGCGCCCGGGTCGCCGCGGCCCCCGGGCCGCGCTGCAGGCCGGCGAAGGGCGCGGGGCCCAGCGCCTGCAATGCGCGCGCCCCGCGCCCGAGCGTCGATTCGTGCCGCGCCAAGTCGATCCGGCCCGCGGGGTGCGCCGCCATCGCCTTG
Source organism: Pseudomonadota bacterium (assembly GCA_041163625.1). Taxonomy (GTDB): domain Bacteria; phylum Myxococcota_A; class UBA9042; order UBA9042; family UBA9042; genus JACKFC01. The sequence continues at coordinate 11,622 of JBEARB010000144.1, read as the reverse complement.
CGCAACGACCCGGCGGCGCGCGCGGTCTCGGGCGGGAGCGGCCGCTCGGGATCGGGTTCCAGCGCCCGTAGGACGCCGCCGGCATGGCCGCCCTCGATCGCGATCGCCGGCACCGCCGCGGTCGCCTCGCGCGAGAGCGCCTCACCGGCACCGCGGGCGATGCCGTCGCCAACGGCCGGCACGGCCCTCATCGCTTCGCCGTCGGGCAGATAGGTCGTCAGCCCCTCGGACCAGATCCGGCCCGCTTGCTCGTACAGCCCCAGGCTCGCCAAGGCCCGGAAGAAGAGCTGGCGCAGCGTGGCGTCGTTCGGATGGACTTCGAGCCAGGCTTCCATCCAACCGATCACCTCGGGGAGTCGCTGGATCGCCATCGCCCGCGACAGCAGGCGGTGCAAGATCGCGCCGTAGCGTTTGGAGAGGTCGCCCGACCGCGAAGGCTGGGCCAAGCCGCGCGCGATCAGGTCGCGCCAGCGCGCGAGCGCCGCGTCGTGCTTGCCAGCGACCCACTCCGCCTCGGCTGCCCGATTCGCGGCCTCTGGCGACCAACGCGACTCTGCCGCGAACCCGGCGAACGCGGCGGCCTCCTCGGTCGCACCGCCGGCGCTCAGCCGCTCCGCCGCGGCACTCGCCGACGCCGAGACGTCCGACGCCACCGCCAGCGCCAGGCGGGCTGTCGCCACCAACTCGGCTCGGCTGCCCGGATCGCGGCGGAGCGCTGCGGCCGCTTGCAGCGCCTCGTCGGTGTCGGAACTGCCGTCGCTCTGGCCGGCCGCCAAGCGTTCGGCGGCGAGCTGGCGTCCGAGCTGCCAAGCGCCCCCGTGCGTCGCCACGAGCTGCGCTTCGCCGGGCTCGATCGTGCCGGCCCTCGAGCGGAGCCGCGTGATCGAAGCCTGCATCGCCTCGCGATCCCCGACCGCGGCGGCCACCTTCAGGCGCGCGTGCTCGACGCCGCGATCGACGTCGACGAGCTGCTGCAGGCCCGCGTGTAGCAGCGGAAGTTGGTGGGCGCGCTCGGCGAGTTTCGCGAACGAGGCGACCTGTTCGCGATCCATCCCGCCGACCACCAGCGCGCGCAGCGACAGCAGGAACGGCCCCTCCTGTCCGAGTTGGAGGGCCAGGGACGCGCGCATCCGATGGAGGTCGAGCAGCTGGCCGTGCTTCTCGAGGATCCGGCCGAGCAGGTCGACGGCCGCTTCCTCCCGTCCGTGGCGGCGCAGCAACTCGACCGCACGCGTGACGTTCATCGCCAGCGCGCCGCCCCGCAATCGCTTGGTCATCCGGGTGAGCGCCTCGTCGGCGTCGGCGGGCCGACCGAGGACCATCAGCGCCTCGGACCAGGCGAGCAGATCCTTCACGTCGGCCTCGATCGTCGGATCGGCGAGGAGCCGTGCGTACCACCCGGCCGCGAGCGTATGGAGCTGTTGCGCGTTCAGCACACGGGCGACGCGGTTCTGACTCTCGCGTGCGATCTGGTTGCGCTGCGCGACGTCGAGCAAATGCAGCAGACGATTGCCGTCGCGCAAGGCGACGGCGCACCGCACGGTTTCCCGCACCACCGTCTCGAGCTGCGGCAGACGCTGACGACTCAACCGTTCCTCGGCGAGCTCGAGGACCGCGCCGCAGAGCCCGAGCCGGGTGGCGAGTTGGAAGTTGGCGTGACCGTCGCCGGCGTTGTTGTCGGGCCGCAAGCCGAGTCGCTCGAGCTCGGCGTTGGCTTCCGGGCCGCGCCCGAGCGAGGCGAGGGCCACGATCTGGACCCGATGCAGGCGCTTGGCCTCGGCGACCTGTCCGCTCCGCGCCGCGGCGTCGCGCAACTCGACGACCCGCTCGAGCACGAGGTCGGCTGCGCCGTGGCGCGCGAAGTAGTCGAGGTCGGCGACCTCGACATCGGCCTCTCGCTCGCCCCGCTCGCCGACCCGGAACAGCGGCGGCAGCGTCTCCATCAACGCACCTGGGGCGCCCTTGCGGGCAAGGCAGCGATCGACCCACGTCCGCGCCAGGACGACGCGGCCGCTGTGCATCAACACCCGCGCGATCCGCGTCGCGAGCGCGCCGTCGGGAGCGTCGATCTGCGGCGCGGCGTCGAGGAACCGGACCAGGGCCTCGCCGTTGGGGTGCTCGACGACGTGCTGCAGGACGACGTAGGGGCGCAGCGGCACCGCCTGCGCGGCGGCGAGGCTCCGGGCTCGGCGCCAATGCGCGAGGCCCGCCGTGGGCTGGCGGGAGCGATACGCCAAACCAGCGGCGGCCTCGCAGGTGGCGGCGTCGGCGCTCGGCGCCCGACACAAGATGCCGGCGACTTCGGACGCCGTCTCCCGCCAACTCGAGCGCAACGCGCCGCGCACGAGTCCGTCGACCAGCAGCCGTCGCCGGGCGATCAATGCCCCGCGCTCCGCCGACGGAGCAAGTCGAAGCGCCTCGTCGAGCGCGTCCGCCGTCGCGCGGAGCCGCTCGGTGTCGCGGTGCATCGGCTGGTAGGCGACCAGGAGCTGCAGCGCGGCATCGACCCGAGTCGCGGCGTCGACCGGCGCATTGGCAGCGCGTTCGGCGAAGGCGACCGCTCCCTCGGGCCAGCTCGCCTGCCAGAAGTCGTGCACACGCCGAGCGAGTTCGGGCTGCTGCCCCACGGCGCGCTCGGCGAGTTCGCGCGCCGTCTCCTTTTCGCCCGCCTGGCGCAGCCGCTCGGCCTCCATCACCAAGGCCAACGGAGGCACCGGGTCGCGAGCGAGAATCGGACGCAGGATCGCGTGCGCCCGCTCCGACTCGCGTGCGTGCAGCAGCGCCTCGACCAGCGCCAAGCGAGCGACGTCACGGTCGAAGCGGGAGAGATGCGCCTCTGCGACACGCAACAGGCGCTCCCGCCCGCGGTCGGTGTCGCCGCGTTGTTGATTGACGCCGAGGGTTCGGACCAGCGACAGCCAATCGGCCGCCGTCGAATCCGGCCGGTCTGCGATCAGCCAGAGCACCTCGGCCACCATCAGACGGTCGCGCAGGACCTGGCTGTGGTCGGCGATGGCCCGCAATCGCTCGATCGGCAGACGTGCCTCTCGCAGCGCAGCGAGCCAGCGACGCCGGGGCTCGGGGCCGCGCTGGCGGGCCGTGGCAGCGAAGCGAGCCGCCCAGACTTCCGCCGAGGCGGGGTTCACGGTCTGAGCGACTGCGATCGCCGCGTCGTGGAGCGCAAACGCTCGGCGCTCGGCGAGCGCACGCGCGAGCTCGAGAAAGAAGCGCTGGCGGGCGTCTGCCTCGACCGGGGCGATACCCTCGGCCAGGGCTCGCCAAGCGGCTGGGGCGGCCGGATAGACCGCCAGCATGCGCGACGCGACGGCGCACGCGGCCTCGCCGCTGCATCCGCCGGGCCACTGGCCGCGCGCGAGCTGGGCTGCCCCCGTGAGGTCTCGGCTCGCGTCGAGCTGGTGGTGGAGCAACGTCTCGACTGCGCGAACACCAGCGGGATCGTTGCCGGCCGCGCGCAGCAGGTCGGGCAAGGCTGCGCGGGCCTGTTCCGGCCGGCCCAGCCCATAGTGCGCCGCCACGCCGAGCGCCAACGCTCTCGCGTCGGCCGCGCCCACCGCGACGAGGGCGCGGACGTCGGCCACGACCTCGGCGTGGCGGCCCATTCGGGCATCGCGTTCCAGCCGCTGGCGCCATGCGCCGGCGTCCGAGGCCGCCGGAGTCGGCTCGGCCCGCTTGGCCACCGAGCCGCTGCACGCCGTGGCGGCGACGACCGCGAAGCCCGCGAGGATCAGCCTCGAGGCGACGACCAGACGCTCGAACGGGGGGCGGACTCCGATGGTGGCCTCCTCTGCGGCGACGTGCCGAGGCCTACAACGGACGGCGACGCCGGCTGATTCCATCACAGCCCGCGTTGCGCTCCAACCACAGCGCGGGTGCGCTTCGCCATGCGAGGCGCGAAAGGCCGCAAAACGCAAATCGCGCAGCTGGCGGTGGGTGCCAGCTGCGCGATTTGTTTTCGGTTGCGGGGGCAGGATTTGAACCTGCGACCTTCGGGTTATGAGCCCGACGAGCTACCTGGCTGCTCCACCCCGCGGCAGCGAGGCGACATTATGCACACCGAGAGAGGGGGGTCAACCCCGCCCGGTAGATTTCCCGACGCCCCGTCGAACCCGGCATCACGAATCGAGAAAATCGGCAACCAACTCGAGCAGCTCTTCGGCCTCGCCGAGCGGGCCGCTGTGCCCTTGGCTGCGGGCGAGCGCGCGCGCCTGCTCTGCGCACGACCGGGCCTCTTCCGCGCGCTGCAACTCGAGCAGGCACTCGCCGCGATGCAACCACGCCATCATCAGATCCGGCTGCAGCTCGGCGGCCCGGGCGTACGCTTGCTGGGCTTCGTCGAAACGCCCGAGATCGTGCAGGGCGCGGGCGAGCGAGAAGTGAGGCGGCGCGCGGTCCGGAAAGCGCTCGACCATGGCACGGGCGCGTTGTAGGGCGGCTTCGGTCATGACACGGCTCCAGACGCGGCGGAGTGCGCGCGGCCGAACGCTGGCATCGGCCCGCGCCCACGTCCAGCCCGCCTGGTCAGGGTCGTGATTTTTTTGCCGGTCCGAGGGTGCCGGGGATACTGCCGCCACGAGGCGGGAGGCGACGTGGCTGCGACCGGAAAGCGAGGGCCCGAGAGGCAACATCCGACGATGATGGCAGCGGAGCTGGTGCCGCTGCTGGTGGTGGGCACGCTCGCCCTGCTGGCGCTGACATTGTGGCTGTGGCGCTCGAGTTCGTTGGAGACCGGCACGCTACGCCGGCTTTCGCTCTCGAAGCCCACCGCGAGCGTGCCGGCCAAGCGGGCCGAGGCTCCGGTCGATCGGACACCGCGGCTGGAGGTGCCTCCGCTGCCGGCGGGTGCCGTGGCTGCGGGCTGGCGCGAGGACGGCGGCCGGTCGGTGCTGGTCCGGCCGGACGGATCGCGCGTCGGACTGACCCTGGAGCCCGCGCTGCAGCGCCGCATCGAGAGCCGGCTGCATCGGAGCAAGGTCCCGTACGCCGCGGTCGTGGTGCTAGATCCGAAGACCGGCGCGGTGCTCGCGATGGCCGAGAAGCGCGCGGAGACCGGCTGGATCGCCGAGGAGCACGGGCTGCTCAAGGCCAATGCGCCGGCCGCGAGCGTCTTCAAGCTGGTCACGTCGGCGGCACTGCTGGAGACCGGTGTGCGGCCCGACGCGACCGTCCGCTACCACGGAGGCAGCCGCGGCATCGAGGCCCACCACCTCACCGCCGATCGGCGCGACAACGCCGACGCCACGCTGAGCGACGCGCTGGCGCGCTCGATCAACCCCGTCTTCGCCAAGCTCGCGGTCGACCACCTGACCGCGGGCGGCCTCGCTGCCACGGCGGAAGATCTGCTCTTCGGCCACCCCATCCCATTCGACATGGAGGTCGAGCCGTCGCGCCTGGCGATCGAGGCGGGCGCCTTGGCGCTCGGCCGCAGCGCTGCAGGCTTCGAGGGCAGCTGGATCTCGCCGCTGCATGCAGCGCTGCTCGCCGCGGCCGTCGCGAACGAGGGCAAGCTGATGCGACCCTACCTCGTCACCGACGACTCGCTGCAGCCCGGTCGCGTCCGCCAGCCGAGCGAGGTCGGCCGCGCGCTCTCCCGTGAGCACGCACGCCAACTGGGCGCGATGATGGTGGGGACGGTCGCGGCGGGGTCTGCCACGCGGCAGTTCCACCCTTGGCCGCAGAAGTTCGCGTCGGTCTCGGTGGCGGGCAAGACCGGCACGCTGGACGTCCGCGGCGAGAAGTACGCGGGCTACACCTGGTTCGTCGGTTTCGCCCCGGCCGACGATCCGAAGATCGCCGTGGCCGCGCTCGCGGTGAACGAGCGCGGCTGGTGGGTGCGCGGCCCGACGCTGGCGCGGCACGCGATCGTGTCGTGGCTCGAGCTGCACCCCGAGGCCGCGGGACATCCGACCGACGCTGCGCCGTCAACCGGGGAGAATGCCGCCGGTTCCCCGGCACAGGCGGCAGCGGCGAAAAAATCTTCGCCGAATGTCGTCCCAGGGGCTTGACGCCCACTCGGAGCCGTTGCTAAGAAGCGCGCCCGGGTCGGGGCTGCGCGCCTCACCCGAAAGTGACCGGGCCTGACCACCGGTCACCTGCTCGAAGCGGAACATCCGCCCGAACAGGCTCCTCGGGGATCGTCTAATGGCAGGACTGGAGACTCTGAATCTCCCTATCTAGGTTCGAATCCTAGTCCCCGAACCAGCACTGGCAATCGCCCCGGCGCCATCCGGGAACGAGCCTGCGCTGCTGCAACGCCCCGTTCGTCTAGCGGTCAGGACGCGGCCCTCTCAAGGCTGAAACAGGGGTTCAAGTCCCCTACGGGGTACCCGGCGGGCGAGCCAGCAATGGCTCGCCCGCGTTGCTTTTGCGCGCTTTTTGCGAAGAGCGGAGGCCCTCGATCGACCCTCGCGACTGGAACGACTGGCGCTGGCAGCTGCGCAACAGCCTGCGGACTTCGGCAGCGCTGAGAGAGGAGCTCGGGCTGTCGGAAGCGGACGCGGCGCACGTCGCTGGGGGCGCGGCTTTCGAGGTCGGCGTGACGCCCTACTTCGCGTCGTTGGTCGATCGCGACGATCCGAACTGCCCGCTGCGGCGGCAGATCGTACCGGACGCGCGGGAGGCGGCGCGGGCGACGTTCGAGAAGGTCGACCCCTTGGGCGAAGACCCGCATCGGGTCGCGCCGGGCTTGGTGCACAAATACCCCGATCGCGTGCTGTTGCTCGCGACCGACACCTGCGCGGCGTACTGCCGATATTGCACACGGAGCCGATGGGTGGCGCAGCACGACGAAGGTGTCGGCGCGGCGAGCCACGACGCCGCCGTGGACTACATTGCCGCGCACGCCGAGATTCGCGACGTCTTGGTGTCGGGCGGCGACCCGCTGCTGCTATCGAGCCGTCGGCTGGGTGCCCTGCTCGACCGGCTCGCCGCGATCCCGCACCTCCGCTTCATCCGCATCGGCACGCGGGTCCCGATCTTCCTGCCGATGCGGATCGACGCGGAGCTCTGCGCGGCGCTGCGGCCGCGTCGGATCCCGATCTTCGTCAACGTGCACATCAACCACGCACGTGAGCTCGCCGACCCCGCACGCGATGCGCTCGCGCGCTTGGCCGACGCGGGCGTGCCGCTCGGTGGCCAGACGGTGCTGCTGCGCGGCGTGAACGACGACGCCGAGACGCTCCGTGAGACATTCTACGCGATGCTCTCGACCCGTGTGCGGCCGTACTACCTCTTCCACTGCGATCCCGTGGTCGGCACCGCGCACTTGCGCGTGCCCCTCGAGGAAGGCCTGCAGTTGATGCGAGCGCTGGTCGGGCACACCAGTGGCATGGCGGTGCCGAAATACGCGGTCGACCTGGTCGGAGCCGGCAAGGTCCCGCTCTGGCCGGACTACGTCGAGCGCACCGACGCCGAGACGGCGTGGATTCGCGGGTATCGCGGCGAGCTCCAGGCCTACCCGAAGCGCTGAGTGCGGGGCGCGCTCAGCCGAATCGGACGCCGGGGACGCCGGCGTAGGCATCGCCGAAGCGGTCGTCGAGGTTCGAGAAGCGCGTGAACTTGCCCTCGAAGTGCATCTCGACCTTGCCGGTCGGGCCGGCGCGGTGCTTGGCGATGATCAGCTCGGCGAGGTTCTCCGGCGCCGTCTCGGCGTGGTAGACCCAGTCGCGATAGACGAAGAGGATGATGTCCGCGTCCTGCTCGATGGCACCGGACTCACGCAGATCGCTCATCATCGGGCGCTTGTCGGCGCGACTCTCGAGCGAGCGGTTGAGCTGCGAGAGCGCCAGGACGGTGACGTTGAGCTCCTTGGCCAGGCCCTTGAGCGTGCGCGAGATCTCGGAGATCTCCTGCTCACGGCTCTGCTTGCTGCCGCCGGTGCCGCGCATCAACTGCAGGTAGTCGACCACGATCAGGTCCAGACCGTGTTGCATCGCCGTGCGCTTCGCCCGGGCGGCCAGATCGACGGTCGTGAGCGCTGGCGTGTCGTCGATGAAGAAGTTGAGCTCCGAGAGGTCGGCAGCAGCGGTACGCAACGCCACTTCCTCGTCCGCGGAGATGTTGCCCTTGCGCAGCTCGGACAGGCCGATGCGCGAGCGCTGCGAGAGCAGGCGCTGGACCAACTGGTCCTTGCCCATCTCGAGCGAGAACACCAGGACCGAGCCCGCTTCGCCGGCGCGATGGCCCAGCGGCACGTGGGTGCGGGCGATGTTCAAGCCCAGGTTCAGCGCGAAGCTGGTCTTTCCCATCGCGGGTCGCGCGGCGAGGATCACCAGATCGGTGCGGTGGATGCCGAGCAGCAGCTTGTCGAGGTCGCGGTAGCCGGTGGGAATGCCGGTGACTTCGCCCTCGTGCTCGCGCGCGGCCATGATGCGGTCGTAGACCGGGCCGACCACGTCGGCGATGGAGGCAGCGTCGGCGCCGAACGCGCCTTCGAGCGCGGCGTTCATCTCCGACTGCGCTGTCGAGATCACCGCGTCGGGATCGCCGCCGTTCTCGTAGCCGGCGGCCTGGATCTTGGCGCTCGCGCCGATGATCCGACGCACGGTCGCGAGCCGCTGCACCTGATGCGCGTAGTGAGCGGCCGAGCTGGCGCTGCCGGCGAACTGCGAGAGCGAGACGAGGTAGGGCAATCCACCGGCCTGCTCGTCCTTGTTGGCGCGGAGCAGCTCGGATTGGATCGAGACCGCATCGTAGGGCTGCTGCGCGAGGGCCAAGCGCTGCATGGCGTCGAAGATCAGACCGTTTCGACGATCCCAGAAATCCTCGCCGCGCACCCGGCCCATGGCGTGGATCAGGGCGTTGCTGTCGATCAGGATGCTCGCGAGGAGCGCGCGCTCCGCTTCGGGATCGGCCGGCATCGTGGGCTTCGAGCTGCGGGGTACGGCAGCGGCGAGAGCCGAGTCGACGTCGAAGAACGCAGGCGGCTGCGCTGCCTCGAGCGGTTGACCGGCGTCGTCCTCGTGGAAGGCGAAGTCGAGGTCGTCGGGCGGCGGTGCGTCGGCGAAGGGGTCCGCGGCGCCGGCCTCGATTCCGTCGTCGGTTGCGTGCTCGTTGCCGGGTTGCTCGAACTCGTCCGCCATCGCCATGCCTCCACCAGTGCGCAGGGGCTGCTGACTACCACAGGCGGCCGACGCGGGGCCAGCGAGAACGGGCGACCAGCCCCCGGTCGTACGCCCGACGCTCGACAAGACCCAGGCCGCGACCTATGCTCGCAGCGTCGAAGGCAGAGACGGGAATGTCAGAGCCTCGACAGATGCTCTACAGAATATCCCGAGCTGCGGAGGGGCAGTCGAGATCGTCGCCGCGGTCCCCCATGCCGCCCGCGACCGGCCAACGTGGCAAGCGTTGGCATTCCAAGGAGAAGACGGGTGGAGAACTACAATGGTTAAGGTCGGAGATCCGATCGACGGCTACTGCAGCAAGTGCCGCCGGAACGTGTTCATGAGCGTGGCCGCGACGGACGGGCGCGAGATCTTCTCTGTCGTGTGCCGGACCTGCCAGACCACGCAGGAGCACAAGCCGGAGGTCTCCGCCGAGGCGATGCGCGACCAGGCGATGAAGAAGTTGCAGCGCGCCGCCGCCCGCCGGCGCAAGGTGAACGTGCCCTCGCGCGGCCCAGAGATCGTGGCGCGCGGACGTCGGACCGACGAAGCGACAGCACCGGAGCCCGAGGCGTCTGCGCCCGTCGCGGCTCCGACGCCTGCGCGCGCCGTGGCCCCCGCGGGTGCTCCGCGCCGCCACATCAGCGCCGTGGACGCACCGACGCCTTCACGGCGACGTTCGGGTGCCGCACCGATGGCGCCGATGCCGACCTCGATGCCGCCGCGCAAGGAAGAGGTGTTGCCGCCGCCGGCGCCGGTGAGCGACGTGACGGCGCAGTGGCGTGAGAAGACCGCGAACCTCGGCCCGCGCGACGGCAAGGTCTATTTCTCAGACCGCACCTACGGCATCGGAGACGTGCTGCTGCACAAGCGCTTCGGCATGGGCATCGTCGAGTCGGTCGTGCACGACAACGCCATCATGGTCCTGTTCCGCGACGGTCAGCAGGTCATCGAGATGGGGACCTGCGCGCACTAGCGAGCCGGCGCCTGCGCCGGTGAGGCGAGTGGCGGGGACTAGCCGGCGCGCCCGATGCCGCTGTACTGGAAGCCCGCGGCCTTCATCGCGGCCGGATCCCAGACGTTGCGGCCGTCGAGGACGAGCCGACAGTCGGTCGCCGCGGCCAACGCCTCGGGCGTGATCGCCACGATCTCCTTCCACTCCGTGACGACCAGGATCGCGGCGGCACCGGCGACGGCCTCCTGCCACGAGGCGGCGAGCTGCAGACCCGCACCGATGGCCGTAGGAGCGGTCTCGTGGGCGACCGGATCGTAGCCGACCAGGGTTGCGCCGAGCTTGCCGAGCTTGCGCGCGATGACAACCGACGGCGCCTCGCGCATGTCGTCGGTCTCGGGCTTGAACGCGAGACCGAGCAGCGCGATGCGCTTGCCGTCGAGCGACTCGCCGAGGGCCGCGACGACGCGGTCGGCGAGCAGGCGCTTCTGGTCGGCGTTCACCGCCTCGACGGCCTCGAGCATGCGCATTCGACAGCCGACCGACTGCCCGGTTCGCAACAGCGCCTGCACGTCCTTCGGGAAGCACGAGCCGCCGTAGCCGATACCGGCCTGCAGGAAGCGCGGGCCGATGCGGGCGTCGGCGCCGATGCCGTGGCGGACGAACTCGATGTCGACGCCGGTCGCCTCGCAGACCCGTGAGAGCTCGTTCATGAACGAGATGCGCGTGGCCAACATGCAGTTGGCGGCGTACTTGGTCATCTCCGCCGAGCGGCGGTCCATCCAGAACATCTGCTCGGGGCGCTGCACGAAGGGCGCGTAGAGATCGGCCATCACAGTACGGGCGCGGGGCTCGAGGGTACCGACGACGACGCGGTCGGGCTCGAGGAAATCGCCGATCGCGCAGCCCTCGCGGAGGAACTCCGGGTTGCTGACCACGTCGTACGCGGCGGCGGCGACGTCTTTCAGCACGGCGTCGACGCGATCGCAGGTGCCGACGGGCACGGTCGATTTGCAGACGACGACGGTGTAGCCCTGCAGGTGCGGCCCGATGGCTCGGGCGACAGCGAGGACGTGGCGGATGTCGGCGGCGCCGTCCTCGTCCGGCGGCGTGCCGACGGCGATGAACACCGCGTCCGCTTCGGCGACAGCGGCGGCGGTATCGGTCGTGAAGTGCAGGCGGCCGGCGGCGGAGCCCTCCTCCACGAGCTTGTCGAGACCCGGCTCGTAGATCGGCAGCAAGCCCTGCTTCAGACGCTCGACCTTGCCCGCGTCGATGTCGACGCAGGTGACGTCGTGGCCACCGTGCGAAAAGGCGGCGCCAGCGACGAGGCCGACATAACCGGTACCGATGACGCTGACGCGCATGGGACTCCCTTGCGAGGTCGTTGGCCTAGAGACGCGATCAAAAAATCGCCAAGGGCGATTTTTTGGGCGCGACTCGAGGAGGGGGATGGTTCGCGAGAACCGCGCTTCTCGCGACCAGGGGGCGCCCAGCCCCCCAGACAACAGACGAGAGACTCGGCCAGAAAATGCGAACCTGCATTTTCTG
>JBEARB010000143.1:0-11693 GCA_041163625.1 Pseudomonadota bacterium | reverse complement strand
TGATGACGGCGTTGCAGTCGCGCTCGAAGAGCACGGACTTGTGGCGCGACGGATTCTCGGCGACGGGCGGCTGTTCGTGGTCCACGGATTCCTCGAAGCGAAGGGACAAGCGCACGCGCGGCGCCTGCCGCGCGCGGCACGCGCTCGCTAGCACGGCGGGCCGGCGGTTCACAAGTGCGTGGCGGGAAAGCGTGCGCCGCGGTTGCCGATTGGCTGCCGGGCGCGGATCTCTGCGGTCTCAGGGCGACGGCGCGTCGACGCCCTCGGCCTCGCCGCCGCCGACTTCGGGATTGTGGGCGGGTTCGGGCTCGGGTTCGGGCTCGGTCTCGGCATCCAGACGCTCGAACTCGTCGGCCAGCTCGCCCTCGATGATCACGGCCACGACGCGCGGATCTGCCAACAGCGTCCGGTGGTCCCGCACCACGGCGGCCCGCTGCAACGACGGGTCCCGCAGGATGGAGAGCGTCATCGGCGAGAGGTCCGACGGCCACGTGGCGCGGGCGGCCAGCGCCTTGCGCAGCGACTCGAGACGATCGGGATCGACCAGGCGCCAGATGTTCCAGGTGCGCGCCGCGGTGACCGCGTGGCTATCGCGTAGGGGCTCTCGCAACGACGGGATCTGCTGCGAGAGTACCGGTTCGGCCCACGCCACCGTCGCCAGCAGCATCGCCGCGAACAGAACGCCCCGGACGCCGCCGAGCGCGGCGCCGAAGGCCCGGTCCGCGTCCCCTGCGGATTCGCTCCAGCGTCGGACCGCGTCGGGGATGATCGTCGCCAGCAGCCACGCTGCGCCGAGCACGGTGCCGACTGCCAGCAGCAGGCTCACGCCTTCGACGAACATGCCGGCCGGCTGCCCGTGTGCGAGCAACCACAGCCGAATCGGCGCGACCAAGCGCGGTGCCAGCAGCCAGACGGCGACCAAGCCCCCGAGCCCGAGCAACTGCGCGAGCAAGCCGCGCCACCAGCCGCGGAGCACCGAGAGTGCGATGATCGCGAGGACAGCGACGTCCAGGACCACGATGGCCTCTAGGGCTTCGGCGCCGGCCGAGTTGCGGCGGCCTCGGACTCCGCCGCCGCGAGCAGCTTCTTGTAGCCCTCGTTGGCAGGGGCGAGCTCGCAGGCCTTCTTCAGGTAGCGCACGCGGAGATCCAGGTTCTTGGTCGCCTGCGCCAACGCCACCATCCGCGAGGCCTTGCGCTGGCTCTCGTCGACCTCGACGGTGCCGTCGTCCGCCACCTTGATCAGCGCGTCGGGACACTCGGCGGGGCGTCCCTCCGCCTGCGGCGCGCCTCGCCAGGTCTCCTTGCCCGCCTGATAGCAGACCAACTCGACACCGCTGGTGGCCTGGCGAATCCACCAGCCCTGGGGTTGACCGGCTTCGTAGTTGCGGTCCTCCAGCAGCGCCCCACTGGCCGCGTAGACCTGCCACGGCCCATGCTGTTTGCCGTCTTGGTAGGCACCGATCTCGGCGACGCGGGCCGTGCAGGCGGCGCCCTTGCCGGCACAGACCGACTGCCAACTCACCGCCAAGCCGGTGCGGATGCCAGCCTCGTAGTGCTCGGTGCGACGCGGCAGCGCGCAGGCCCGGTCAGCGTCCCAGACCCAGCGCTCTCCGTGCTTGATGCCACCTTCGCGCATGCAGGCTTGCTCGAGGGGGTGCTCTGGGCAGCGCTTGATCGGCGCGGTGTCCGGCACGGCGAGCATCGTGGCTCCCTCGCCGCAGGCCGGCGTGGCGCCGGGGCGCGGCGCGGTGGGCAACGGATGCCGCGGCCGGGCAGGTAACTGCGCTGCGGTCGGATCCGCCGTCGCCGTGCCGGTCGCGGCCAACGTCAGGCCGACTCCTGCGAGCGTGAACCGTAGTGCGGGTCGTCGAAGCATCGTCACCTCCGCCCGCCAGCCTAGCGGCCCGAGCCCGCGGGGGCCAGAATTGGGCGCGCCCTCACGGCAACGCCCACGTCACTTTGGCCAGCGCCGTCCAGCTCGTGGCGCCGTCGACGGTCGATTGTCCCTGCAGCACGGCGAAGAGATCGCTGCCGCGGCGCCAGGTCCAGCGCAAGCGCGCCATCCACGGCACGCGGTGGTCTGCGTGATCGTAGCCGCCGTAGAGATCGAGGTTCAGGTCGGGCGAGAAGCCGATCGAGGCGCGCGCGTTGACGAGCCCCACCCAGGCGCGATGGTCCGCGATCGTCAGGCGGCCGAGGGTGCCGCCCGCCTCGAGTCGCAACCAGGTCCCGGGGCGCAGGGTCAATCCGCAGGTGGCGATCGTCGCCTGACCGCCGTAGAGGTCGCGGCCTTCCAGGTCGAGCCAACCCGAGACCGCGCGGACGCCGGGCGTCTCGAAGCCGATCAGCCACCGGTTCATCGGATAGACGCCGGTCGGGACGACGACGTCGATCAGCTCGACCGGCGTCTGCACCGTCTCCGAGAGGCGCTCGACCTCGGCGCCGACGAGCCAGCCTGCGTTCCACACCAGGTCGAACCCGGCGGAGACGTTTCGGTCCAGCAACCGCCCATCGGCTTCCGCCAAAACCGCCCCGCCCGCCGCCTCGAGTCGCAACCGTTCGAGGCCGTAGGATTGGAAGCGGGGTTCGACGACGAGCTCGGCGTCGGTCTCGTGCACACCGACGCGAGGCAGGAAGCCGAGGTCGGCCCGCATGCCCTGCCCGGTCCAGGCGTAGCGCAGCCCGGGTCGGACCAAGCGGCCACGCCACGTGGCGCGGACGCCCGCTGCGCCACCGAAGCGCTCCCCCTCGGCCTCGCTGCCGGCGGTCGCGCCGACGTCGCGCGTGCCACGGCTGGCGTCGGACCCGCGATGCGAGGCCATCGCGAAGGCTTCGATCAGGAGCGGCGAGCGGCCTCCCCGCAAGGCACCGTCCACGCCGACGACGGTGTTGGCGTCGCGCAGCGCCTGCAGCGATTGCCGATGCGTGACGATGGCACCGACGTTGCTGCCACCGCCGAGCTCGACCTGGCCTCGCAGCACGGTCGCGTTGGCCGCAGGCAGCGCACTCTGGCCGTCGCGCGCCGTGACCGACTGGGTCGCGACGTCCAGGGCGGCGAGGCGCACGCGGTCGCCGACGTCCCCGGTCACCTTCAGTCCACCGAGGATCGGCACGACGCGGCCGGCGTCCAGGCCGATCCGACGGCTGTAGAACGCGCTCGCCCCGTCGGCGTCGCCGAACCCGAAGCGCTCCATGTCGCGCAGGAAGAAGTCGCGCTTCTCGGGCATCCGCAGGCTGAAACGACCGAGGTTCACGATGGCGTCGTCGACGTCGGCTTGGGCGAAGTCGGTGTTCACGGTAACTTGGCCGCGCCAACGACCGCGTTGCGCGAAGACGTCGATGCCGCCGTCGGCCCTGCCCTCGCCGGCCGAGTTCCAGCCGCCCAAGCCCCACGGCAAGACCAACAAGCCTCGGTCGCGAGCGCCGTCCTGCTGCGTCGCGCTGACCTCGGCAGGCAGGCCGGCGAGCGCCTCGAGGCCTTCGAGGTGGCCGTAGCGGCTGGCGGTGATCGGCGTGTACGGCGGCGGCATCAGCGCCCAGTCGTAGGTCGCGTTGCGGCTGGCGTGGTCGCGGCTGAAGTTCAGGCCGAGGACGGGCGGCGCCGAATCGGGATCGATGCCGAGCACGCTCCATGCGACACGGAACTCCGCCCCCCAGCCGCCGGGTACGCGCTGGGCCGCTCCGGTCCAGATGGCGTCCCACTCACGCCGCATCGAGCGCTCGTTCACGCCGCGGTAGTCGAGCCGAGCGCCGACGGGGTTGAGCACGAGGCCGACCGTCGTGCGCTGATCGTGCAGCGGGTCGAGCTTGATGCTGATCGCGTCGTCGTTGAAGATCGCGAACGAATCTCGGGTCGTCGACCGCGCGACGAGCTTGCTGGGATCGGGCTCGCCGCAGAACACCGCGACGTAGAGAAACGAGCGATCGAACGCGACGCGGAAGCGTGTCTCCACCGGCGGCGCGGCGCCCAGGCCCGGCTTGCGCTCGGTGAACCCCGCGTGCCACGGGGCGTCCTGCCAGCCCGGATCGTCCAAGCGACCGTCGATGACGATGGGTCCGCGACGCACCACCGCACGGGCGCGCGGAGCCTCTGCGTCGTCGAAGCCGTAGGCATGCGCGCCGCCCGTGGCCGCGCAGCAGACGAGCCAACTGAGCGCGAAGAGCAGCCGGCGCGCAGGCGCACGCGATCCGAGCCTCGATTCGTCGCGACGGTTCATGACGGCCCACCCTCAAAACGACACGAGGCCGCGGGCGAACCCGCGGCCTCGTGCGCGAGCGAAACGCGGCTTACTTGAAGACGCGGTCCTTCAGGCCCTTGCCCGCCTTGAAGGTCGGGACGGTGCGCGCGGCGATGGTGATCTTCTCACCATTGGCCGGGTTGCGACCCTCGCGAGCCTTGCTGCTACGGGTGGCGAAGGTGCCGAAGCCCGGGAGCTGAACCTTGCGGCCGGCGTCGAGCTCGGTGGCGATGATGCCCACACCCGGGTTGGTGTCGAACAGGCTGTTCACAACCTCGAGGGCCTTGGCCTGCGAGAGGCCGGTCTGCTTCGCCAGCTTGGCCGAGAGCTCCTTCTTCGTCATGGTCGTTCCTCCAATGGCGTCGCGCATCATGGTTGATGGTTGGGTTCTGCGCGGCGCTGCGGAAAATAGGGAGCCCATCGGACGCTTGCAAGCCCCAGTTCGGTCGGTGAAGGCCGAATTTTCGGCCTCGGCGCGCGAATTTGACGTTGGCCGGGCCCGGGGAACCGCAATTTAGCATGTGATCTCGCGCGTTTGCGGGGCAATTGCCGTTCAGTCTGCGGCTTGGTCGAAAAGCTGCAAAAGACCGGAAATTCGGGATCCGTCGGTCAGATGGGCCGTGCCGTCGCCCATGACCTCGATCGTGCAGTCGCCGTGCACCTCGATATCGGCGCCGAAGACGACGTCGCCGCGGATCTCGAGCCGGTCGGCGTCGATGAGCGAGGGCACGCCCGCGGGGAAGTGCGCAGCGAGCTCGTCCACGGTCCGATAGGGCCCATCGAGCACGATGTCGATGGTGTTGCGCCCGAGCCGCGCGATGGCGCCGCTGCGTGGGTCCACCATGAAGCGATCCGAACGCAGCGAGAGGAGGTCGGCGGTGGTCTTGACCGGGGCGAAGCGTCGCCGGGGAACGCGGACTGCGGTCGCGCCGACGAGCTCGGAGATCGCCGAGCCCATGGCCGACTCGAGTTGGATGATCGGTCGCGATCCGGGGTCGTTGGGGTCGAGGGTCTTGCGGTTGACGATCGGCGCGATCGGCAGCGAACCGCCGTGATCGTGCAGCGCGGCGGCGAGCGCCTCGGTGTCGAACCAGAGGGAGTTGGTGTTGAAGTAGCGATGGCGCCGGATGTCGGTGAACGCGCCGCGGTCGGCGTCCGGGCACTGCGCGAGCTCGCGGAGCACCAGCGCCCCGTCCTCGCGGCGCTGGCAGAGGTGCCCGCCCTTGCGATCGGCGACGGTCCGGTCGGCGACCTCCATCATCATCGGCGCGCCGCTCGCACGGAAGTGGCCGAGCAGCGCAGGATCCAGGGTCGCACCGAGGTTGTCGACGTTGGAGACGAACAGCGTGTGCACACCGCGAGCGCGCAGCGCATCGAGCACGCCGGAGGTCAGCAGCGCCGGGAAGAGATCGCCATGCCCCGGCGGACACCAGGCCCGTGGATCGGCGGGGTCGACCAGCCCGAAATCGTCTGCGCGAATCTTCGGCACCCGATGCTGCACGAAGTCCAGCGGCAGACCGGGCACCTCGAGCTCGGGATAGGCCCGCAGGTGCTCCAAGCTCGCTTCGCGGGTGGCGAACGAATTCATCAACAGCAGCGGCACGTCGGCGTGGTGATCCCGACGCAGCGCCAGCACTTGCCGCGCGAGCAGGTCGAGGAAACACAGGCCATCGCGGACCTCGACCAAGCTCTTCGGACCGCGCATCCCCATCGAGGTGCCCAAGCCGCCGTTGAGCTTGACCACGGCGACGCCGGAGAGCGCGGCCTCGCCGGCGAGGATCAGCGCGTCGTCCTCGCCCAGCCCCTCGGCGTCCGGCAGGTCACGGGCAGGCTCGATCGCCGTCTCCGGCAGCAAGCCGGTCTCGCCGGCGCAGATTCGCCGCCAGGCGCGTAGAAAAGCGTCGATGGCGACGTCGGGCTGGCCATCCGCGCGCATCGCCGCCGCCAGGGCGACGGCCTGTGCGTCCCGATCGAGGGTCATCGGCCGGCCTCCTCGGCTGCTGGTGGGTGCCAAGCCGCCAACAGCGTCTCGGCATCGACGTCCCGCGTCTCGAAGGTGCCCGGCTGCGGCACCAGGACGAAACGCACCGACCGACCGTGCGCCTTCTTGTCGTGTCGGGTCGCCTCGACCAACGCCGGCCACGTCAGCGCGGACGGCACCTGCACCGGCAGCCCCAATCGCTCCAGCAATGCGCCGACGCGCTCGACCAGCGCGGCGTCGCCGACGCCCAGCGAGACGCCGACGCGAAGCGCGGCGATCATTCCGATCGCGACGGCTTCGCCGTGCAAGACGACGCCGAAGCCGGCCTCCCGCTCGATGGCGTGACCGATGGTGTGCCCGAAATTCAGACACCGGCGCAGGCCTCCTTCGTGGCTGTCGGCGACGACGACCTCGAGCTTGGCGAGCGCCGTCCGCCCAGACACACGCGCCAACGCCTCGGCGTCGCCCGCGGCGAGCGCGTCGGCATCCTGCTCCAGGTGCTCGAGGAGCCCGGCGTCGCGCACCAGCGCTGTCTTGACGATCTCGGCCAGGCCCGCGCGTCGCTCGCGCTCGGGCAGCGTCGACAGCCACGAGGGCTCGCAGACCACGAGGCGCGGCTGGTGGAACGCGCCGATCAGGTTCTTGCCCAGCGGGGTGTCCACGCCGGTCTTGCCGCCAATCGACGCGTCGACCTGGGCCAGCACCGTCGTCGGCAGCAGCACGTGCCGCACGCCCCGCAGCAGCGTCGCCGCGGCGAATCCCGCCATGTCGCAGACCACGCCGCCGCCGAGCGCGACGATGAGACGATCGCGATCGGCGCCGCTCGCGAGCAGGTCGCCCATCAGCGCGGACCACGTCGGGAGATCCTTGTGCGCCTCGTCGCCCGGCAGCAGATGCCGACGAACCTCGCAGCCGACGGACTGCAGATCCGCGCGGACGCGGCCGCCGTGCAGCGCATCCACACGCGGATCGGTGACCAGGTCGATGCCGGCGCCCGCCAGGCGCACCAGACCCGGCAACGCCCGCTCCCACGCTGCCCTGCCTCCGACCAGGCGACACGGTGTGCCGGCGGGGGTCGCCTCGACGTCGACGCCGGCGCGTCCGGTCCGCGCATCGTCCACCGCGGTCAGCACCGCGAGGCACCGACCGACCGTCGATGCGACGGCGAAGCCGGGGTCGTCGTCCTCGCCCTCGAGGTCGGTGCGGACCACGGCGAGCGCGACGTCGGCGTAGGCAGCACGCCGACGACGAAGCAGGACGCGCATCGCCTCGGCGTCACCGGCGAGGGGGCGGCCCGCGTCGCCCGCGATCCGATCGGCCAGGGTGCGCGGCTCGGCGGCGAGCCAGAGCGTATCGACACCCCGCAGCGCCTCGCGGCTGCCGGCGTCCAAGACCGCGCCTCCACCGCACGCCAGCACCTGTGGGGGGCCGCGCAGCAAGGCGGCGAGCACGTCCCGCTCGAGCGCGCGGAACGCGGCCTCACCGCGCTCTTCGAAGAGGGCGGCGATGCTGCGGCCGGCCTGCCGCGTGATCTCGACGTCGACATCGACGAACGCGAGGCCCAGGGCCGCGGCCAGCGCCTGGCCGACGGTCGATTTGCCGGCACCCATCGCGCCAACCAAGGCAACACTGCGCGAACGTGGGCTGGCGGCTGCGACCATGGCGCGGATCCCTGCAGACGGCGTGGAGAAACCGCGTCCGGCGATTTCGTGCCGCGTCTGTAGTACGGCACGAGAGGCGTTTCAAGTTGACGCGTCGAGTTGACAGGGCCCGGAGGTCGCGGATAGCGTGCGCACGTTCTGGTGTTCTAGTACGCTAGAACACTCCAGTGAGGCCACCCTTGAAGCCCAGCGTACCCCCGGATTTGCTGCTCGCCCTGGCCCGGCTGGACGACCCGCACGCCATCGAGCGCGCGCTGCAGGATCTGCTCGCCGACTCGGAGCTGCGCAGCATCCGGGAGCGCTGGGCCATCGTGAAGCTGCTGCGCGAGGGCCTGCCGCAGCGCGCCGTCCGTGACGCGGTCGGATGCTCGATCGCCACGGTCAGCCGAGGCGCCGCCCTGGTCCGCGACGGCGGCCTGGCCGTGCTCTTCGACGCGCTCTCGCCGAGCGAGGAGGAGGCACGATGATCCACGTCGCTCCCGATCTGGCCGCCACGCTCGCATACGAGGGCGAGGCAGACGCCGCCCTGCTCAGCGTCTCGCTGCTCGCCGACACCGAGACCCCGATCTCGATCTTCGTCCGCCTCGGCGGTGCCGAGCGGGGGCCGGCCTTCTTGCTCGAGAGCGTCGAAGGCGGCGAGCAGATGGCGCGGTACTCCTTCCTCGCGACGCGCGTGACGCGGACGCTGCGTGAGCCCGCTGTCGCTGGTCGGGACCCGCTGGCCGCCGTCCGGGAGGCGGTGCCGCCGCAACGACTGTGGACGCCCGAGCCCGCGCCGCGGTTTGCCGCGGGCGCCGTCGGCTTGTTCGGCTTCGGCTGCGTGCGCGCCTTCGAGCCCGTGCCGACGGCCCCGGGACCGGCGCCCGCCGCCCCCGATATCGCGCTGCTGCTGCCCGACGTGGTGGTCGCCTACGATCACGTGCGGCGGCGCGTCGCGCTGACCACCGTGATCCCGCTCGACGGGGATGCCGCCGCCCGCTGCGCGGCCTGGGAGCGCGGCCGGGACCGCCTGGGCGAGGTCGCCGAGCGCTTGCGGACCGGACCGGCGGCCCCCCCGCTGGCTGCCCTGCCCGCTTCGATGCTGCCGACGCTGGACGTGCGACCGAACCAGAGCCGCGCCGGTTTCGAGGCTGCGGTGCGGACGGCGCAGGAGGCGATCGGCGCCGGCGAGATCTTCCAGGTCGTGCTCAGCCAGCGCTTCGACGTGCACGCCGAGGTCGAGCCGCTCGCGCTCTATCGCGCCCTGCGCGCCATCAACCCCTCGCCCTATATGTTCCTGGTCGATTTCGGGGACGTCGCGCTCGTCGGCGCCTCGCCCGAGGTGCTGGTCCGGGTGGAGGACGGCGACGTGCTGGTCCGCCCCATCGCCGGCACCCGGCGGCGCGGCGCGGACCCGACCGAAGACGCCGCGCTCGAGGCGGATCTGCGCGCCGACCCGAAGGAGCTCGCCGAGCATCGGATGCTGCTCGACCTCGGCCGCAACGACGTCGGGCGCGTCGCCGCCACCGGCACCGTCCGCGTCGAAGACCCGCTGCACATCGAGCGCTACAGCCACGTCATGCACATCGTCAGCGACGTCCACGGCACGCTCGCGCCCGAGCACGACGCGCTCGATGCCCTGCGCGCCGCGTTCCCGGCCGGCACCGTCAGCGGCGCCCCGAAGGTCCGCGCGCTGGAGATCATCGCCGCGCTCGAACCCGATGCCCGCGGCGCCTACGCCGGCGCGGTCGGCTACCTCGACGTGCGCGGCAACCTCGACACGGCCATCGCCATCCGCACCATGGTCGTGCAGAACGGCGTCGTCTCGGTGCAGGCGGGCGCCGGGATCGTGCAGGACTCCGATCCGGGCCGCGAGCACGAGGAATGCGTCGCCAAGGCACGCGCGGCGATGGAGGCGATCCGGCTCGCCGTGGCTCAGACGGAGGTGGTGGCATGAGCGTGCTGCTGGTCGACAACTACGACTCGTTCACCTGGAACCTCGCGCACCAGCTCGGTCAGCAGGGCGCCCTGGTCCGCGTGGTGCGCAACGACGCCATCGATCTCGACGGCGTGCGTGCGCTCGCGCCGACCCACATCGTGCTCTCGCCCGGCCCCGGTCACCCGCAGAACGCCCGCGATTTCGGGATCTGCGGGCCGATCCTCGACGCACTCTCCGAATCGCTGCCGATCCTCGGCGTCTGCCTCGGCCATCAGGGCATCTGCGCGCGCCTGGGCGGCGAGGTCGTGCGCCACCACGAGATCGTGCACGGCAAGCCGAGCCCCGTGCTGCACGACGGGCACGGGCTCTTCGAGGGCGTGCCGATGCCCTTCGAGGCGATGCGCTACCACAGCCTCGTCGCGCGACGGGAGAGCCTGCCCGCGAGCCTGCGCGTCACCGCCTGGCTGGAAGACGGCACCGTGATGGCCGTCGAACGCCCCGGGACGCGCGTGTTCGGCGTGCAGTTCCACCCCGAGAGCATCGGCACCCCCGAGGGCGACCGACTGATCGCGAACTTCCTGCGGAGCGCAGCATGAGCACGGCCACCTACGAGGCGTTGATGCCGAAGCTGCTGGCGCGCGCGGCGCTCGACGAGGCGCAGGCGCGCCGGCTGATGGCCGAGGTCGTCCGTGGCGACCTCGGGGCGGCCCGCATCGCCGCCGTCCTCACTGCGCTCGCCTGTCGCGAGGTCGACGGCGCCGAGCTCGCCGGCTTTGCGGCCGTGCTGCGCGAACGCGCCCACCACGTGCCGGTGCAGGGCATGCGCCTGGACACCTGCGGCACCGGCGGCAGCGGCCTCAGCACCGCCAACACCTCGTCGATGTCGGCGTTCGTGCTCGCCGCGGCGGGCGTCCCCGTGACCAAGCACGGCAACCGCAAGAGCTCGGGCCGCTGCGGCAGCATCGACGTACTCGAGCGGCTCGGGGTGCACGTCGAGATCGGGCCGCAGAAGGCCGCGGCGCTGCTGGCGGCGCACGGCGTGGTCTTCCTCTTCGCGCCGCTCTTCCATCCGGCCATCGGCATGGTGATGCCGGTGCGCCGCGAGCTCGGCTTCCGCACGGTGTTCAACCTGCTCGGCCCGCTCGCGAACCCGGCCGCGGCGACCCATCAGGTGCTCGGCGTCAGCGACGCGGCCGCCGCCCCGCACATGGCTGGTGCCCTGCTCGGCCTCGGTGTGCAGCGCGCCATCGTCGTCCGGGGCGACGATGGCCTGGACGAGTTGAGCCTCTCGGCGCCGAGCACGCTCTGGCATGCCGACGCCGCGGATCCGGCCGGCACCCCGCGGGTGGAGCGCGTGACGCCCGAAGACGTCGGCTTGCAGCGGGCTCCTGCCGCTGCCGTCGCCGGCGGCGACCCGGCCGAGAACGCCGCCATCTTCGAGGCCGTGCTCAGCGGCGCCGACCGCGGCCCGCACGCCGACCACGTCGCCCTGAACGCCGGCGCCGGCTTGCTGGTGACCGGCCGCGCCGCGTCGCTGCGCGAAGGCGTCGAGCAGGCTCGGGCGCTGCTGCACGCTGGCGCGGCCTGGACCCGCTTCTGCGCCTATCGCGACGCCACGCAGGCGCTGGCGGAGGCCGCGTGACCGCTTCGCTCCGCAGCCCCGGCGGCGTCTTGGGACGCATCGTCGCGCGCACCGTCGCCGATCTGGCGCGTGCTGTACCGCGGGTCGTCGCGCCGACGCGCCCACACCGGCCCGACGGCGACCGCTTCGTGCGCGCGTTGCGTCGCTCGGACGCGGCACCGGCGCTGATCGCGGAGGTCAAGCCGGCCTCGCCCTCCAAAGGCGCCCTGCTCGACCGCGCCGGCGTCGGTCGCTACGTGAACGCCGTCGCC
>JBEARB010000142.1:0-23912 GCA_041163625.1 Pseudomonadota bacterium | reverse complement strand
CGGCGACCCCGACGGCGAGGTCGACGAGGAGCGTGTCATCGAGATCCTCTCGACCTGCTACGACCCCGAGATTCCGGTCAACATCGTCGAGCTCGGCCTGATCTACGGTGTCGACATCGAGGACGTCGGAGAAGGCGTGAAGGTCAAGGTCGAGATGACCCTCACGGCTCCGGGCTGCGGCATGGGCCAAGTCCTGCAGGACGACATCCATCGGAAAGTCGGGCGCTTGGTCGGCGTGGTCGACGTCGAAGTCGATCTCGTCTTCGATCCGCCGTGGTCGATGGAGAAGATGAGCGAGGCGGCACGCCTCGAGCTCGGGATGCTCTGATCCGGCTCGCCGGCGCCGGCTGCGGGCGCGCGAACCGTTCGATGCCCTCTGGGGAACTCAGTCCGAGTCGGGCTCCGTCGGTTCGGAGCGACGCGTCTCCTGCGCGTCCGCTGCCTCGTCGCGGCTGCGGGTCGTCGTCTCGGTACGACCCTTGTGGTGTTCGACGTGCTTGGCCTCGACCGGCTGAAGCGGCAGCGCACGCTCCCCACCTTGTCCGACTTGCCAGGCGCGTGCATCGTCGAAAATCACCAGCATCCGAGTTCCTCCGTGTCCGCGTTCGGGGGCGGCGAAATGCAACACCGGCCACGGGGTGTCAAGCAGCGGATAAGAAAAGACTTTGACGCGATGCGTTACGATCGCGGAGTGTGTTTCGGATAATACGGTGGCGTATGCGTTATCCAGAACTCGTTCGCGCACGAACGAGCTTCACGGGGAGGTCCGAGTGAGTCGCAAGAACCGGGGCAAACCCAAGCAGCCCCCCGCCGCCGAGGCGCGTGCAGATGCGCTCCGTGATGCGCCGGCGTGGACGCCGTTCGCGGCCGTGGCGCGCGAACTCGGACAGCAACGGGCCGAACAGACCGAGCGAGACGCGCGTCGGCGCGAACGCGAGGCCGCCGAGGCCGCCGAACGCGCTCGCCGCGAGGCGACACGGGCCGCCAAGCGCCAGGAGATCGAAGATCCGGAGGCCGCGTTCGCCGCCGCGCTCGGCCTGCACGTCGATGCGCTCGAGGCGGCACCGGCCCGGGCGCAAAGGGCGCGTCCCGTCGAGCCGGCGCCGACCCGGGAGCAGCCAATCGAGACGCTGCGCTCGACTCGCAGCGCCGAAGACGAGGCGTTCTTGGCGGCGCTCTTCGAGGTTGGCGAGACGGCGCCGACCTGGTCACAGCCGGGGCGTGAAGCCGACGCCGAGGCGCTGGCGCGCGGCGCGTACGGCATCGACGCCGAGGTCGACCTCCACGGGCTGACCGAAGCCGGTGCGCGCGACCGCCTGCAGGGCGCGATCGCCGATGCGCTCGCCCGCAATCAAGGCGTGTTGCGGGTCGTGCACGGGCAGGGACACAACTCGCCGGGTGGCCGGGCGAAGCTACGTGGCGCCTGCCGTGGCTGGCTGCAACGTCCTCCGCTCGTCGCGAACGTCATCGCCTGGGCGGGCGCACTCCCCGGGGACGGTGGCGAAGGCGCGACGCTGGTGTTGCTGCGGACCTCTCGGGTTGCCGGCCGCGGTCGAGGTGGCTAGCGTTCCGTCCACGCGACGGGGGCGGTGATGTCGGACAAACAGCGCGTGGCGATTCTGGGCGGAGGGCTCGCTGGGCTGGCGGCAGCCTTCGAACTGACCGCGACCCCTGCGCGCAGGCAGCGCTACGACGTCACGCTCTACCAGATGGGCTGGCGGCTCGGCGGCAAGTGCGCGAGCTCGCGAGGGCCGAACGGCCGCATCGAAGAGCACGGGTTGCACGTCCTCCTCGGCGGCTACGAGAACGCTTTCGGCGTGCTGCGCCGGCTCTACGACGAGCTCGAGCGTCCGGTCGATGCGCCGATTCGCCGCTTCGAGCAGGCCTTCCTGCCGCACGACGAGGTGGTCTTCGTCGAGCCGATCCGGGGAACGTTGCGGCCGTGGCGCATCCGCTTCCCGCGCAACGACCGACGTCCGGGCGACGGGGGCCTCTGGCCCGATCCTGGCGACTATCTCGCGATGACGCGACGCTGGGTGCGCGAAGGACTCGGCCTGCTCGTGCGGGAGTTGCGCTCGCGGTCGACGCCGGCGGGCATGTTGGCGACGGCACGGCTGGCAACGCGGCTCGGCGTGCGGCTGGCGTCGGGCCCGCTGGCCGCTGCGATCGCCGCAGAACGCGACGACGTGCTGCACGCCGCGCTCGGCGAGGTGCACGCCGCCCTCGGAGACGCCTTGCTCGACGACGACGCCTTGCGGCGGCTCTGGATCCTGCTCGACCTGGGCGCGACCGTCAGCCGCGGCATCCTCGCCGACGGCCTACTCGAACGCGGCTTCGGCGCCATCGACGACGAAGACTTCCGCGCATGGCTGCGGCGGCACGGCGGCAGCGAGTTGGCGGTCGAGTCGGCGCTGATGCGGGCGCTCTACGACTTGGTCTTCCACGCGCCCGCGACGCCCGGCGACGCCAGCAGCGGGATCGCCGCGGGCGCCGCGCTGCGGATGAGCCTGCGCTTTGTCTGCGGCTACAAGGGCGCGATTGGCTGGTGGATGGCTGCCGGCACGGGCGAGACGCTGATCGCGCCTTTCTACGAGGTACTGGCGGCGCGCGGCGTGCGCTTCGAGTTCTTCCATCGGGTGCGCGCGCTCGAGCCAGACCCCGAAGGCCGACGGCTCGCCCGGGTCCGGCTCGGGGTGCAGGCGACCGTCCGCGAGGGCGCCTATCAGCCCTTGGTGCGCGAGGCCGGCTTGCCGTACTGGCCAGCGACCCCCGACTTCTCGCAGCTGGAGCAGGGGGACGTGCTCGCCGCCGCCGCGGTGGATTTGGAGTCGAGCTGGTCGGGTTGGGAGGACGTCGACACCCGCACGCTGACGCTCGGCGAGGACGTCGACGAGGTCGTGCTGGCGATCTCGGTGGCGGCGCTGCCGGCGATCTGCGGTCCGCTCGCGGCCGTCTCTCCGCGTTGGCAGCAGATGCTCGCGGGTGTGCACTCGACGCCGACGCTGGCGCTGCAGTTGTGGTCTCGAGAGGGCCGCCCCGCGGGTGAAGGCAAGCCGATGATGAACACCGGCGTCGGCCCGCTGACCGGCTACGGCGACATGAGCCACCTGCTTCGACACGAGGGGTGGGCCGAAGGCGATCGGCCGGGCCACGTGCTGCACGTCTGTTCGCGGATCGACGCGCCGGCGCCGCCCGGACCGGAGTCGGTCGGCTACCACGACAGCGAGCGTGCCAGGGCGCACGATCTGAGCCTCGCCTGGTTGCGAGAGGGGGGCGCCGCGGTCGTGCCCGGCTTGGCGCGCGCTTGGCAGCCCGAGGCGCCGCGGTGGGAGGGCCTGCACGACCCGTCGGACGGGCAGGGCGCCGAGCGCTTCGAGTCGCAGTATTGGCGGATGAACGTCGAGCCCACCGACCGTTACGTCCTCTGCACGCCGGGCAGCGGCAAGGTGCGTCTGCGGGCCGACGAATCGGGCTTCGCGGGGCTGACCCTCGCAGGCGATTGGATTCGCACGGGCCTGGACATCGGCTCGGTGGAGGCCGCGATCACCTCGGGCCAGCTCGCCAGTCGGGCGATCTGCGGCGAGCCCCGGCATCTCGCCGGGGAGCACGATTGGCGATAGACTCACGCAGGTGAGTCACCGCATCCCGGAATCCGTCGTCGCCCGCTTGCGCCACCTGCCCGAGCTCGGGCCGCTCGACGCCCAGAGTTTCGCCGCGCTCTGCGAGCGCGCGGTGTACCGACGGCTACCGCGTGGGGTTCGCTTCATCGTCGAGGACAGCGACGCCGAGGCGGTCTTCTTCGTGCTCGACGGCGAGATCCGCGTCCTGGTGGACGAGCGGACCGTGGAGCTGCAGCGCGCGCCGACCACCATCGGCTTGCTCTCGATCCTCGACGGCGCGCCGCGAACGGCGTCGGTGGAGACCTTCTCCGATGTCGACGTCGTGATGCTGCAGCGGAGCGATTTCGAGGCGCTGATGGCCGAGCGGCCGCTGTTCGTCGCGCGCATCATCCAGCACCTGACCGCGGAGATCCGGGAAGCGCAGCGACGCGACGAGGCGGCCCGACACGCCTTCGACGATCATTTCCATTCGCCCAACGCTCGCTTGGTCGAAGGCCCGTACGTGATGTCGGACTTCCCGATGACGGCGTTGGTCGTGCAGACCACGCCGGAGCGGATCGCCGCGTGCCTCCCGAAGGGGCTGCGACCCGTGCCGGGCATGGGCGGCCGCTACCTGCTCACGCTCAACGACTTCAGCGCCGTGTACTCCGAGCATCCGTCGGCGGCGGGCCGCAGCTTCGCCTACCGTGAGACCACGCCGTTCATCCCGGTGATGGGCCCCGGTGCCCGCGTATGGGGGTTCTCGCCCGAGCTTTACCTCGACTCGTACATGCCGATCGTGCTCGGTCGCGAGTTGTACGGGTTCCCCAAGCGCTACGGCGTGGCGCGCTTCGCGGAGCGCCACATCGACCTGCACATCGGGGACTCGCTCGCGTTCCGGGCGAGTTGGGATGGCGCGCACGACATCGACTCGGGCGAGATGCTCGCGCGCCTGCAGCTCGGGCTGCTCGGCCAGCCGGGCAACCCTCTCGGGCCGCACGCCGCCTTGATGGGGGGCATGTTCGGACTGGTCGATCGTCCGGCGCTTCGCGAGCACTGGCCGCCGATGCCGGTGCTGGTACACAGCCAAGTCCCCGACGGCCGCAGCAACGGCGAGTCGATGCGCATCGACGAACTCGTCGAGATTCCCTTCCACGTTCGACGGGTGGGTTCGTTCGAGTTGCTCGACGGCGCGAAGATGGAGGGCTTCGAGGACTGGTTGCTGCCCGGCGAGGTCGTCGTGGGTGTCCGCTTGCGCATGGAGGCCACGTTCGGCCGTGCGCGCCGGCCGCTCGACTACCGATCGCTCGCCAAGCTGAAGAACCGCCTGCCGAACCCTGGGTTCGGGCGTTGGCGGTCCAGCGCGTCGGGCCAGCGCGCGCCGTAGGCCGGACCTCGATACCAGCGCACCGTATCGCGCACGGTCTCGTCGAGAGGTCGCGGTGGAACACCGAGCGCTCGCTGCGCGTCGGATCGCTCCATGGCGCCGCATTCGAGCACGATCGACACGGTCAGCGTCGGCACGGGCGAGGGCCGGCCGAGCGCTCCGAGCACGCGCTCCGCGCCGACCAGCGCCGGCACCCCCGCTACTGCAGGTGCCCGGAGCGCCGGCGCAGCGCATCCGAGCTCGTCACAGAACGCGTCGATGAAGGTCGAGAACGGTCGACTGTGGCCCGCGAGCAGGATCGGCTCCCCGAAAGCCCGTTGTTCCAGGGCGGCGAGGGCCGTGAGGGCGACGTCGCGCGCGTCGATGAAGTCGACGACATCGGGGACGGCGACCGGCACGCTGCCCTCCGCCAGCCGCGGGACCAGCGCGAGCCGAGGCTCCTTCAAGTCGTATGGACCCAAGCATCCGGTCGGGTTGAGCACCACGACGGGTTGTCGGTCGGCCGCCCGCAGCAACGCGTCCTCGATGCTCGCCTTGACCGCGAAGTACGGATGCCGGCCGCGAATCCACTGCGAGAGCCAGCGCTTGCGAAGCGGGGTGCCGGCGCGCTCGCGCAGGCGATGGGTGACGAACGAGCCGATCCCGACGAACGTGGCGCGATGGTCCGCACAGGCGATCAACCAGCGCTCGGTTCGCTCCCGCGCTCTCGTCGCAACGACGTCGTTGCTCGGCCCCCCGCGCAGATAGGGATCCACGGGGTAGGGCGCGGCGGCGTCGACGACCACGCCGCAGCCGGCGACCGCGTCCTCGATGCTGCCGCCGCGACGCCATTCGATCGCGATGCCGTCGAGGTTGCCGCCCGGCATGCCTGCACGAGAATAGCCGCGCACCTGCCACCC
Organism: Pseudomonadota bacterium; assembly: GCA_041163625.1. Taxonomy (GTDB): domain Bacteria; phylum Myxococcota_A; class UBA9042; order UBA9042; family UBA9042; genus JACKFC01. The sequence goes on along the minus strand of JBEARB010000142.1, from coordinate 18,027 downwards.
CGCCGCGGCGAAGGTGTGCGCGACAGCGGCGCCGAGATGTCCCGTCGCTCCGATCACCAATACCCGTGCCATGCGTCCTCCGTTCACCGCGGGCGCGCCGAGCGTGCCACCCTCGGACGTCCGCGTCGCGCTCCCCCCGCTCGATGCGCCGCGGGCGGTTCGGAGTCGATGGTTCGACGGCCGCGCGTCGCGAATCCCGATGGGACCGGCGAATTCGTTGCCATGGTGGCCGATCGGGTGCATCGTGCCGGCCCCACGGGAAGCTAGCTGGAGCCGTATGTTCGAGGTCCCGGGTTATCGCGTTGACGAGCGCATCTACGAAGGCAGAAAAAGCGTGGTCTACCGAGGGGTTCGTCATCAAGAGGGACGCCGGGTGGTCCTGAAGCTCCTGCGATCGGACTATCCTTCGCCGCGCGAGCTGGCGCGCCATCGCCACGAATTCCGTATCAACCGCATGCTCTGGGAGCAGGGGATTCGCGGCATCGTCGAGGCGATCGCGCTCGAGCCGGTCGAGAATTCGCTGGTCATCGTGTTCGAGGACGCCGGTAGCGGCACGCTCAAGGAGCTCGTCAGCTACCGCCGGCTCGAGCTCGTCACGGTCCTGGACATCTTCGCGCGCGTCGCCGAGACGATCTCGGAGGTCCATGCCGCCGGCGTGATCCACAAGGACATCAAGCCGCACAACATCATCGTCGATCGTGACTCGCTCGAGGTGCGTCTGACGGACTTCGGCGTGGCCTCGCAGCTCGATCGGGAGCAGCAGCAGTTCGTCGCTCCGAACCGCCTTGAAGGGACGCTGGCGTACATGGCGCCCGAGCAGACGGGGCGCATGAATCGTCCGATCGACGCGCGCAGCGATCTCTACGCGATCGGCGCGAGCCTCTACGAAGTCCTGACGATGCGTCGGCCGTTCGAGGCCACCGATCCGATGGAGTTGGTCCACTGCCACATCGCCAAGGAGCCGACGCCGCCGCGCGAGGTGGTCACGTCGCTTCCCGAGCAGGTCAGCGAGATCGTGCTCAAGCTCCTCACCAAGACGGCACAGGACCGCTACCAGAGCGCGCAAGGGCTCGCCGTCGATTTGCGGCGCTGCGTCGAGGATCTGCGTGAGCGCGGGACCGTCGAGCGGTTCGCGCTCGCCGAGCACGACGTTCCCGAGCGTTTCGTGCTGCCCGAGCGCCTGTACGGCCGTGGCCGTGAGATCGCGCAGGTGCTGCGCGCCTTCGATCGCGTCTCGGAGGGCCGCAGCCTGGTCCTCGCCGTCGCAGGCTACTCGGGCATCGGAAAGACCGCGCTCGTCAGCGAAGTGAAGCGACCGATCACCACCCGTCGCGGCTATTTCCTCGCAGGCAAGGTGGACCAGAACCAGCGCAGCCAGCCGTATGCGCCGCTGATTCTCGCGTTCGCCGAGCTGGTGCGGCAGGTGCTCTCGGAGTCGGAGGAGTCGGTCCAAGCGTGGCGCAATCGCCTGCGCGACGGGCTGGGTGACGGCCTCTCGGTGTTGGTCGAATTGATCCCCGAGCTGGAGCTGCTGGTCGGTCAACAGTCGGCGTCCGCCGTCCTCGCCTCGGCGGAGTCGCAGAACCGCTTCTTGGAGGTCTTCGCCGACTTCCTCGCCGTGGTCGCGACGCCGCAGCATCCGGTCGCGTTGTTCTTGGACGACATGCAGTGGGCCGATTCGCCCTCGCTCAAGCTGATCGAGCGGATGGCGACCCGCTCCGGCGTCGAGAACCTGCTCTTCATCCTCGCCTATCGCGACAACGAGGTCGGCGACGCCCACCCCTTGGCGATCGCGCTCGACGACATCCACCAACAGGGCGGCGAGGTCGATCGCATCGCGCTCCGTGGGCTGGACGTCGAGGATCTGACGGAGCTCGTCGCCGACACGCTCTATTGCTCGACCCGCGTGGCGCGCCCGCTCGCGGAGCTGGCCGGTCACAAGACCGGCGGCAACCCATTCTTCTTCGGCGAGTTCCTGCGCGCGTTGCACCGCGAGGGGCTGATTCGGCGCGACCGCGAGCGCGGCTGGGTGTGGGAGATCGACGCGCTCGCTGGGCGAGACTTCGCTTCGAACGTCATCGACCTGATGGCCGAGCGCCTGCACCAGCACGACAGCCGCTTGCAGCGGGCGTTGGCGGTCGCCGCAGTCTTCGGCGCGCGCTTCGAACTCGCCGGTGTCGCGTCGCTGCTGGGTACCAGCGAGGGCGAACTCGCCGACCGCTTGGCCGAAGGCGTGCGCGAGCAATTGCTGGTCCCCTTCGACGACGATTGGAAATTGGCGCTCGATCTCGATGGCGACGGACAGCTGGACGACGAAGTCGAGCCCCGCTACCGCTTCGTGCACGACCGCGTGCAGCAGTCCGCCTACGAGATGCTCGGCGACGAAGAGCGTGAGGCGCTGCACCTTCAGGTCGGCCGGCAGCTGCTCGGCGACCACAGCTTCGAGGCCATCGAGGACCAGATCTTCGATATCGTGGCCCACTTCTCCGAGGCGCGGCGCCTGCTCGAGACCACCGAAGAACGCTATCGGGTCGCCAAGCTCAGCCACGTCGCCGGTCGGCGGTCGATGCGCGCGGCAGCCTGGGAGCCGGCGATTCAGTACTTCGAGAGCGGCATCGAGTTGCTCCGCGAGCAGCTCTGGTCCGACTCCGAGGGCCTCTCGCTCGGCCTGCACATGGGGCTCTCGGAGTGCTTGTACCTCGTCGGCCGACACGAAGAGGCCGAGCGCCTGTTCGACGTGATCCTCGAGCGTGCCGCCAGCGATCTCGAGCGTGCCGCCGTCTACCACCTCCGGATGGTCCTGTACGGCAACATCACCCGCTACGTCGAAGCCATCGAGTGCGGGCGCAAGGCGCTCGCGGCGTGCGGCATCAACTTCGACACCGACGTGAAGCAGCTCGACGTCCTGCTCGCCGTGCTGCGGGTCAAGTGGCTCATGCGTGGCCGGACCGTGGAATCGCTGGAGTTCTTGCCGGAGCTCTCGGATCCACGGCTGCTGGTCGCCGTCCGGATCCTCAACTCGATGGCGGCGCCGGCGTACTTCCTCGACGCCAACCTCTACATCGCGCTGGTCGTTCGGATGCTCCAGCTCAGCATCCAGCACGGCAACTCCAACGTCTCGAGCTACAGCTATGCGCTGTACGGCATGATCTCGGGCTCGGTTCTGGGCGACTTCGCTGCCGGCATGCGCTTCGGCGAGCTGGCGATTCGGATCGAGCGTCGCTACGCCAATCCGGACGTGGTGGCGAAGGTCCACATGATCGTGGGCAACTTCGTCAACCCGTGGCGCAATCCGGTCCGCACCGACCTGGAGTACCTCAAGCACGGCTACAAGGAAGGTCGCGCCGCGGGCGACCTGATCTACGCCGGTTACTGCGCGGTCTGCATCGTGTACGCGATGCTGGCGCAGGGAGAGTCGCTCGACGCGCTTTACCGGGAGTCTCACCGCTACCTCGAGTTCCTCCGTCAGACCGGAGACGAGGACAGCGCCGCGACCTTCGTCATCGAGCAGCGGATGGTCCTCGCCCTGCAGGGACACACCGAGTCGCCGACTTCGTTCGGGGACGAAGCATTCGACGAGACCCGCTTCATCGAGTCGATCGAGCAGCGGAAGATGAAGATCCCGTTCTACCTCTTCTGTCTGCTCAAGATGCGCGTCCACGCGCTGTGCGACGAACCGGCGGAGGTATTGCGCTGGGCGGACATGGCCCGGCCACACGAGGCCGTCTCGTTCGGCATGCCGTGGGGACCGGAGTTCGACCTGTACCAGGGTTTGGCCGCCGTTCGCCAGATCGAGAGCGGCGCCCCCGGCCGCGGTCGTCACCGGAAGTTGGTGCGGAAGTCTGTCGGGCGGCTGAAGAAGTGGTCCGACAATTCGCCATCGAACTACCTGCAGAAGTACGAGCTCCTACGGGCCGAGGTGACACGCGCGCAAGGCAAGTCCGACAAGGCGCTGCACCACTTCGAGCTCGCCATCGCGACCGCACGGCGCAACGGCTTCCTGCACGACGAGGCGTTGGCGTGTCAGCTCGCCGCAGCGCACCATCGCGCGCTCGGTCACGGACGCATGGGGCGCGGCTTGGTACAGGACGCGCGCTACGCCTACCTCCGTTGGGGGGCGACGGCGCTGGTCGCGCGTCTGGATCATCTCTACCCCGAGCTGCGGCTGGCCGCGGAGTTGCCAATCAACCCGCTCTCGACGCTCTCGACCCAGGGCGAGACCTCGTCGAGCGCCACGGGCGCCTTGGACCTGATCAGCGTGATGAAGGCGTCTCAGGCGATCTCGTCGGAGATCGTGCTCGACAAGCTGCTCCGCCTCTTGGTGGAGATCCTGCTCGAGAACGCCGGTGCGCGGCGCGGAATCCTGCTGCTTCAGCGCGAGCAGGGCCTGCGAATCGAGGCGGAAGGTGCGGCGAACCTGCCCAGCCACAGCTTCGAGGTCCTGCAGTCCCAGGTTCTCGAGGAGGAACACCTCGCGACCACGGTGGTCCAGTTCGTTGCCCGGACGCTCCAGAGCGTCGTGCTGCGCGACGCCAGCGATCCCTACGATGCCATCGCCAGCCGCTTCGGCCACGACCCGTACATCGCGCAGGCCCGGCCACGCTCCATTCTGGTCGCCCCGATCCTCCACATGAAGGATCTGGTCGGCGTGCTCTACCTGGAGAACAACCTCAACGCGGGTGTATTCACCAACGATCGCCTCGAACTCATCCACATGTTGAGCTCCCAGATCGCGATCGCCATCGAGAACGCCGAGCTCTACCGGCGCCAGGAAGAGATGGCACGGAGCCTCGCGCGCTTCGTGCCGCGGGAGTTCCTCGAAGTGCTCGGTCGCCCGTCGATCCTCGAGGTTCGACTCGGTGACGCCGTCGAGCGCGAGATGACCGTGCTCTTCTCGGATATCCGTTCGTTCACCGCGCTCTCGGAGCGACTCAGCCCCGAGCGCAACTTCCGCTTCCTCAACGCGTACCTCAGCCGCGTGGGGCCGGTCGTGCGGCAGCACGATGGCTTCGTCGACAAGTACATCGGCGACGCGATCATGGCGTTGTTCCCGCATCGCGTGGACGACGCGCTGCACGCGGCGATTTCCCTGCAGCGGCAGGTCGAGCAGTTCAATGCCGAGCAGACCGATCCGGAGCTGCCGGAGCTGCGCATCGGCGTGGGCCTGCACTTCGGGCACCTGATGCTCGGCACGATCGGCGAGGCGGAGCGCATGGAGGGCACGGTCATCGCGGATGCGGTGAACATCGCCGCTCGCCTCGAGGAATTGACCAAGCACTACGGCGTCCGCGTCCTCGCGAGTGGGCAAACCATCGACCGCAGCGAGAATTCCACGCGGCCGGTGCGCCATCGCTGGCTCGGACGCATCGTGCTCCGCGGCCGCCGCGAAGCGGTCGACATCCACGAGGTGCTCGAGGCCGAGGCCCTCGATCAGATCGAGCAACGCCTCGCTGACGCCCCGGCGATCCGCTCCGCCGTCGAGGCGATGATGCGAGGCGAGGCCGCGACCGCGATCGATGGCTTCCGTGCGGTGCTCGCGCGCAACCCGGACGACGAACCGGTGCGCCGCCTCCTCGAGCAGGCCGAGCTGGCCGCCTCGGTGGCAAGACCCGTGCGTGCGGTGACGATGACGTCTCCCGGATTCTGATCCCGTCCCGACGCGGTCTAGGCTCGACGTGTGCGTCTGCCCGGCATCGGCAGCAGTCCACGATCACGGAGCCAGCGCGCGGCGCGTCCGACCCGCGCCACGTCTGGCGCGGGCGGGTAGGGCGGCAGCGGCTCGGGGAACGCTCCGGGCGAGAGCCCCACGGAGCGGCCGACGTGGGCCGCCGCCAGTAGCCCCGTCGTGGTCGCGCGTTCGAGGTAGAGCACAGGACTGTCGAGGGCGATCCAATCACCGCACAGCGCGAGGTTCGGCCAGCGGGTGGTGATGCTCGGCACCCGCGCCATCACGCCTGGACCGAAGGCGACGTGGCTCGCTGTGTTTCGCTGCACGTGCGCGGCGATCCGCGCACCACGGAGCTCGGGCCACGCCACCTGGACCACGCCGTCGACCTGCTCGAGCACGGCGTCGTCGTCGAGTGACGCCGCCGCGACCGCGCGATCCCCGTAGAGATGACACTCCAGGACCGCGCCGCCCGTCTCGGCGTGGTAGGCCACGAAGGGGCGCTGTAGCCGGTGCAGCCAGAAGAAGTTGTCGGCGGCTAGGCCGTGGAAGACGCCGGTCGGTGCGCGGTCGGCCGCCAGGTCCCGGTCGAAGAACAAGCGGACCACGCAGCTGTGCACCCCATCGGGGATGCGCGCTTGCGGGTCCAAGGCGCTGCCGATGCCGCCGTCGTCGCGCAGCCGCGCGAGCCCGGGTGGGTCGACCGCGACCACGACGCCGTCGAACCGAGCCGAGTTTGCCCGAGCCGACGAAGCGCTCCGCCATCGGACCCGGACGGCCCGCTCTTGCTCGCCGACGATTTCGACGACGCGGGTCCCCGTTCGTACACGCCCCCCCGAGGCCTCGATGCGAGCGCGCAGCGGGCCGAGGAGGTCGGCCTCCGCGTCGTCACGGAAGAAGTCGAAGGCGGTGTCCCGCTTGTCCGACACGAAATAGCTCTGCAGGCCGGTGAGGTACGCGGCGAGGCCGACGTCGCGTGCCTCGCGGAAGAACGCCGAGTGGGTGATGGCGCCGCTCATCCGCTGCAACACCAGGGGCCAGCCCTCGATGAAGTCGGCCACCGACACGTCGTCGTAGCGCTCGATGTCGCGCCGCGCGTCGAATGCGAAGGCGTGCAGCAGGTCGAAGAACGACCGTTGCCACGCAACGGGGCCCTCACGCAGCGACTGCGCCAGGAAGTCCGACGCCGTGAAGACCATCAAGAACGAGAGCAGATCCGGCAGTGGAGCCTGACGCACCCGGGCGCCGAACTCGTAGGCTTGAACGCCTCGAGTCGGATGCGGCACCACCAACTCCTGGCCCGCCGCCGCGACCAGCGCGCCGGACTTGCCTTCCTCTTCCAGGATGCGACGCACGTTGCGGTATTGGCGCCAGAGGCCATGGATGCCGTGCTCGAGATCGAATCGCCAGATGCGATCGCCGCGCTGGAACGCGAACTCGCTGCCCCGGTGGCAGCGCCCGCCCACGTAGGCGGCGGCCTCGAAGACGGTCACGTCGGCACCGCCGATCGCGAGGGTACGCCCAGCGACCAGACCCGCGACACCGCCTCCGACGACGGCGACCTTCGGGCGTTCGCTCACGCGGACCTCGCCGAGCGCGGCGCATTGCTCGCCTCGGGGTCGCGCAGATAGCTGCGCTGGAAGCGCGCGGGCTCCCATTGCATGTCCAGGCGCAGGCGCGCCCCGCCGACACAGCGTCCACCAAGCATCCAATCATGTGCGAAACGCCGGAGCGCTGCGCCCTCGAGGCGCTCCGGCGGCCCGACCAGCCGCGTGGTGACTGGCACTTCGAGCAGTTCGTCGATCCGGAGAGCGTCGCCATCGGATCGGACGACGTCGGGAACCTGATTGCGTACCAGGATCGGCAATCGACCCGACTCGGTCGTCATCAGGCGTTCGAGGGCCTCGCGCGCCTGGTCGAGGAAGGTCGCCACCGGGCCGCCCTGATCCTGCGCGAGCGAAGCGAACTCCGAGGGATGCAGGAGGGCTCTGCGCTGCCAAGAGGCGCGCAGCAGCAAGCGCTGGTCGACCGAAAGGTCGATCTCGTGTTCGCCGCGCCGCACCGCGCCGATGCGGCGCGGCAAGCCGAAGACCTCGCGACCGAGAAAGATGGCGAGGTAGTTGTCCGGGTAGGCCTCGGGACAATAGAAGCCGAAGTCGCCATTCGAGCGGAAAACCGGCACCAACGGCGCCGCCTCGCTGTACCGCACGGGTTCGGTCTGAGCCGCTGAAGGATCGAGGCTGCGCAGCTCGGGTACCGAGACGAACGCGAGGAGCCAGCAGCCGAGCGTCTCGCCGTCCGCGATGAGGCCGGGCGGGAGCAACCCCGTAATCTGGGTCTTTGGCCCGACCATCACGAAGATGTGCAGGTCGACCTCGCGCATCACCCACGGACCGGGGAGCAACCGCGCGTTCGGGCTCCGGAAGTGATCCGCGAATCGGGCGCGCGTGTCGGCGTCCTTGCGGTGGAGGCTGCGCAGTTCGCGCGCGAGGTATTGGGTGATATTACCCGAGAGCGCACGGCTGCGGCGCATCAGGTCGCGGAACGCCGCACGCGGGACGCTGGCCACGCGGACATCTGAAAACGCCGAAACCGAGGCCGTCCGTGCGGCGTCGTCGAGCATCGAGAGCAGTCCGATGATCGCCGTCGAGCGCTGAAGGACCAGGAGGCGGTCGTCCGCGGTCGTCGCGACCTCGCCGTCCAGCAGGACGTAGAGCGCGTCGGGCTCCGGATCGCCCTCGAGGATGAAGGTGGTGCCCGCCGCCACCCGCTGCACCGTGACGGCTGCGGCGAGGCGCTGCTCCGCGTGAGGCTCCAAGCCGGCGAACAGCGGCTGGCCGAGGATCTGCTGCAGGTCACGCTGGCTGGGTTGCCGAGCAGCCGCCATTACTCCTCGAGATCGTAGACGCACCGGAACCCGAGGGTCGGCATCCGCGACGTGGGATCGGCATGGTCCCGCTGGTAGACGATCGCCACATCGCGGGGCTGCTGCTCGTAGTTGCCGCCGCGGACGACGACCGAGCGTCCGCCGACGAAGGAACCGCCGCCGGGGTAGGGCGCGTAGGTCGTGTCCGTCCACTCGGAGACGTTGCCGCCCATGCCGTATGCGCCGCACCAACTGCGGTCCTCGGCAGGCTCGCCGGTGACGAAGGTGTGGCCGGTGCCGCAGCCCGCGCCGAAGAGGTTGGCGATGGCGGCGTCCTTGCACGACGGATGCCGGCTGCCCCAGGGGTAGCGTCGCTGGGCGGGCCCCCGAGCCGCCGCCTCCCATTCCGCCTCGGTCGGCAAGCGCGCACCGTGCGACGCGCAGTAGCGAGCGGCCTCGAGTTGAGTGACGCAGTTCATCGGATGCGCCGAGCGCCCGAGATTCTGGTAGTTGCAGCCCGGCATCGAAGGTGGCGCTTCGCAGGTGCCCTTGCGCACGCAAGCGCGGTAGTCCCGCACGGCGACCTCGGCGAGCTGAATCGCCACGCGGCGGACCTTCGCGGTATGCCGCGGCATCGCGTCGCTACGGCACCCGTCGAGCTGCGGATGGCAGCCGAGGGGGTAGCGCCCCGAGGGCAGCTCCGTCGTGCCGGGCGGCGGCTCGCTCGGGCGGGCGGCGGGCTCCGCCGGCGGGGACGGCTGAGCCTGCGGCGGCTCTGGGGCCGGTTCGGGCTCGGGCGGCTTCGTCGGAGCGGGCGCCGGCACCGTCGGCGCGGGTGCGACCACGGCCGCGGGGGCCGGATCGGGCTCGGCGGGAGCGGCCGCGGCGGGCGCGGCGGCAGCAGCAGCGGCGGGCTCGGCGGCAGCAGCAGCAGCAGCAGCAGCAGCAGCAGCAGCAGCAGGCTCGGCGGCAGGCGCGGCGGCGGCGGCGGCAGGAGCGGCGGCAGGCTCGGCGGGAGCGGCCGCGGCGGCGGGGGCGACGGCGGCAGCAGCGACGGCGAGAGCAGCAGCGGATTCGGGCTCGGCGGTTGGCGCGGGCTCGTCGGTAGCCGGCTCGGCAGCAGCGGGCTCGGCAGCGGCAGGCTCGGCAGCGGCAGGCTCGGCAGCGGCAATCTGCTCACCCGCCGGCGCCGTAGCTGCCGGCCGTCCACCGAGCCCCTCTTCGTCGGGCAGCTCCCCTTCGGGGCCGGCCAGCGCCGGGGCCTGCGCGATCGCCTCCGGAGCGGGCACTTGTGGTTTGGCATGCTTGCGCTTGCCCAGGAACCCGGCCTCGTGCGCGCTCCACAAGGAAACGCCGACGATCATCGCGGCCACGAGCGCGAGTGGCCACCGCGGAGCCGGCGGCGACTCCGCCGCGACCTTGGCGGCCTGGACCTGATCGCGCGGCGTCACCCGCGACGGGTCTTCGGCCTCGGCACGCTCGATGGCCGCGCCGTCGTCGAAGAACGAATCGACCGCGACGATCTCGTCGATCGAGGCGGGCTCTTCGTCTTGCTCCGCGACCGCGGCGCTGGGCGCGGCCTCCGGCTCGTCGGCCTTGCGCTCTTTCCACGGCAGGAACGCGCCGCTCTGGGACATCGACATGCCCGAGGGCTGCTCGCGCGTTTCCGTCGAGCGGTCGGCCGCGATATCGGTCGGCGCCTTGGTGGCGGCGCTGCGATCCTGCATGCCGCCCGTCAGCACCTGCGGCGCGTCCGATGCCGGCGTCGCGGCGGGCCGATGCGGCTCGACGCGGTCCTCGTCGCTCGTGCGCCGGACCGGCACCGGCCGGATGCCGTAGCTCTGGCTCGGGCGGGTGCTCGGCGTGGCGATACCGCTCGCGATATTCGTACGCGACGAATTTCGGACGGGAAGCGCCGTCATGTCGATCTTCGAGGTCGAACTCGCGCCGATGCCCGACTCGACGCCCATGCGCTGCGTTGTCGCGCGTCGGCGCTGCTGCGCCTGTTGCTGTGCATCGGCGCCTTCGCCGGCCTCCCGGGAGCGAAGCGTCGGAAGCGGGACGTCCGAGAACGCGCGGCGCGCGCTCTTCTGGCGGCTCGGGGTGTCCACCGCCGGCGGTTCGCTGGTGCCGGCGTTGATCATGCCGGTCGAGAAGTCGTCGATCGGGGCAGGGGATTGCGGGGGCGCCTGGGCCTCCGGCGGGGGGGGCTCTGCTTCCGCTTCGGCACGCGCTGGCGACCGAACGGGGCGCATCTCCGGCACGCCCGCACCCGGCGTTGTCGCGCCGCCCGACCTCGGCTTGGCGGGCCCGGGAGCCGGGAGTTCGACGGTCGCGCCCGGATCCGCGGGGTCGCCGTCAGAGCCCTCGGCGACCGTCGCGTCGCCATCGGTACGCGGCGGGGCCGGGGGCTGGCCTTCGGAGATCGCGTGTCGCACGGCCGTACCCACGCCCGCTTGGACGCCGAGCCCGCCGTGGGTGTTGCCGGCAGCGCGCCGCGACCGGTCGGGCGGTAGCTCGTCGGACTCACTCTCGGCGACCTCGGTCAACTCGGCGATGTCGACGGGCTCCATCGGACCCGACGTCACGGAACTGGTGCGGCGCGCGCCTTCGAGGATCGCGATCGGGATGTGCTCGCCGCCTCCCGGCGGGCCGATTCCGAGGTGCGTCGCCCGATGCGCCCGCCCGGGGGCGGAGTGCGCGTCGTCGCCGATGCTGCCGCCGTGGAGGGCATTGGCGGCGTGGCGTAGCGCCTGCTCGGCAGCGTGGGGGGACGCGATGCGATCGTCGGCTCGCAGCGCCGTGAGCGAGCGCAGCACGTCGGCGAGCGCGTTCGGGGTGCCCACGAGCGCGTCGAGCATGGCCCGGTCGCGGGAAATCGGGGTCGGTCCCGCAGCCTCGAGCAGGGCGAGAAGCCTTCTGCCGGTCGCGCACTCGAAGAGCACGGCACCGAGGCCGTACACGTCGTGATTCTCCTGCCCTCGGCGCTGGCCTCGCCCGCCCGCCGCGTGCAGCAGCAGCGGAAGGTCGGGGTCGAGCGTGGCGATGCGATCGTCGCTGACAGGGGCCACCGAGAGCAGCGACGCGAGCCCGGCGTCGCGGACCCGGACGATGTCGCCGGCGCCGTCGCGCCCCAGCAACTCGAGCGACTGCGCTGTGAGGCCGCCGTGGGCGAGGCTCGCGTCCCGCAGCGCTTGCAGCGCTCGCGTCACCGCCACACCGAGCAGGGCGACGCGCTCCGCGTCCATCGGCCCGGCATCGGTCAGCAGATCCGCGAGCGGCGTGGCCTCGGCCAGCGGGATGGCGAAGTAGAGGCCGCCGTCGTCATCGACGCCGTAATCGAGGATCTCTGCGAGGTGCGGATGCTCGACGCCAGCGAGCGACCGCATCAACCGTGAGAAGCGGTCCTCGGCGTCGGGAAGGCCGCAGATCTCGGGCCCGAGCATGACGAGCTCGCAGACCTCGCCACCGCCCAGGCTCCATGCTTTCCAGGCCGTCCCGTAGACGCGCGGCCGCAACTGCGCTTCGATACGAAACCGATCCGCGTACGAACGCCCAATCATCCGCCCTGCCTTCCCGCTCCGTTGCGGCCTTCGACGATCCCGCGCGGTCCCCTCGAAGTCAAGGCAGCGAGGCCGGGCAGACGCGTGCTCGTGCGGCGAAAGGGCCGTGGTTCAGGCAGGCCGCGCCTGGCCGCCGACGGGGGCGGCAGCCGCGGCGCGCGGCATCGGCCGGGCGAAACCCGGGAGGTCCGAAGGCAGCTCGACCTGCACACCGGAGGCAGCCGGCCGCACGGGGTCCGCGAGGTGGCGAACGGTCCATCCGAGCGCCGTCGGCAACGTCAGCGCCAACACCATGATCCAAGCGGTCGCGACGGCGCGCGGCTCGTCTCGGGAGGTGGCGGTCGCGGCGGAACTGGACATCGTAGGCTCCCGGCGGCGGCCCGGGAGGCGTCCCGGCGCGTGTGAGGGGAGGGTGCAAGCCCCGATCCATCGCACGTGCCTGAAAGAAAAAGCGCTTGGAAACCGCTGGTTGTGTCGTGGTTGGCGCGGCCGCGCCGCGCGCGGGAGGCGTCGATCATGACGGCGATGTCAGCCGCGCACCCGCTCTGCTTCGGTCCGTGTCGGGCTGCCATCCGAAATATCGCGCCGTAGCGGGAAGTTGCGCGTGCATGACCGCGATGTCGCGCGAGGGCTAGGCCGGCTTCGTCCAGACGACCCGCTGCGGGAACGGGATCTCGATCCCTGCCGCGTCGAACGCCAACTTCAGGCGCTGATTCAGTTCGCGCTGGGCCGCCCATTGCTGTCCGGCGCGGATCTTGCCGGCGACGCGAACCACGACCGCCGAGTCGGCGAGCTCGGTGACGCCGACCCACGCCGGCGCCTCCTCGAGGACGTCCTTCCAGGCGTCGTCTTCCTTCATCGCACGACCCACCTCGTCACAGACCTCGCGGACGCGGGCGAGGTCGGCGTCGTAGGCCACGCCGACATGGACGACGGCGCGCGACCAGTCGCGGGTCATGTTGCTGACGACGGTGATGCTGCCGTTGGGTACCACGTGGATGTCGCCGTTGCCCTGACGGATCCAGGTGGAACGGATGGTGATGCGCTCGACGGTGCCGCTCTTGCCGCCGATTTCGACGAACTCGCCGACGGCGTACTGGTGCTCAAGCAGGATGAAGAAGCCGTTGACCCCGTCGCGCCCGCGGTTCTGCGAGCCGAACGACACCGCGAGGCCGAGGATGGCCACGGAGCCGAGTAGCGGGCCCGTGTTGACTCCGATCGTCTCGAGCGCCAGGAGCGCCGCCACGCCGTAGACCGCCGGGCGGGTCACGCCGGAGAACACGTTGGCGAGGGTCAGCGCGCGGGTGTCGTCGTCGCTGGTGTCGTCGGGATCGCCTTCCGCGCGGCGCACCCACATCGCCAACAGGCGATCGACCACGCGCAGCAGCAGGCGCACGGCCAAGCCGATCAGGAGCAGCCCGAGCAGGATCCGCCACGCCCTGGACGTCGCCCATTCCACCAGGGTCGCGCGGGTCGCGCGCATCCACTCGCCGAAGCCGTCGAGCTTATCGCGCTCGGCCTCGAGCTCGGTGATGCGCTGTTCGCGATAGCTCGCTTGGCTGCGCAGCAGGCTCGCTTCGACGCGGCGCGCGCGCCCACGGGCCGATTCGGCCTGCGCCTCGTGATCGAGCTTGTCGGTCTTGGTCGCAGAGCTGCTGGCCAGGGAACGCCACGTCTCGGCCCACACGACCTGTCGCGCGCCAGCGGCGGACGCGATGCGGCGCTCCTCTCGTGCGAGCTCCACGTCCCGTCGGAGCGCGGTCGCGAGGACGTCCGATGCCTCGATCTGGCGCTCGATCAGCGTGCGGTCGCCGACCGCCGTGAGTCGCTTCTGCTTCTGTTGCTCGATCCTGCGAGCGAGGTCCGTCAGCGCGGCGCGTCGGCGCTCGTAGGGCGTCATCGCGTCGCGATCATCGGGCGCTTCCGCCTTCCGCGTCTCTCCGGAGGCGTCGAGCAGCGCCTCGAGCCGATCCTCGATGGCGTCGCGTTCGGTCTCGATCGCGTTCAAATAGCGGTCTTGGTTCTCGACCTTGGCGGCGGCAAGCTTCGACCAGGCCGCGAGGTCGGCGCGCGCGGGCGTGCCCTCGGGAAGCTGCGTCGCCAGCGCCCCAGCGAGCTTGCCCTGGCGCTCCCAATACGCCCGCCACTCGCGGTTGCTGAAGGTCTTGTCGCCCAGCACCTGGAGCCGGTTGCGGAGCGCGTCGGCGGCGCTGGCGTCGGCCGGAGCGTCGTGGGCCAGCGTCACCAATCGAGGCGTGGCCCCCACGGCTCGGATCCAGGATTCGGCCGCCTCTCGCTGCGCCGCCGGCAACGCCGCCAAGTCCGTGGCGACCGGCTTGGCCGCGGGCGTGTCGACCGGCGCGGCGGGGGCCGGCGCGGCCACGGGGGCATCGACGGGCGCAGCGGCTGCGGGGGCGTTGGCTGCAGCGACGTCGGCTGCGGGGGCGTCGGCCGGCGCGGCGGCCCAAGCCTTGGCGCCGATCACCAGCGATACCGTGACGGTGGCGTAACGAGTCGTGCGGGGTGCGAACATGGCGCGGCTCCGTCGAGCGAGGCCCCGCCGTCGTTCAGTTGCCGTCGGCGGAGCGGAATTTCGCGCCGGTACGTAACACATCTGCGGCGTCGGTGGCGATGAGCAGTGCGCCCGCGCGCCATGCCACGGCCGTGGCCTCGGCGCCGGCTGCCAGCGTGGTCGGCGCGAGCAGCGTCACGGCAGTGCCGTCGGTCTTCAGCGCCCGCACCCGCACCGCGCCGCTCGCGTCGCGTTCGAGCAGCAAGGTCTCGCCGCTCTTGCGCTCCGGGAAGGTCGCGACGAGCGCGGCGCCCTCGGGGTTCAAGCTCTCCGCCGCGCCGTCCCCCACGCGCAGGAGCACGGGCTTGCCGGGAGCGAGCACGTCCTCGCCGCCGAGGAGCACGCCACCACCCGCGAGTGGCCCGGAACCGACGGGACGCAGCGTCTTGAGCAGATCGCCGGGCGGCAAGGGCGCGACCTTGCCGTCGGTGGCGATGCGGACGTGCGGCAGCTCGAGCACAGCGCCCTTCGCGTCCCGGCGCACGCCGAGCGCGACGATGCCGCCATCCGACGCGAAGACGTGCTCGTAGCGCACGTCGCCGGTGCCCGCGTCGCTGTGCTGGTGCACGATCTCGAAGAAGTTGCCGCCGTCGTCGCTACGCCAGATGGTCGCGAAGCGATGGTCCTTGGGCTGATCCCCGGTCGCCCGCGCAGATCCCGTCACGAACAGCCACGCACCGACCCGCACGACGCGGTCCAGACGCCGCGCGGCCGAGAGGCTCTCGAAGCGTTGCCACGGCACGTTGAGCGGACGCCGATACAGCGAGCCCTTGGTCGAGTCGAGAGGTCGGCCGCCGGTGGCCCACAGCGTGGTTCCGTCGAGCGAAAAGCCCAGGATCGCGCTGTCGTGGCTGGCCGCGTCGACCACGCCGTCTCCGTCCGGGCCCAGCTTCAACAGGGGCGCCTCCGTCTTGCTGCCTGACGCTTCGCTGACGCCGTAGCCCACCCAGATCTCGCCGTCGGCGTCAGGGAAGAGCGCATGGATGCGGGTCGAGACGCCGCCGCCGGCGGCCTTGGCGGCGGCGAGCCAGGCGTCGATCGGACGTCCCCAGCCCGTCGGAGCGCTGTGGACCAGTTGGCTCGGACGCTCCGCGGTCGCCGGGTCGGGACCGTCGCCCCCGTCGGTGCCGATATCGGCGGGCGCGGCGGTATCGACGGTCTCGGCGCTGCCGTGATCACCCGCCGCGACGGTGTCGCCGGGCTCGCCTCCGTCGGGAGCGCCGCCGGCGGAATCAACCGCAGCGCCGACGTCCGCCGTGTCGGCGCCGACCTCGTCGCCCCCGCAGCCGCTCGCCGCGAGCCAGACGCTCCCGAGCACCACCGCACCAAGCCGAGTTCGCCTGCTCGATCGCGTGCCCCTCATGGCACATCCGCCCAGCGAACGCCGCCGTGGTCGCTGACCACGATCCGGCCGCGCGACTCGTAGAGCAGCAAGCCGGAGAGGAAGCCGGGCAGGCCGACCTGCTCGTGCGGCAGCGAGAGGATTCGGTCGCGCAACAGCGCAATATTCCAATCGTGGCTGACGACGATGCGGACCGCGGGCCCTGGGCCCCGCAAGACCGACAGGAGCGCGCGAAATTGATCCCGAGCTGCCTCGGCGGCTGGCTGCATCGCGTCGGCCCACCCCCCGTCGAACCATGCGCGCAAGAAACCTGCGTTGCCGAGCTGCAGCATGCGTCGGAAGGCGCACTCTTGATCGAGCACGTACGGCCCGCCGAAGCGAGGGTCGGCTCGCACCGGGGCAGGCTCGCCAGCGCCAACGAGGAGCAACTGCGCGGTGTCGAGGCAGCGCGGCGCCGGGCTCGCCACCGCCGTCAGCGCGTCGAATCCCAGCTTCCCGATGGCGGCCCCCGTCGCGCGGGCCTGCTCCCGCCCAGCCTCGGTCAGCGGGGCCGTCCAGCCATCTTCACTGGCCCGGATCGCCTCGCGTGCCGCGTGTCGAAGCACCAGCACCACCGCGCGGTCCCGCGGCGCGTTGCGCAGCAGCGTGACCGGCTCGCTGTCGTCGTAGGCGGCGCTCGTGGCACCGGGCAGGGGCAGGGGCGCTCGATGCACGGGACTCCTCGGCTCTCAGGCGACGGTGCCTGAGGGGGAGGGTCCGGAACCCTTGGCCGGTGTGCAAGGGGGTTCGTGTCGGCCTTCACTTTGCTACGCTCTTGTCATCAGCGGTGGCCGGAGGAGCGATGCGCGCGAACTCGAACCTTTCCTCTCGCAGCGCCGTCGCGTTCGCCATGCTGCTCTGGCTCGGCGCGGCCGCGTGGCCAGCCTCCGCCCGTGCCGATGGCGCTGCGCTTCGAGCCGCGGTGCTGCCCTTCGAGGCGCCCCATGCGGACGCCGAGCTGCAGCCCCTCGGCAAGGCGCTGGCCGACATGCTCGCGACGGACCTCTCCAACAGCCGTGACCTGGTCCTGGTCGAGCGCGAGCGGCTCGCGGCCTTGAAACAGGAGATCGCGCTGGGTCGGTCGGGAGCGGTCGATCGCGCGACTGCGGCGCGGGCCGGCAAGCTGCTCGGTGCCGAGTTGCTGATCGTGGGGCGCCTGACCGCGGCGCGCCCGAAGTTGCGCATCGACGCGCGCGCAGTGTCCGCCGAGTCCGGCGAGGTGGTCGCGACCGCGAGCGCCGAGGGGACCGTCGACACCTTCTTCGACGTCGAACGCGAGCTCGCCACACGCCTGCTCGATGCGCTCGGAGCGACTTTGGCACCGCTCGCGCGGATGAAGCTCCGCAAACCAGCGACGCGATCCCTCTCTGCGGCGCTCGCCTACGGGCGCGCCCTCGACGCCCACGATCGGGGAGATTCGGCCGCGGCGCGCAAGGCGCTGTCCGCCGCCGTCGCCGCCGATCCCGGATTCGCGGCTGCCAAGGCGCGACTGGACGCATTGCAGAAGCGGGTCGAGGCGCTCGAGGCCCGAACCGAGGCCGTCGAGACCGCCGGCGGCCGTATCCTCCGGCCGAGCCACCCGGTCGATCATCTGCACAACGCGGACATCGCGAGCGGCCGCGGCGAGCACGAACGCGCCGTCGAGGACCTGCGTGCGGTCTGGAAGGAGCGCCCGGCGTCCGTGCAGGCTGCGACGCTCTGGGCCCGGCTGCCGGCGCGACTCGACGCCAAGGCTCCGCCGGCCGCCCGCGCCTGGATCGCCGTCGCCCGCGCCTTGCGGACACCGGGCGAAGCGGCCCTCGGATTGGCGCCCGAGGTGCGCGCCGACCCGAAGACCGCAGCGGCCCGCGCGGCGGCGTGGTTCCGCCTCTTGGCCTTGCGGGCCGCGCCCACCAAGCGGCTCGCGGCCGAAGAGCGTCGCGAGGCGAGCTGGCTCGGTGCTCGGCTCGCCACCTTCACGGAGGATCGCGAGGTCTTTGT
>JBEARB010000141.1:0-17147 GCA_041163625.1 Pseudomonadota bacterium | reverse complement strand
GCTGGGCGGAGGCACACTGCTGGGCCCCAACAGCACGGGACACGGCAACCGCAGCGCCATCGCCATCCTGGACGTGATGCTCCGCTACCGCGATCCCGCGGACCCTCAGCGTCGCGCCGTGACCTGGCAGACCGAGTGGATGAGCCGGCGCCGGCAGCTTCCAGGCGCGCTGCTGGCCGACCAGGGACTGACGTCCTCGCTGGTCGCGCAGTTCGCGCTGCGCTGGGAGGCGGGGCTGCGTGCCGAGCACGTGACAGGCGTCAGCGGGGATCCGCTCGATCCGACATGGACGCGCGCGCGGACGCGGCTGGCGGCGCAGTTGACGTTCTATCCGTCGCATTTCTCACGGCTCAGGGGCCAGCTCGCGTGGGATCGGCGGGCCTCGACCGACGAGACCGGCCTCGCCGCTTTCTTGGCGCTCGAGGTCCTGATTGGCGCCCACGGAGCGCACAATTACTGACGGCACGGCGCCGTCCCAGGATGCGAACATGCAGATGAGTCGACCAAGCCTACCACCAAAGCGCGCCGCTGCCCGGTCTCGCGGCCGCACGATCGTCACGCTCGTGTTGCTGGCCTCGTTCGCGCCGGCCACCGCCCTCGCCGCGCTGCGTGTCGTAGCGACCGTACCCGACCTCGGCGCGGTGGCGCGCGAGATCGGCGGGGACTCCGTCGCGGTGGACGTCCTGGTGCCTCCGTCGCAAGATCCGCACTACGTCGACGCGCGCCCGAACTTGGTCCTGCCACTAGCGCGCGCCGATCTGCTGATCGTCAACGGCTTGGAGCTCGAGGTCGGCTGGCTGCCGCCCCTGCTGCGGAGCTGTCGGAACCCCGCCGTGCAGCTCGGACAGCCCGGATACTTCGACGGAGGCTTGATCGTGGAACGCAAGCAGGCCCCTGGCACGCTGCCGACCCGGGCTCAGGGGGACGTGCACGCGGCCGGAAACCCGCACTACACGCACGATCCAGCCTCGGTCGCGGCGCTCGCGCCGGCGCTCGGCGAGCGACTCGCGCAGCTCGATCCCGCCCACGCCGCGGCCTACCGCGCGCGCGCCGGCGAGTTGGCCAGGCGCCTGCAGTCGATGGTCGCGGCGGCGCGCGCGAAGGTCGCGGCCGTCCCGGCCGCGCGCCGCCAGCTCGTCGCCTACCACGCGTCGCTGGTCTACCTCTTCGACACCTTCGGCTTGCACCAGGTCGCGACGGTAGAGCCGCTGCCGGGCATCCCGCCCAACCCGAGCCACGTCGCCAAAGTCCTCGCCACCCTCCGCAGCAGCGGGGCCCCCGCCATCGTGCAGGAGCCCTACTACCCCAGGAGCATCTCGAAGACGCTGGCCAAGCTCGCCAAGGTGAGCCTCGTCATCCTACCGGGCGGCGCGAGCTTCGCGACCGGCGAGACCTACACCGCGCGTGCCCAGCGCACGATCGAGGCGCTCTATGCGGCCATCGGCGCGAACTAGGCCACGCGCTGGCGGTTCGCCGGAGCGCTGGCAGCTGGCGACGCTCGGGCTCGCCCTGAGCTGCGCCGCCGCGGGCTGCGTCGACAGCGCCGGCCGCGGTTGGGGAGAGGTCGCGGTCGAGTTGACGGCCGCGCTCGACCTATCCGCCGACCGGTTGGACGCAGCGGGCCGCTGGCGCAGCGCACACGGCTACGCGCTCGGCGAGTTCTCGGTTCACCTGCGGCCAACGATCGTGCGGTTCGGGGCAGCGACTGGCGCGTCGCTGCCCTTTGACCCCGCGTCGCCGCCGCCCGGCTACAGCCTCTGCCACGGCGGCCATTGCCACGCGGACGATGGCTCGTTGCCGAGCTACGCCGAGGTCGCGGCCAAGCTCGCCGGGGTGGACGAGGTCGCCGCGGCGCTGACGAGCCGCGCGCTGGCGTCGGCGGCGCTCGACGCGCCCGTAGCGGTCAGCCCCGTCGCGCTCGAGCGCTGCAATGTCGACGCGCCGTGCGCCGTCGAACCCGACGGCCTCGCGAGCGGTTCGGTTCGAATCGAGACGATCCGCCTGCGCGGTCGCCTGTTCGGCGCGACACCGGAGACCCGCGCGCGGCTCGGCGCCGCCGGCCTTCCGCTCGACGTCAGCGTCCCGGTCGACGTGGAGATCGTCTCACCGGCGCAGGTCCCGGTTGGACGCCACGCGCCATTCCGCCAGCGGCTCACGCTGACTCTGCGCGTCGGCGGGGCGCTGCTCGACACGCTCCCGCTGGAGCGCTGGGCAGGCGCGACGCCGTCGGACGCGCCGAGGGAGGCGGCCGACGACGTCCAGGCCGCGGCTGCGGCCACGATCCATGCCGTCTCGCTCAGCGTCCTCGTCAATGCGGCGGTTCCGCGATGAGCGCGCGCGAGCGGCTGCTGGCCGCGGAGAAGCTGGTGGTCGGCTATCACGACCACGGGATCCTGCCCGGCATCGACTTCGACCTCGCGCCGGGCGACTGCTGGGCGCTGATCGGCCGCAACGGCGGCGGCAAGTCGAGCCTGATGCGGACGCTGCTCGGCCTGCAGCCCGCGGTGTACGGTCGGGTCGCGCGACGCGCCGCGCTTCGGATCGCGTACGTCCCGCAGCGCAGCCACTTCGACCTCTCGGTTCCGGCTCGCGTCTTCGATTTCGTCGGCGGCGGCCTCGATACGGGCTGGCGCTTCTTGCGGCCATGGACCACCCGCGCCGAGCGCGCGCGCGTGGGTCGCGCGCTCGAGCTGACCGACGCGGTCGCGCTGGCCAGGGAGCCGTTCAGCGCGCTGTCGGAGGGTCAGAAGCAGCGCGTGCTGATTGCGCGCGCGCTGGTCAGCGACCCGGAGTTGCTGGTCCTGGACGAGCCCACCAGCGCGATGGACCCGATGAACGAAGCCGCGGTCTTCGCGCTGCTGTCCCAACTCTGCCTGCGGGAACCCGCGGCGATGAGTGTGCTGCTCGCGAGCCATCAGATGAGCTTCTTGCCCGACTACGCCAGCCACGCCCTGCTCGTCGACAAGGATCTCGGCATCGCGATGGCGGGCGCGCAGGCCGAGGTGTTCTGCAGCTCCGCGTTCGAGAGAATCTATGGGCGCTCGCCTGGTCGCCTACAGGAGGCCGTCCGTGCCGATTGAGTCCGCTGGCCCGACACTCTCGGATTTTCTCGAGAACATCGAGCTGTTTCGCGACGCCCTCGGTTCCGGCGCCGTCGCTGGCGCCACGCTTGGCGCGCTCGGCGTGTACGTCTTGCTGCGAAACCTGGTCTTCTTGTCCGCCGCGCTCTCGCAGGCCGCGGGCCTGGGCGTCGCGGCATCGTACTGGTTCGGCGCCGCGTCACCGGCCCTGCTGGGCTGGCTGAGCCCCTCGCTCGGCGCCGCCGCGCTCACGCTCTGCGCCGTGCTGCTGTTCACCCTGCCCCGCGGCCCGGCGCAGGATCACCACCACGACGCCCACCAAGACGGCCTTCTCGGGGTGGTCTTCCTCGTCGGCGCAGGCGGGACGCTGGCCCTCGGCACCCGAATCGTGGCCGACATCGCCGATATCGAGACGCTGCTCTTTGGCTCTGCGGTGGCGGTTCTCGCCGAAGATCGCGCCACCTTGATCGCGACCGGCGCGACCCTGCTCGGCCTGCACGCTTGGCTGTGGCGCGGGTTCGCCGCCGTCAGCGTCGACGCCGACGGAGCGCGTGTGCGCGGGCTGCCGGTGCGCGCGCTGGATCTCCTGCTCTTCGCGAGCCTCGCGCTCGGCGTCTCGGTCGTGACGCGCATCCTGGGCGCGCTACCGGCGTTCGCCTTCTCGGTCCTGCCGGCGATGGCGGCGGTGCGCATCGTTCGCAATCTGCGGCAGGCGCTCGTGGTCGCCGCAGCGCTCGGGGCGACCGGCGCCACCCTGGGCTACCTCGCTGCGTTCCTCTACGAGCTCCCCGTCGGCGCATCGCAGACGCTCGTCTCTGCGGCCCTGCTGGCGCTGGCAGCGGGGCTCGAGCGCCTGGGCGTGCAGCACCGGCACAGGCACTGAGCCGCCGTAGGCCATCAATGCGCGTCTTCGTCGTGCTCCAGACGCTCGATGAGCAGCTTCGCCCCGCTGGCGGTGCTCGGGCCGATGCGCACCGCGTGCTTGCCGACGGCCAACTCGAAGGTCAGCACCTTCACCGCGGCTGGGCAAGCGGCCGGCGCCGTCTGCGTCGACTCTGGCGCGAGCACAGCCCCGTTGGGCCCGCGGACCTCGACGGGCGTGTCCTCGGAGATCAGGACGGCCCAGTCGCCGGCGGCGTCGATCGCGACCGCGCCGTGCCCGCCGAGCCCCTTGCTGCCGCTGTCGAACTCTGCCTCGACGAAGGTGAGGTCGATGCGCTCGTGCGCGGCTGGCAGATCGACCGCGCTGGTCGCGTCAGCGCCGAGCGTCCGAGCGACGCCGCCCTGGGCGGTGAAGTGCCCGCACGCTTCGGCCAGCGGATCGCCGTGATCGTCGGCGCAGCCTGCGGCGAGCAAGGTCACCGCGGTAAGCGCCGAGCCGAGCCATGGCATCAAAGTCTTGCGTAGGTTCCAGTTCATCTCGTACTCCAGTTCTCGGCGTCATGCCGGCCAACTTGATATTCCATTATCAACATGAACCGCAAGCCCCGCTGCTGCGGTTTCGCCACCGTGGCGTCCGCAGCGACCGCCCAACCGCCGAGCGACCCATGCCAGCATCGACCTCCCCCACGCTCTCCCCTGCACTCGTGCACTGGCGGAGCTGGACGCGCGCACCGCTCGCGCTGCTGGTGCTGCTTGCGCTCGTGGCCTGCCGCGACGAGCCTGACGCAGCGAGCAGGGCCGCGAGCACGCCCGAGCCAGGCCCGGTCGACGCTGCATCCGTCATGGACGCGGACACGACCGACGGCGCGGCATCCATCGACGACGCTGCGAGCGCCGGCGAGACGCTCGGCGACGGGACCGACACCGGGGACACCATCGATGCGGGCGCAGACGCGGTGGTGTCCGACGTCGCCGACGTGGCCGACGACGCCGACGCCGGCCCGCCCGACCCCTGCCTCGGCGTCGACTGCGACGGCCACGGCACCTGCTATCCCCTCTACGATCAGCCGTTCTGCCAATGCGAGGTGGGCTACTACCGCGTCGGCGCGACGGGCTGCGCCGATCAGAGCGCGCCCGGCCCGTGCTTCCCGAATCCCTGCAAGGGTCCGGACGCCTCGCTCTGCACCGAGTCCGGCGGCGAGGCGGTCTGCGGCTGCGACGTGGGCTTCGTCCTCAAGGACGGCAGCTGCGCCTTCCTCACCTGCCCCGATCTCGTCGCCACCACGGGCGTGACCGTCTACGACCAGACCGGCGGCAGCGTGCAGGGCGGCTTCGACCCCCTGCTCGCGGGCGACACGGTCAAGGTCCGCATCGAGGTCGAGGTGGAAGCCGGCACCGGCCCGATCGAGCTCGAGCTGCGCGGCGACAACTTCGACCCCGACCTGACCACCCTCAGCGTCGAGGGCAAAGCGCCGCTGCAACCGCCGAAGATCAAGGGCCCGCTGGTGCTGATCCCGCTGGTGGTGCAACCCGGCATCACCGCCGTCGAGCTGCGCGGCGTGATGCAGACCGCCTTGTCGCCGCTGTCCATCGATACCCGGCTGACCGCGCCGGGCGCCTGCGAGCTGCCGAACAGCCGCAGCGGCGCGCGCCTCGGCCCGCTCGGCCTACTCGACGCCAAGGGTTTTGGCTGTATCGACCTGGACCGCAGCCACTCGGTGCAGATCGCCGCGGAGATCGTGGAGAAGTCGACCTCGGTCTACGGCAAGGACAACGGCACCAACCAGAACTACAGCCCCTCGGGCACCATCGTGGCGACGATGACGCAATGCTTCGTACGGCAGACCGATCGCGCGATCTACCTCGCCGGCGACGCGCTCGGCGCGCTCCCGTGGGGCGTGGACAACTACTTCGTCGTCGAGCCCTTCGACCACGAGCCGACGCAGATCGAGAAGCCGACCCAAGCGCTGATCCTGCAAGCCGACGGCAGCGTCGCGGCGACCGGCGGCATCCAGAAGATCGCCGGTCCGAACGGCGATGTCCGCGGCACCCACATCGGCGTCCCCAACGGCAATATGTTCGGCTGGTCGGCCGGCGTGGTGCGCCTCGATGCGCTCGTGCCCAAGGGCAAGCCGGTCTGGCTGCGCTTCTTCGCGCTCGATCACGGCGTGGTCGGGCGCCTGACCCGCGTCTACGTCCACAGCCGCGCACCCGAGGCTGCTCCGCCGGAATGCGTGCTGGACAACAACTGCACCCACGTCGGCAAGGGCTGCGTCAAAGGCGTCTGCAAGGGCGATTCCTGCAGCACGACCTGCGGCGGCGACGGCGTGTTCTGCGTCAAGAACCTCTGCACCAGCCGCTGCGACCAGGGCGGCGGGCAGTGCGCTGCAGGCGAGGTCTGCGCGACGCGCACCTGCGTCCCGGCCGGCACGCCCGACATCTGCCAGCCCTCGCAGCAGGATCAGGACTGTCCGCTCGGCACGACCTGTCATTGGGGGCTCTGCGACGCCGGCTGCCACCATCCGCGCAAGCAGAATCAGAGCTACGCGCTCAACAACGACTTCTGCAAGACGCCGGGCCTGTGTCCGCATTGCCCGGAGGCCGGCCAAGGTTGTTGGAACAACGTCTGCGCCGCCTGCGAGATCGACCCGCACTGTCCCGCCGGCCAGTTCTGCGTGAACCGCGCGTGCGGCACCGCGTTGGCGCCGCCCTGAGTGACGACGCCGCCCGGCGTTCGACCGTGTAGGCGTGTGAGGGGGGGTGACGCCGACCGAGGCCGCGTGTCACTCTCTGCGTGCTGCGCTCATGCGCAGGAACTCCAGCCGAGAGTTGCCGATGACGCACCCGCCGTTCGAACGCTGGCCCGCCGACTGGCCTGCCGAGGGCCCCATCGACCTCGGACGCCACGACCTGCCGCACGGCAGTTCGTCGACCGAATGGTGGTACGTCAACGCCCACCTGCGTACAGAGAGCGGGCTGGATCTCTCGGTCTTCGCATCGTTCTTCCGCATCGCCACCGGGCGAGACGCCAGCGGCGCCGTGGAATACGCCCACTCGCTGACCTGGGGCGTATCCGACGTCGGCAGCAAGCGCTACTTCACCTGCAGCCGCGTGGACCCCCGGGCACCGCAACTCGGTCTCGAGAAGCTCGAGCGCGGTGAAGGCAGCCACGATCCGCGACTCCGCCGCGCCATGCGCGAAGTGCTCGAAAAGGGGCACGTGCCGTGGCCCGACCGCCTGATGGAGCGCGACGCCTTCGTCGACCTGCGCGCGCTCGCGCTGGATTTCGACGGCGAGCGCTTCCGCAAGCTCGATGACGGGAGCTACCAGGTGTCGGTTCGCGATCCGATCCAGAACCTCGCGATGGAGCTTCGTTTCGAGCCGAAGGTTGCGGCCTGCAGGCACGGCGATCGAGGCGTGGTCAAGGCGGTCCGTGGCGAAGACATGTTCTACTACTTCGTGCCGCGCTGTGAGGTGACCGGCCACGTCGTGCTCGACGGACGCCGCGAGACGGTCGCGTCGGGTCTCGGCTGGTACGACCACGAGTTCGGCCACCACTACGCGACCCGCGAGCCGCCGGCAGCCGGCAGTGAGGCAGCACCCGACGTAGCCGGCCGCAAGCCCTCGGATATCGCCTGGAACTGGATCTCTGCCCAGCTCGACGACGGCAGCTCGGTGACGGCCTACGTCCTGCACGATATCGCCAACGACGAACCCGCCGGGCGTTGGGCGGTCGTACTCGATCCGCAAGGCGTCGAGACCCGCCACGACGACTGCACGCTCACGCCTGCCGGTGCCTGGACGAGCGTCCGGACCTTCCACGACTACCCGACCGAGTGGGCGCTCGAGATCCCGTCGGCGGCGGTCTCGTTGCGCGGCGATGTGGCGTTCGGCGACCAGGAATTCGTCACGGTGCTCAGCAAGCCGGCGTTCTGGGAGGGTCGCGTAGAGTTGCAGGGCACCCGCGCCGGCGCGAGCGTCCGCGGTCGCGGCTACGTCGAGCGCAGCGGCTACGGCGGCATCGACAACCTCGACGACTTCTTCCGAGCCGTCGGACGCGAGGTCCGCAAATCCGTCGCAAACCTGCTGCCCTTCGAGATGGATCGCGATCTCCTGCGCGACCTCGTGGCGATGCCGGACCGCGACGACTACCTGGTCGGCGTCGACAGCGACCGCTTCGTCGACACGATGGTCCGGCCGATCCGCTACATCGTGGACCGCGGCGGCAAGAGCTGGCGCTCGTACGCGGCGCTCTGCTGCTGCGACGTCGTCGGCGGCGACTCGCGCCCCTTCGCGCGCTGGCTCGCGATGCCCGAGTTGATGCACTCCGGCTCGCTCATCGTCGACGACGTGCAGGACAAGAGCGAGATCCGGCGCGGCGGTCCGACGTGTCACGCCGTCTACGGCGACGCGATCGCGATCAACGCGGGCACGGCGGCCTATTTCATGGGTCAGAAGCTGCTCTTCTCCGACGACGTGCAGCCCGACGATCGGCTGCGCCTGTACGACCTCTACTTCCTCGCCCTGCGCGCCGGCCACGCCGGCCAGGCGCTGGATCTGCGCGGCTTCGACGACCTGCTCGAAGACGTGGTGGCGTCGGGCGAAGCGCGCGCGCTCGAAGAGCGGGTGCTCGCGGTGCATCGGCTCAAGACGGCGGTCCCGGCGGCCTCGTTGGCGCGGATGGGCGCGGTCGTCGGCCGCGGCAGCCAGGCGCAGATCGAGGCGGTCGGTGGCTTCTTCGAGGCCGTGGGCTTGGCGTTCCAGATCGTCGACGACGTGCTGAACCTGCGCGGCTTCGCGGGCGACCTGAAGCAGCGCGGCGAGGATCTGATGCAGGGCAAGGTCACGCTCCCCGTGGCCCGCGCGCTCGGCAGCATGGACGAGGCCGAACGCCGCTGGCTCGCCGGCGAGCTGGTGACGCGTCCGCAAGAGCCCGCGCGCGTCGAGGCGATGATCGAGCGCATCGAGGCCTGCGGCGCGCTGCAGTCCTGTAGCGACGAGGCGCGCGAGTTGGTCGAGGCCGGCTGGCGCCGACTGGACGCGGTGGTCGAGGATTCGCTGCCGAAGCTGATGCTGCGCGCCTTCGGCTGGTACGTCCTCGAGCGCCACTACTAGGACGATGGGCGAAGCGAACGGGCTCGCCGCGCTGCAGGAGCCAGCTCGCGCCGCGGCACAGGCCGACGGTCGTCGGGCCCTGTTGGCGCTCCCCGGCACGGTCTCGGGCGTCGCGCTCGATGCCTGGGCCGCACAGGTCCGCGCCCGCTACGGCGAGGCCGTCGTGGCACGCCTGCGCAGCGATCCCGCCTTCTCCGCCGCCGCCCTGCCCGATGCGCCACGGCGCGAGCAACGCCTGCCGATCGGGCTGCCGACCGCGCTGACGGCGCTCTTGGTCGAGCACGCGCTCGCCGGTGATTGGCTGGCCCTCGAGCGCCCGATGGTGCAGGACGCCCTGGCTCGCGTCGCCACGCCCACCCGCCTCATCCTGCGCGGCCTCGGCGTCCGTCGCTTGCTCGAGGGGCTCCCCAAGCTCCACGCCTCGCTCTACGCCCCCGGCCACCTGGAAGTCGAGGCCGACGACGGCAGCGCGCAGATCCGCGTCGTCGGCAGCCCCCTATACGCCCATCCGGCCTGGCGCCTGTTGCAAGCCTTCGCGCTCCGCGCCACGGTGCAGCTCGGCACGCCCGCCGCCCGAGCCGAGATCGACTCGACTGCGCCGGCCGCCGATGTCGGTGCGTTCCTGCTGCGCTGGCGCCATTGACCTCATCCCGGAGCCCCACGAACCCACGATGCACGCCGATCTCCTCGCCGCCGTCGATCTCGGCTCGAACTCCTTCCACATGGTCGTGGCACGCCGCGTCGGCGACGAGCTGCAACTGATCGACCGCCTGCGCGAGCCGGTCCGCCTCGCCGCCGCGCTCGACAGCCGCGGCCGACTCTCCCGCGAGGGCACCGAGCGCGCGCTGGCTTGCGCGAGCCGATTCGGCCAGCGTCTGCGGGACGCCGACCCCAGCCACGTGCGCGCCGTCGGCACCGCGACCCTGCGCAAGGCCCGACACCCAGCCAACTTTCAGGACCGAATCCGCGAGGCGCTCGGGCACGAGGTCGAGATCGTCAGCGGCCGCGAAGAGGCCCGGCTCGTCTTCCTCGGCGTCGCGCACGCCGTGGCCGATCCCGGCGGCGCGCGCTTGGTCGTGGACATCGGAGGCGCCTCGACCGAGTGCGTGCTCGGAGAGGGCTTCGAGTCCCTGCTCGCCGAGAGCGTGACGATGGGTTGCGTGAGCTGGACGCGCGACTTCTTCCCCGACGGTCGGGTCGACCGCACGCGCATGCGCGAGGCGCGCCTGCGGGCAGCCCAGAAGCTCGAGCCCATCGCGCGCCCCTTCCGGACCCACGGATGGACGCAGGCGCTCGGCAGCTCGGGCACGATCCGCGCGATCGCAGCCATCGTCCGTGCTGCCGGATGGGCCGAAGGCGCCATCACCGCCGACGCCCTCCGACGGCTACGCCGCGCGCTCTATGCAGCCGGCAGCGTCGAACGCGCCGACCTCCCTGGCGTCGAGCCCGACCGAGCGCCGGTCCTGCCCGGTGGGGTCGCGGTGCTGTCGGCCCTGTTCGACAGTCTCGGCATCGAGCGCCTCGAGCCGGCCCCCGCGGCGCTGCGCGAAGGCTTGCTCTGGGACATGCTCGGCCGCATCGACCACGTGGACGTGCGCGACCGCACCATCAACCGGATGCGCGAGCGCTTCGTCATCGACGTCGAGCACGCCCGCCGCGTCGAGCACACGGCGCTCGACCTGCTGGCCCAGGTCGCACCGAGCCTGGGACTCGGCGGCCCCTTCCCGCGCACGCTGCTCTCCTGGGCCGCCCAGCTGCACGAAGCCGGGCTGGCCATCGCGTATTCGAGCCACCACCGGCACGGCGCCTACCTGATCGAGCACTCGGACATGCCGGGCTTCTCGCGCTCGGACCAGCGCGCGTTGGCGTCGATGGTCGGCGCCTATCGGCGTAAGTTCGAGCCCGACGCCTTCGCCGCGCTCGGCCGCGAAAAGCGCCGGA
Source organism: Pseudomonadota bacterium (assembly GCA_041163625.1). GTDB lineage: Bacteria > Myxococcota_A > UBA9042 > UBA9042 > UBA9042 > JACKFC01. The sequence continues at coordinate 6,129 of JBEARB010000141.1, read as the reverse complement.
TGGTACGCGACCTGACGGTCTTGCTGCGGGTCGCGGTGCGCCTGTGTCGCGCGCGCAGCCCGGTGCCCCTGCCGCCGATCCGCGCCACCGCGGGCCGCAAGGGGATGACCCTGCACTTCCCACCCGGCTGGCTCGACGACCACCCGCTGACCGTCGCCGACCTCGGCACCGAGGCCGATCGGCTGGCGCGCGTGGGTTGGCGTCTCCGCGCCCACTGAGCTGCGGGGTTCAGTCCAAGACGGCGAGCAGGTTCAGCAATTCGGCCTGACAGTTGCGTGGCAGGGCGCCTTCGGGCGGCGCGGCGCGCTGATAGGTGCCGTCCTCGCCGAGCAGCCACGCGGTCGTGTTGTCCTCGAGCGGCAGCGTCAGGCACTCGCGGGTCACGCGCTCGCGCAGCTCCGGATCGATGACGGGCCATGCCGTCTCGATGCGGCGGAAGAAGTTGCGGCCCATCCAGTCGGCCGACGCACAGAAGACCTGCGGATCGCCGCCGTTCTCGAAGTAGTAGACGCGGCTGTGCTCGAGGAAGCGGCCGACGATCGAGCGTACCCGGATATTCTCGCTCACGCCCTTCACGCCGGGACGCAAGCAGCATGGCCCGCGGACCACGAGATCGACCTGCACGCCAGCCTGACTCGCGCGGTACAGGCGACGGATGATGCGCTCCTCGGTCAGCGCGTTCATCTTCGCGACGATGCGGGCGGGCTTGCCGGCAGCGGCCGCCTCCGCCTCGCGGTCGATGGCGTCGCAGAGCGACTCGTGCAGATGGAATGGCGCGTGCAGGACGTGGTGCAGCTCACGCGCCCGACCGAGCGCGGTGAGCTGCATGAAGACGTTGTGGACATCCTCGGACAGGTCCTCGCGCGCGCTGAGGTAACCGACGTCGGTGTACAGCCGCGCGGTGCCGGCGTGGTAGTTGCCGGTGCCGAGGTGGCAATAGCGGCGGAGGCGTCCGCCCTCACGCCGCACGATGAGCAGCAGCTTGCAGTGGGTCTTGTAGCCGACGACGCCGTAGACGACGGTCGCGCCGGCTTCGTGCAGGCGGCTGGCGAGGTCGATGTTCGCAGCCTCGTCGAAGCGAGCGCGCAGCTCGACCACGGCGGTGACTTCCTTGCCGTTGCGGGCGGCCTGCATCAGCAGATCGGCCGCGGGCGACTTCTGCCCGGTGCGGTACACCGTCATCTTGATGGCGAGCACATCGGGGTCGTCGGCCGCTTGTCGCAACAGCTCGAGCACCGGCGAGAAGCCCTGGTAGGGCTGGTGGGTCGCGACGTCGCCGCGACGCAGGGTCTCGAAGAGATCGGTGCTGTGACTCATGCGCTCGGGCGTACCCGCGATGAACGGTCGGTAGCGCAGGTCCGCCCGCGGAACCGCGCCGCAGAGCGTGGCGAGGCGATGCAGGTTGACCGGCCCGTCGACGGCGTAGACGTCGTCGGTGCCCAGATCGAACTGGCCGCGCAAGAAGTCGCGGATATCGGCCGGACAGGTGTCGGCGACCTCGAGTCGGACGGCGTCGCCGAAGGGCCGGCGCACCAGCTCACCCTCGAGTGCACGCTTCAGGTCGTCGATCTCCTCCTCGTCGACCCAGAGATCGCTGTTGCGGGTGACGCGGAATTGGTGGCAGCCCGTCACCCGCATGCCCGGGAAGAGCGCATCGATGTGGGCGTGGATGATGCTCGAGAGCATCACCGCAGCGAAGGGCGTCTCCGACAGCTCACGCGGCAGCTCGACGATCCGCGGCAGCGCGCGCGGCACCTGCACGACGGCGACGCCGGAGTCCCGACCGAACGCGTCGCGGCCTTCCAGTGTGACGATGAAGTTCAGCAGCTTGTTCTGGATATTCGGGAAGGGGTGCGACGGATCGAGCCCCATCGGGGTGAGCACCGGCGCCACCTCGCGGTCGAAGTAGTCGGCGATCCACTCGCGCTGCCGACGCCCCCACTCGCCGCGGCGCAGCAAGCGGATACCCTCGGTGGCCAGCGCCGGCAGCACCTCCTCGTTGAGCACGCGGTATTGCTCGGCGACCAGCTCGTGTGCCTGCCGACTCACCTCGCCGAGGACCTGCTGCGGCGTCATCCCGTCCGGTCCAGGCGTCGCGAGCTCGAGCGCGAACTCCTGCTGCAGGCGACCAACGCGAATCTCGAAGAACTCGTCCAGGATCGTGCTGCAGATGGTCAGAAAGCGCAGCCGCTCGAGCAGCGGGGCCGACTCGTCGCGCGACTGCGCCAAGACGCGCCGGTGGAACGCCAGCAGGCTCAACTCGCGGTTGATGTAGAGCCTAGGGTCGAACAGGCTGCGGGCGACACGGGCGCGCCCCCGCGTCGGCTCGGCTTTCGCGCCGGGCGGCGCGGCATCGGGCGCATTCGACCTGCGCCGCGTCTTGGCCTGCTTGCGACGCATCTTGTCGCCCTGCTTTTCGGCCTGCTTCTCGTTCTGCTGTCCGCCCTTGACCGTCACCCTCGCCCCCTGCACATCGCGTCCTTCGGCATCCTATGCCGGAGTCGACGGGGCGCCAGGAATCGGATCGGCCTCAATTCGGGCAGGCCTCGGCCGAGAGCTGCGAGAAACCGGCCTGCTGCAGCTTGCAGGCGTTCTTGTAGGTGTTCATGTCGCAGCCGCACACCGGCTTGTCGGCCTCGTCGCAAACGACCGGCATCGGCTTGCAATGCCCCTTGCCACTGCAATCACCGGCGACGTCGATGAGGCAGTAGAAGTTGTCCGGGCACAGCACCGGCTTGACCGGACCGAGCTTGCAAGCGACCTCCTGCGGGCCCGTCTTGCAGGCGCCAGCGTAGGCGAAGGCCACGCCGGCGTTGATGCGGGCGCACGCGCTCGGCCAGGTGTTGCCGTCGCAGCCGCACTCGGCCGCGCCGCCGGGCGGACAGACCGCCGGCGGCTCGCCGACGCACACACCCTCGGCATCGGTGCCGCAGCCGAGGTCGCAGACCTCGCCGGTCCCGCAGCCGATGCCGGCGATCGTGCCGCACTTCTTGGCCGGCGGGCCGGCGCAGGCTCCGCCCTTGGCGACCACCGCACCGCCGGCTTGCGCGTCGCACAGGCTCGGCCAGGTCTTGCCGGTGCAGTCGCAGACCGGCGCATTCACCGCCGGACAGGTGTCGATCGTCTTGACGCATTGGCCCACCGCCAGGCCGCTGCACTTGCCGACGCCGATGACGCATTGTTGGCCGGTCGGGCACTCGTCGCCCTGTGGCCCCTTGGCGGTGTCGACCACGCAGCTGTTGTCGGGACCGCCCGCGTCGGCCGGACCTCCCGCGTCGGGCGACGCGGCGTCACCGGCCCCGGCACCGTCGGCGTTGCCGGCCCCGGCACCGTCGGCGTTGCCGGCCGCGTCACCGCCGTCGGGTCCGGTCCCAGCATCGTCGGTACTCCCGGCGTCGTCGCCGCCGGCCCCCATTGCATCGCAATCGGCCCCGCAACCGCCTGCATCCACGTCGCCGCCGCCGCCGCCGCCGCCCTGCCCGTCGACGGAACCGCCACCGCTGGCAGCATCGCCGGCGGCGTCGGCGGCTGCAGTGGCGCTGTCGTCGACGTCGGTCTGGGCGTCGCCGGCCACCTGACCGTCCGCGTTGCCACCGCCGCCGCCGGCTCCTTCGGAACCTGAGCATCCGGCAGCAAGGCCCAGCAGCAGCACGCTCAGCGCGCTCACGAGTCGACGATTGGCGGCCATGTTCCCCTCCGTTCGGAAGCCCCGAGGCTAGCCCGCAAACTTCCGGCTTGCAACGGTTTTCCCGTTCGCGATAGACTCACGTGGGACTTCTTCCCGAATCCGGAGGCCGTCATGCAACGGCATAAGATTGCATCGCTTCTCGCGGTCGCCATGCTCTGGGCATGCGGCAACGACGAGGGAAGCCAGACCACGTCGATCGCCCTCCCCGGCGTCGGAGGCGGCGGCAACGTCGCGCCTGTCGCGGGCGACGAGGACGGCACCGGCGGCGGCAACGCCGGCCGAGGCAACGGCGGGGCCGGAAACGGCGGCGGCGGCGTACCCGGTCAGGGCGGCGACTGGTCCGGTCCGGACGAGAACGGCGACCTCCCGGGCGGCGGACCCATCGAGTTCGCGACCGAGCCAGGCTCGCCCGGCTGGCCGACCGGCAAACCGAAGCAGCAGCCGCAGGGCGGCTCCGAGGAGGCCGTCGTCGGCCTCGGCAACAAGCCCGCCGGCACGCCCGGCAAGGTCCACGCCAAGGCCGAGGACCTCGAAGCGAGCCTGGACTACACCACCGAGGCCGAGGCGGCCGCCAGCGTCGAGCTCATCGTCCGCAACCCCGAGATTCCGGCTTCCGAGCCGACCCTGCACGCGAAGGTCGTGGTCCGCGCGGCGAGCGGTTCGGGTCGCGTGACTGCAGGTACCCGGGCCGCCGTGGTCCTACAGGTCCCCGGCCAGGCGCCCATCGAGGCCGACGCCGAGGTCGACGCCGATGGTCTGTGCGACGTCGCGCTCGACGTGCCGGCGGGGATGTTCCAGATCGGTGCCGTGCTGCAGGCGACCGCCCACGCGCGGTTGGTCCAAGGCGGCGCCGAGAGCCCGAAGGTGGGCGTGACCCTCGGTGCCGGCATCGACGCGGCGCAGCTGCCGACGCCGGGCATCTGGCTCTCGGTGCCGTCGGCGACCGCCGCGCCGGGCACAGAGCTCGCCTTGGTGGTGCACGCGCGCACGCTGGTGAACCCGCTCGAGAAGGCCACGATCTCGGTGCAGGGCGACGGTGCCGTGTTCGAGTTCCTCGACGCGAAATTCGGCGAGAAATACGAGGGCAGCTTCGAAGTCGGCAACGGCAGCATCGCCTTGGACGGCGCGCGCGGCGCAAAGACCGCGATCTCCGCCGTCACCGGCGCGAGTGTCTTCGCGACGATTCGGGTTCGCATCAAGGTCGGCGCGACGATCGGGGCGAAGGGTTGGCTGAAGGTGCAGATCGGCGCGATGACGACGCTCGCCGAGGTGCCGCTGCTCGCGCCCGACACCGCCGGCGTGGTCGCCGACAGCGCGGGGCTCGGCGCCATCGGACACGTCACCGTCGGCAGCGACGTGCTGCGTGGCTTGGTCGTGGTCGTGCGCGACGCCGTCCTGGTCAACAGCGCCGCTTTGGACGGCAAGGCCGTGGAGCGCCCGGTCCGCACGCTCGCCGTCTGGCAGAGCGGCAAGGACGAAGACGTCACGGCGACCCTGGAGTCCGAAGACCCGACGGTCTGTGGCGTCGCCGAAGGCAAGGTGGTGCTCAAGGGCGCCGAGAAGAAGGGCGCCGGCAAGGTGCAGATTCTGGCCAAGTGGAAGGGGGCGATGGCGGTGGCCAGGATCCGCGTCCTGTTTCCCTACCAGATTCGGATCGAGCTCGACGACGGCGTGCTCGCGCGGGTCGCCGGCGCGCCCGAAGCCTGCGCCGGATTCGCCGGCTACCAGCACACCCGCGCCCGCGTCCTCGCGAGCTTCGGCACCAGCGCGGACGAGGCCTTCGAGGCCGACGTGACGGGTCTCGTGCAGCTCTCGAGCACGCAGCCGACCGTCGCGAGCTGCGACACGCAGGGCATCGTGCGTGGCGTCGGCGCAGGCAGCTTCGTGCTCGTCGCACGCGGCGGCCCCGACGGCGGCGTGCTCGCCGAGCGCAAGGCGGCCTGCTCGGACGAGACCGTCACGGTCGAGTCGCTCGAAGCGGTGGCAGCGACCAGCCTCGGCCTGTCGCAGGTGGGCACGCCGGTCGGCCCTGCCCTGGACGCCAAGCTCGCGGTCCTCGCGCACTTCAAGCAGCAGCTGCACGTCGCACAGAAGGCGGCGCGCGTGCTGGCGTGGGAGAAGTGCTCCGACGGCGCGATGATGCCCGTGACCGAGTCGATGGGCCTGCGTGCGGAGATCAAGGTCCAGGGGATCGTCGAATTGGCCGAGGGCCCGCTGCGGGTCATCGCCATGGCCGAGGGTGAAGGCAAGCTGATCCTCGCGAAGTGGACGGCGTGTGGCGCTGGTTTGGCCGAGGGCTGGGTGTGGATCCGCGTGAAGTGGAGCACGGGCGGCGGCGGCGGGACCGGTGACGGCGGCGGCGGCGGCGGCAACGGCGACGGCGGCGGCAACGGCAACGGCGGCGGCGGCGGCGGCAACGGCGGCAGCGGCGGCGGCGGCGG
>JBEARB010000140.1:0-29032 GCA_041163625.1 Pseudomonadota bacterium | reverse complement strand
GCCAACCTCGAAGCCCGCGGCGCCGCCTCCGCCTGCGAGCGTTGTGCGTTGCAGGACGCCTGCGTCGGTCCACGCAAGACCTACCTGGAGCAGTTCGGTGAGCGCGGCTTGGTGCCCTTCGAGCGGCTGCCGGCGCATTTTTCGGGGGCTTGAGTCCGAGTTCGGCCCCCCGTTGAAAGCCCCGTCGAATGCTCCCCGTCGAATGCTCCGGCACCTCGATCGCAGCGCCCTCCTTATGAGTGCGGGAGCCACGAACACGGCCCCGCCGAGGAGGTCAACGATGTCGTAGAAGAAGCTGCGGGACGTGATCGACGGGGCCACGAAGGACACCGTCGTCACGATGTTGAGCGAGGAGATGACCAGCGAGCGGATCTGGAGAGTCGCCATGACTCGCCCGGTGACGCCGATGGAGTGGTTTTTCGGCATCAGCGAGGACGGCGTCCCCGTCGAGGACGTGGTCCTCCCTGGTGAAGCAACACCGAAGAAGACTCCGAAGCCGAAGAAGACTCGGAAGCAGAGCAAGCCACGTGGTGAGCAGGACCAGCATGTGCCGAAGGGACCGGATCCCTACCGAGGTCAGCACCGGGACGACGGTCGGGGCAACCGGACCGGCAAGCGAATTCGGAAGAAGCTCACCGTCGATCAGGTCAAGGAGATCAAGCAGATCATCGGCACGACGAGTCGTTCGAACAAGGACATCGCCAAGGAATACGGCGTCAGCCGGGAGACGATCAGTCACATCCGGCGAGGGCTTCGCTGGGCGGAGGTGTGAGGCGGGAGGCGGATCTGAAGGGTTTCTGTGATCCGTAGGTGTTCGCTAGTCAATGCAAGCCGGAAGCCCCCCCTCTTTGTAGAAGAATTTGCATTTTCGGCCGTCGTTCTTGCATTGCTTTGAGTCTTGGCAGTGGCTAGCTTTGCTCGGACGGCAGATAGGAAAATCCCAAGGGTCATCCGATGTTGGGTCCTCGAATACGATAGAGCAAGCGCCAGTGGTCTTGCACGTTTGAGACTCGGCACAGTGCGAGTCCTCTGTCGGTGCGCACTCGTTGCAAAGCCCGGCTGCGGGGTTCCGCTCAACAATTCCACACAGTCCTAGCACTTCACACTGAAGGAAATCACTAGCACAGCTCTCTGCTGTGGCTTGTCCCAGGCAAGGCGATTCGCCCTCGGAGTAGCAGCCCGACAGCAACGCAACCAAGAGCAAGCTTGCGCAAGAACGAGAAGGCCAATGCAATGGCCAAGCAGCATTGAAAGCCAAATCCATCATGAATACTCATCCGGAAGCTCAACAATGTACAACTGCGGCTCGCTCTCAAGTTGCTGTCCTTTAATGAAGTCCACGGAGCAATCGATGTCGAACCTGCACCGGGCTCCAAGCACCTGCCATGTGATTGTGGCGGTTTTCTCGTGGACAACCACAGATTCGAGCGACCCGGCAAGTTCCCCGAACTTGCAGTGACCAATCGGGCCAATAGCCGAAAGCTCCTGCTTTCCATCAATTTCCTGCACCACAATGTTGATCCCTGCCGGCACTGGCAGTGGACCTCCCGTAATCTTGCTCTGCACCACCATCGATCCAGTTGCAGCATTTGGAGATTTGGTAGCCGATCCGGGAGCTATGATCGAGATGCCGCTAATTATGATCGGATTCGGACTGCCAGAGACATTGCTCGACGGGCCAACGAGAGTCCACGGGACAACTGTGTCACTTGAAAGGCAAAACTTGTCATCCGGCTTCGTGGGATCGACCGCCCCGTCGAAGACGAGAAGTGCGCCGTTCTGCGCACGCTTGGCAAGATCCTCCCAGCTGGAAATCGGTACCTTCATTCCCTTTCTAAATGTCATGTATTCCATGACTGCTTTAAGACTACCATGTGACAGTGTAGTTCCTCCCACGCTCCCCCCGAAGAAGTGCTCCAAGACTTCATCATCTGACCCTTCGATCTCAATCGACGCAAGGGCAGTGATGCCAATCCAGTTCGGGATATCAAAGAGAAAGTCAAACTCCCGTTGTTGCATGAGAGTCGCAGCGATCGGCTGAGCATAGCCCGAACCAACACTGGAAGCTGGATCTGGAAGTAGGGCGACGAGCGTCCCGCCCGGCACCCAAGCACCAACCGACCCAGTCGTAGGCAGGTAGGTTCCCAGCTCCGCAACATTGGTGCACTGGAATGCATCAATAAGCTGTTGATTGGAGTTCCGTGCTGTTGGCAAACTCGTCTGCTTGCATAGCACTGACCGCACTTCGACAACGTCGCCGGAAGGTGACAGCGCCTTCCCGAACCTCGCCAAATCGATAACAAAACGCAGCCAAACAAGCGGAGTTTTGCGAGCAAATGAACACAGGATAGCCCCCACTCCGGTAAATGGGAGAAAGCGCACGTGGCCGACACCTGACACTTGGTTGGTGACCACACAGGTGAACTGAGCGAAGAGACTCCCGCTGAACCTCCTTTGGTTGATGCCTTCGGACAAAACCCCCCAGGGAGAACGGCTGAGATTCATCACCAGCTGCATGAGTGTTCGCCCGTCTGCCAGCGTGGACTGCATGTTCGCAGCATCGAGCATGCTGTTGTAGTCACTACTCCCGATCGAGACCACATTGACACTGTTTTTATCGTTGGCGTCTTTTTTTGCCTGGGTCTCTTCGAAGTTCGCACCCCACGCCACTTCTCCAGTCAGATCTGGGGGGAAGACCTCCTCCGCTTCCAACCATACTTCGTATTTTGCGTCATCGGCCGTGAACCAGCGAACAAATACGTCTCCAATAGCAATCGGCGCAGATAGCCCGGAGTCGCCGAATCTGATTACCGCTTCGCCTAGATTGTCATCTGGATCCAAAAAACTGTCCTCGCCCAAGTCTTTCTCAATGAGCTTCAAGTGCAGGTAGTTCGGCGGCGGAAAGGTGTGTTCCTTTCCGTAGAAATCGGGCAGGGAAGACACCATCGGCGGATCAATTGCGAAGCTCATATCAATCGTACAACTCAATAGCTCCGACGGCAGGAACGTCACGGCAGGTCCGTCTTCGGAAATCTTTCGCCAGGGAGAGGCAACCTTCGTTTCCTTACCCTTGCTGTCCACCCGTGACATTTCCACTCGAACGACATCCGACCCCGTGATGTCCTCTTGCTCGTGGCACACGATTTTTACAAGCCGAAACTTGACTCTCTGCGTTCCAAACTTGGCGACTGGCATGACTGTGCTCCCGAGCAGCTACTCTGCATTCTCGTCTACCCAAGTGCGAAGACGGTCCGGCCCCACGACCTTGGACTTCACCTTGCGAAGTTGGTGACTTGCGGTGTTGCGCTCAGGCTCCAGACCCAACCGCACACGCAAGGTACTGCGACCAACTTCGAAGGCAGCCGACCTTGAGTCTCTCAAGCTGACACGATCGCCAACCACGATTCCGATACGGTCACGCATGTAGTACTCCAGATCGGCGCCCGAGGCTGTCGGGCAAGGTGGAGTTGGGATCGAACTCCAATTGAGGCGCACCCCTACCGATTGCCACGCCGCTCGTACTTGGACAGCGCCACCCAAACCCGCATCGTGATGAAGACGGGATCCGTGACCGACGTGTTGACCAACCGGATGCGCCCAGCACCTCGGGGGTTCAAGTCACCAGAAGTCGTCGGCGTCCGACCGAAGATCCGCTTGATCCACTGGTGACCTCGGGCGAGCGAGATCGCAGTCGGATTCATCAACTCGAACTCTTCCTGGTCGCCCTGGGTGAGCTGCGTGCGCTCGAAGTAGAGATCGACATCCGGCGCTCCCGCACCAGTGGCGATCAGCTCGACCGAGAAGGACGCCTGGTTGGCCGTGCCGAACTCGATGTACTCGCCTTCGAGGTTGACCCACTCGCTGGGTTGGTTGCCCGAGTCCGAGTCCAGGCAGATCGAGGTGGCGAACCACAACTGCATACTCCCCGGACCAGACCGAGGCGGCGTGTTGTTCATGAGTAGCCGAGATTGCATGTCCATTGCTGTTCTCCTCTGGAGTGGTTCAGCCGTCCACCAGTGCCACAGAGATCCGAAGACGAACCCCAGCGAACTCGCCTGCCGTGATTGACGTGTTGGTTGCCACGAAGCGTCCGATGCCACGGGGATACTTGTTGCCCGCAGCGCCATCAGCGCCAAAGGAGACGCTGTGAACAGCGTGACCTCGGCTCAACGCCAGCGCAGAGGTCATCATGTCCTCGAAGGCATCGTCGTTGTCTTCTCGGGCGGCTGAACGCTGGAGCATGAGTTCGGTACTTGCCGCACCCGGCCCCATCGCCCAGTACTCGATCGTCATGTACGCCTGGTTTGCGTCACCGAAGTCGAGATACTCGAAGGGCGGGAGCTTGAAGATGTTGCCATCTGACGCCGTGGAGTTGTCGTCCAGCGGGAAATATCTGTCGAACCAGAGAACGGTCTTCATGTCGTTGCCTCCAAGTCTTCGAGCCTAGGCGGGCAGGAGCCGCACCATGCAGCGCAGGCGAACCACGGCCCAGTTGTTGAGTGAACCGCTGCCATTTGTCACTACCACACGTCCCCAACCTCGGGGGTAATTGTCGTACGGAGAGCCGTCCTGACCGACGATGCGTCCAGTGGAGTCATGCATCCGGGTAGTTTGGAAGTTGGCCGAGTCGATCAGCGAGTGCCAGCAGTCATCGTCCATGGTTCGATGGGGCGACTGTTCGACGCCGATATTCAGATCTCCTGCGCCCGGGCCACTGGCCCAGTAGTCGAAGATGAACTGCGCCTGAACCGTGTTGCCCAAGTTGAGCCACTTCTCCGGCGGAAGTCGCCAAGTGTGCGCCCAAGTTGATGTGCTCTGGTCGTCAAGCCAGATCCACTCGTCAAACCAGAGTTCTGCCTGCTGGTCTCTGATGCTCATCCCGATCCTCCCGTCCCTCGGTCCCGTGAAGGCGAGGGGGCGTGCTTGAAGACTGATATGAGGAAGATGGACAAGCCGTTCCGGACTTGGCAAGCGGAAAATTCGCCACGGCCCGTCTGGCAAGAGCCCCGCAACGGCCCTGATCCAAAGCGGAACAGCGAGCAGTCTTGCGTTGACAGGGTCAAGCCGATCCAAAGTGGATCAGAATTCGGTCTCGAAAGAATCTTCCGGGGGGCTTCCACGCTTCGCACCCGCCTGGAGTCAGGGCTTCGGCACGTCGAGAGCCAAAACCAACACAGAACGGGATGTTGAGAGATCTGCCTCTTCTTGATCGTCAAGGGCGATCACGGGCAACTGGAGCGCCGGTGGACGAGTTCACGCAACGGATCCCGGCCTCAGAATCTCTGCTTCACGGCTTCGGGGATGTTGACGGTGGTCCCACTACCACCTGTTGCTCAGCGTTCCGGACAGCAACGCGATGAGCAACTTCCTTCGCTTCGTCAACGGACAGATTGCGAGTGAGCTCAACAAGATCAACCGGCGTGACGGCGCCATGTGGTCGCGACGCTTCCGCTCCATCCCGATCGCTCCCGACCGCGCTACCCAGGTCTGGCGGCTGCGCTACATCCTCGCCCACGGTGTCAAGGAGAACCTGGTCGGTCGCGTGGAGGATTGGCCGGGAGCCTCGTCGCTGCCGTGGTTGCGCGACGGCACGCCGGTGCGTGGCAAGTGGCTCGATCGCACCAGCTGGTACTACGCCAAGCGGCGCAAGGGCAACGTGCAACAGGCAAGAGATTTCACGACGACGCTGACCGTCGTGCTGACGGTGCTACCGTGCTGGGCCGAACTGCCCGAAGCGGAATGGCGCAGCTTGGTACGCGACATGATCGCGGAGCTGCACGCCGAAGCGGACGATCGGCGCGAAGCGGACGGAAAGCCTCCGCTCGGGCGCGCGGCAGTTCTGGCGCAGGACCCCTTCGCGAGAGTTCACAGCAAACGCAGCCATGCGCCATCGGTGTTGGCCCTCGACGCGACGGTACGGCGGTCGATGCGCGCCGAGCTGCGGGCAAGGGTGTTGGCGTGGCGCGAAGCTGCGGCCGAGGCCATGCAGGTGTTGGCCGCCGATGCGGGACAGGGCCATCGACGGTTGCCCGCGATGTTCTGGTGGACCTTGGCCTTGTAGCAGGCAACTGCGCGGAGGGGGCCGGGGCTTCGGCCTCGCGCCCTTGGCTTGATCCTTCAGGAGCGTCTCGGTCGCTGTGACGACAACTTGCGGTCAGTGGGCACGCGGTTTCGCGGCGCCGCTGCCGACCTTTGCCTTCTTCCAATCGAAATCTCGCGAAAGATCGAATGGTCCGACACCTCGATCGGCGTCAACGACTCTCGCGCAGCTGCGCGCCGAGGTAGCCCGACAACGCCGCCCGAGTCGCCTCATCCACGCCGAGCTCGGCGAGCACCTCGAACGCCAACGGCCGCTCGCCCTCGGGCGTCGGCACCACCAACACCGTCTGCCGAGCAATCCCGAGCGCCAGCGTCAGCCGCAGCGCGCCGTGCTGCCAGCCCGAGCCGATCGGTGTCGGCACGGCGGGAGCCGGCGGCTCCGCCGAGCGCTCGGGCTCCGCGGGCCGCATCCGCGCGGCCGCGCGCTCGAGCCAGGCCCGCAGCCGTGCGGCGCGGCGCAGGTCGACGGCGACGTCGCGGGCGGCCGAATCGAGCTGACGCGCCAGCGCCCGGCCGTGCAGCAGCCCGCGCGGGGTGCAGCGACCGGGCTCGATGGCCAACCGCCAACCCTCCGCCGACGCGATCTCCCACAGCCCCGCCGGCAGCGGCGAGGCCGCCGGCAACAACCAGCTCGTGCCGCCGGGAGCGCGCAGCTCGACGCGGCGCTGACGCGCGTCGGCCACCACCTCGGCGCCCTGCAGCGTGGAGACGCGGGCACGCAGGCCGTCCACGAAGGCGTTCTGCTGCGGGTCGAGCCGCGGCAGATCTTCGGCGCGCACCGGCACGAACTCCGCGTCGCCGTGCCAGCTGCGGTAGACGTGCGGCACGCCGGTGCAGCGCGGCTCGAAGATGCACTCCGCGCACTGCGGCATCATACTGCGGTCGCTGGCCTGAAAGGCGTATTTGTCCATCGCGCCCTGCCGCTCGGCCAGGTCCGCGGTGAACGTGATGGTCGGCTCGCCGCCGTGGTGCAGGCGGTGGGCCTCGTCGGGCATCACGCAATAGGGCACGTGCGTGAGGTTGACGTCGAAGCCGGGCGCGCGGGCGTCGATCTCGGCGAGCAGGGCGCGCAAGGCGGGCGCGACGTCCGAGAAGCGCGGGATGATGCCCTGCAGGTAATCTTCGGTGCGGTCGCCGGCGCTGACCGGGCGCACCATGTCGACGCAGAGCTGGCGCACGCCGTTGTCGACGACCACGGCCGCGAGGCGGGGCAGGGCCTCCAACGCGCCGCTGGTCAGGCACATGTTGACGGTGACGTCCTGCCCGCGCTCGTGCAGCAGGGCGAGGCCGCGGACGATGCGGCGGAAGGCGCCCTTCTTGCCGACGATGGCGTCGTGCGAGGCCTCGTCACCGCCCTGGATCGAGATCCGCCAATGCACCGGCCCGTCGCCGAGCACGGCGTCGAGGAAGCGGACGTCCCAGGTGCGCGCGCCGTTGGTGAAGATGGTGATGTCGTCGACGCCGAGCGCGCGGGCGTGCTGCAGGCTCGGCAAGAAGCTCTCTTGGATCGTGGGCTCGCCGCCGAGGAAGGTCATCCGGCGGATGCCGCGCGAGGCTGCCGCGTCGATCGCCCGCATCACCGCCGCGTCGGGCACCGGCACCGCGTAGCCGCGCTCGGTGAGCTGGCCGCTGCCGCAGAACACGCATCGGTTGTTGCAGAAGTGGCCGAGCTGCACCTCGACCTGGCCGCCCTGGTCGACCGAGGTGACCTCCGAGGCCTCCGCCAGCAGCTTCGCGACGTGCTCGGGGGTCGCGGCGGGTGCGTGCGGGTTGGCCTCTTTCTGCGTCATCGTCGGAACCTCGGCGTGGCAGGATGCCGGTGGCCCCTGGGAGCGTCAACGCGGCGGGGGCCGCGCGTCCTTGACGCCCCCCGGGGCGATGCGCAGAATTTCGGCCCCGAGGGCGGCCCTCGGTCGGGAGGACGGCATGACGACGGCAGCGCAGGCTCCATCGGCCGCCGAAGCGTTGCTCCCCCTGCGCGCGCAGGGCTGGGCGATGTGGAAGCGACCGGCCGATGTCGCCCGCGTCGACGTGCTGCGCGAGGCCGTCTGCGAATTGCTCGACGCGCACGCCCCCGAGGCGCTCTGGGCCGCCCAGACCATGCCGCTCGGCGAGCACGCCATCATCACCCCCACCGGGTTCGCCATCCCGAGCTTGTTGAAGCATCGACCGGACTTGCGTCCGCTGGTGTTGCCGTCGGCGCTACTCGACGCCGTGACCAGCCTGCTCGGCGCCGGGGCGCGGCTGGAACTTCTCGGCATGGTCGCGACCGATCGCAGCCGGCCCTTCTTCCCTTGGCACACGCACATCGACGGCACCGACGAAAGCGAGCGCGTGCAGGCCAACCGCTGGCCGCGCATCGATCGGCTGCGCCGAATCTTCACGCTCCTCTACCTCGACGATATCGACGACGACGGTGGTCCGTTGCTGGTGCTGCCGCGCCGCGTCGGCGACCCGTGCGAGCCGCCCTTCGACGTCGCGAAGCCCGAATGGCAGGGACAGGTCGAGCTGTTGCCGCGCGCCGGGACGCTGGTCGCCATCGACGAGTGCACCTGGCACGCGGCGCGCTCGATGCGGCGTGACGGAAAGCGCGTCTTCATCGGTGCGTACTTCGCTGCCGCCGAAACCGACCCCGCGCCCTGGGCCGACCCGACGTTGGCGACCTGGGATCTCACCGCGTTGGCAGCCGCGCCGACGGAGTCGACGTGAGCGACGGCGCCCCGAGCCTGTCGTTGCTGCGCGCGAGCCTCGGTGCGTGGGCCGACGCCGCGTTGCCGGTGCTCGCCGATGCCCCGCCTCCGCTCGCGGCGCTGGAAGCCTCGGCGCGCTGCCGCTCCGGTCGCTACGAAGGCGGCCGCATGATGCTCGAGCGGCTCGAGCCGGCCCGCGCCTTGGCGCTCTTCGATGCGCTGCGGCTGCCCCTCGACGCGCCTCGGCGGTTGCTGGCGGCAGCGCCCGGCGCACCCGTGATCGGCGGCTGGGACGTCGGTCGTTCCCTGCCGGTGCTCAAGCTCTACCTCAACCTCTCGGACGCTTCGCGCACCCTGCGAGAACGGGCCGCCACGGCGCTCGGGCTCGAGGGCGCGCCGCACGTCGTCGGCATCAACCTCGGCCGCGACGCCGCCGCGGCCGCCCGGGTCGAGCGCAAGGCCTACCACCAACTCGCGGCGTTGCCGGCCGACGCGCCCGCTGCGCTCCGGAGCTGGTCGGCCTCGCGGGCGCTCGCCGGCGTGGTGCAGAGCCTCGACGTCACGGAAGACGGCCGCGTGGCGGGTCGCGCGGTCTTCGTCGCGCCCTCGGATGCTGCCGACGCCGCGGTCGGGCTTGCGTCGTTGCCGGGCTGGCAGGCCGAGGCGTTCGCGGCGCAGATCCCCTACCGATGGGAGCAGGTTCGATCCCTCGGCTTCTCGCAGGACGGCGCCGCTTGGGTAGCGTACGTCAAGCCGCTCGGGCAGGGTGTGCCGCTGTGGAGCCTCGAGCCGGCGGTCTGCGTGCGCACGCCGAGCGGCGAGCTCGGGGTCTTCGTCGCGCCCGTCGGGGGTGGCGAACGCGCCTACGCCGTGCAGGGGCCGCACGCGCTCTCGTATCGGGTGCGCGCCGGCACGCCCGACCCTGACACGGTGGCGCACGTGATGGCCTGGGCGCAGTCGGTGCTGACCGGCGTACAGGTCGCCGACGAGGCGGATTGGCGCGGGTCGCCGCCGCCGGAGGGTTGTGATGTCGTCGCCCGTTGAGGCTCCGATCGCCGCCGAGACGCTGCCGTTCGACCTGCTGCCCAGCGGGCCGGGCGACCGCTTCTTCGACTATTGCCTGCAGCCCTACGCGCCGCGGCGCTCGCCGCGCGGCAAACTGCGCTCGGAGAACCTGCTCTGGTACTCGCTCGCCGAGGCCGGACTGCTCGAGCAGGCCCGTCCGCCGCTGCTGGCGCTGCAGCAGGCGCTCGGCCGCGACATGCTGGTCTGGGGAGCGAAGCACAACGGCATTCGCATGTTCTGGGAGTTCTACGTCTACGACCCGCGCAAGGAAGACCCGGCCGCGACCGTCGCCGGTCTGCGCGACGTGCTCGCGCCCTGGCTGCAGCTCACGCCGAACGTGCGCGAATCGGTGCCCTACATGATGGTCAGCTTCGACCTCGACGCCGAGATCTTGGCTCGCGGCCGCATCGACGAACTCAACCTCTACCTCACCGGCAGCCCGCAGCACGAGGGCCGAAGCTACAAGGTCTTCGCCGACCGACCAGCGGAACTCGACAATTTCTATCGATTCCTCGAACCCAAGCGAGAGATCGACACCGTGCTGCCTCTGCTGACGAGCAGCATGTGGGTCGACTACGAATCCGATCCCGCCATGCTCGCCAAGGTACTGATGCCGAGCTTCTTTGCCTGCCGCCGTGTCTGCGTGGCCAAGAAGCGCCACCGTGACGGCATCTACTTTTCCGGCATCGACGTCGATCAATTGGCCGAATTCCTGCGTCGCTTCGACTATCCGGTCGATCTGCGGCGCTTCCTCAAGACCCACCGCGAAGCCTTCGAACACATCTACTTCGACGTCGGCATCGACTACCAACCCGACGGTCGGGGCGGCCTGGACTACCCCAAGACGAGCTTCTACGGGACGCTCTAGGAGAGGCCGCGCGATGCAGAGCTACAAGGGCCGCTTCGAGCCCACCCGCTTCGAAGACCTGACCGTCACGGTGGATTTCCACTGCCACAGCGCTTGCCGCTTCTGCATCGTGCAGGAGGGCATGAACCTGTTCCGGGGCGTCTCGTTCGAGCGCTTCAAGGAAGCCGTCGACGACAACGGCAAGGCGCCCCGCTACCGCCGTGTCACCTTCACCGGCGGCGAGGTCACGCTCGAGAAGAAGCTCCTGCAATACGTCGACTATGCCCGAGAACACGGTGGTTTCGAGCATATCCGCGTACAGACCAACGGCCGCCGACTGGCCGACATGGCGCGCGCCAAAGAGCTCGTCGCGCACGGTATCGACGAATTCTTCGTCTCGCTGCACGGCCACGACGCGGCGGTTCAGGACTATACCTCGCAGCGCGAGGGCTCGTTCGACGAGGCCTGGCAGGGCATGCAGAACATCAAGGAACTCGGCGCCGTGCTGATGACCAATACCGTACTGACGACCCTGAACGTCGATACGCTGACCGAGATCGTCGAGCGCGTCGCGCCGCTCGAGCCCGCGCGAATGGAGTTCTGGAACTACCTGCCGATGGAGGACTACGCCGACGAGCGCGGTCTGCTCGCACCGATGGCGCGCCTCGGACCGGCGATGCGCAAGGCACTCGCCCGCGCCGACGAACTCGGGGTGCGTGCGCTGGTGAAATACGTGCCGCGATGCCAGCTCGGTGCCCATGGCGACGCGCTGGACAACACCCAACCCGACGTCGTCATCGTCGAAGGCTTCTACGAGATCTACCCCCGCTTCGGCTGCATCTGGGAAGCCAAATGCGAGCATGCCGAGGCTTGCCTCGGGTTGACGCATCCCTACATCGAGAAGTTCGGCTGGGAGCGGGAGTTGCTGAAGCCGACGCCGCGCACCACCCCTTGGCGCGAGCCGACCGACGGCGTCGCGATCGGCTCGGACAGCCCCCTGCAAGGCGGCAGCCACCCGATCACGCACCACCCCGAATGGGCCGAGCTGGTCGAGGGCGTGGCCGAGGCCGCCGGCGTCGTGCTCGCCGAGTTGATGCTCGATCGGCGGCGGTGCACCTTCCGCTTCGCGACGCCGGCGGGTTCGCAGGTCGACCTGATGCTGACCCGCCGCAGCGAGGACCGCCCGGCGCTCGCCCGCAGCCAGAGCTTCGATCTGGCGTATCGCTCGCTGGAGCTGCACCCGGACGCGGACGCGACAGCCGAACGGGAGCTGCTCTCGGCGGCGCTGCGCGAGGCCGTCCGCAGCGTGCAGGCGCGCGACCAGGGTGCGATGATGCTCGACGAACGCAAGGGGCTCGTCGGGGCCGAAGCCTTCCGCCGGGCACCGCCCGAGCGACCGGAATGAACGAGGCACCCATGCGCGAATTCGCCGCAGAATCGGGCTCCGAGACGATCGACGTGGCCGCGCTGGCCGAGCGCTTCACGCGGGACGGCTACGTGCTCTTGCCCGGCGTGGTGGACGCAGCGCGGGTCGAGGCGATGCGCACGACGCTCGACGCGCTGCGGGCGCAAATCGGCTCGCCCCCGGTGTATTCGCGCGAACCGGTGCGGACCATCCCGAAGACCGAGATCTCCAGCACCGGCTTGGTCTTCTTCGAGCTGCTCGGCTGGGCGCCGCACCTCGCCCCGATGCTGCTCGATCCGGCGCCGCTCGCCGTCGTGCGCGCCATCCTCGGCGACGACGCCCGCATGGAGCTCGTCGGCGCAGTGATGACCGACGAGACCCGAGCGTTCTTCGAATGGCACAACCACGTCGGTGGCCCCGACGACGAGCAGGTCCGTCTGCGCGGCGGCAACGGCCCGAGCGCGCGCCGACCCCAGCGACTCTCGTACCTCGTCTATCTCGACGACGCGACCGACACCAACGGCCCGATGTTGGTGCTGCCCGGCCGTCCGACGGACCCGACGGCGCCGCCGTTTCCGGCCGATCAGGCGCATTGGCCGGGCGAAGTGGCCGTCACGTTCGCGGCGGGCAGCGTGCTGCTCATCGACGAGACGACCTGGCATGCCGTCCCGCAACGCCACGACCCCGGCCCCCGTCGCTGGGTCGGCGCCTACTTTGCCGCCGGGCACCTGCCGCATTCGGAGATGGTCGACGGCTCGCTCGCCGCCATCGACGATCCGCTCGTACGCAGCGTCGTGCGCTGAACGCTTCGAGATCAGGCCTCGGCTGCCGTCTGCAAGGCCTCGAAATCGCTGCGCGCGAGCCGACGCGCGATGATGCGGATCGCGTCGAGCAAGGGCTCCGGCGCGTCCTTTCCCTTGTACGAGAACTCGAGCCCGTCGGTAGCGACGAAGCAGCCGCCCCCGCTGCGTGGCTTGATGACGACCTGGCGCGGCTCCATCCCCGGTGCGTCGAGTTCGAGCGTGACCACGCGGGGATCGACGACCACACCGATCAGGCGCGGCCCGCGTTGCGGCACGCGTCCGCCCGGATCGATGCCGAGGAAGGCGGCGAACGCCGGGCTGCCCGGCCGCGGGGGGTTGGGGATCTCGACCGGCCGCGCGATGTCCTCCGCCCCCGACGCGCGCACCAACGCCCGCTGCAGGTCCGTCAACTCGCGGAAGGTCTGGTCGCGCTCCTGCGCGTTCTGCAGCGCCGGCAGCGTCGGCTCGACCACGTCGAAGTCGTTGAAGCGCGCCCGCGCCGGCCCCGGCCACGCCGGCACCGCCGCCTCACCGAGCACCGTCCCGGGCAGCGCGTGGTAGTTCGACCACATGAACGAGCCCGGCCGCAGCCGCTCGAGCAGCTCGACCGTCGCGTGCGCCTGTGCCCGCGTCTCGCCCGGCAGCGTCGTCATCAACGACGCACTGGTCTCGAGCCCGAGCTCGCGACAATCGTCGAAGACCCGCTGCAGCTCGCTGTCCTTCGTGCGCCGGTCGAGCGTCTGCCTGCGCAACGTCTCGTCGCCCGCCTCGACGCCGCAATGGAAGAGCACACAACCAGCCCGCTTGAGCAGCGTCAGCCGCTTGCGCGTCGCCGCGTTGGGGTGCATCTCGACCTTGAACGGCAGCCCGACCACGCGCGGGTAGACCTCCGCGAACGCCTCGAGCCACGAGAGCTGCACGGGGAAGTGCTCGTCCCAGAATTCGAAGCCCTCTGGGGCGTACCGGTCGCGCAGGCGGGCGAGCTCGGCGCAGAGCTGATCGACCGGCAACGTATTGCGCCGCGAGACATCCGAAAACGCATGCATGCGACCCCATTTCGGAGCCGAACAATAGGCGCATGTGAACGGGCAGCCGCGGCTCGCTCGCACCGGCAGGTAGCGGTCGATGCGCGGGCCGAAGGTGTTGATGCCCGCGTCGAGGTGCGCGCCCATCGCGCCGAAGACCTCGTAGTCCCAGGCCGGCAGCGAGGCGATATCGGGTTCGGGGTCGGGACCGGGCGGTGGTCCGACGAACCCTTCGGGGCCGCGCACCCACATCCCGGGCAGCGAGCGGGTGGGCCGACCCGTCTCCAGCGCGCTTAGCAGCGCCGTCAGCGGCCGCTCGCCTTCGCCGATGCCGATGGCGTCGACGGTGGCGCAGGCGGCGACGTCCGCGGGTGCCATCGAGGCGTGGTAGCCGCCGACGACGACGAAGGGGCGGCCGGGAGCGTCGAGGTCGAGCAAGAGGCGGTGCGCACCCGGCCAATCGCGGCTCATCGCCGAGACGGCGAGGACGTCGGGCGCGAGGGCCGCGATCTGCGCGGCGATCTCGGCAATCGGACGCGAGAGCAGCACCTCGAGCGCGAGCGGCTCGTGGCCGGCGGCGCGGACGACCGCGGCGAGCGCAGCGACCGAAGAACTGAACGGCCGGGGCGGGTCGGTGAAGAAGAGGAATAGCACTTTCATGCGCCGACCTCGGCGGGGGCGGGGGCGTAGCAGTCCGGCAGCGCGCTGTCAGCGGCGAGGACGGCGGCTACGCTCGCGTCACGCCGCCGCGTCGGCGCTAGGCCGGCGCGACGCACGAAGAAGGAGACGAACGCACGCTGTGCTGTGATCTGCATCGGAGTGACGGCGTGCCACGTCGCTTGGTCGAGCACCACGGTCGTGCCTGCCGGGCAGCGTTGCTCGACCTCGCCTTCCCAATGAGCGCGCCCTGGGGTGTACGGCGGCGCGATCGGATCGGCGAGCCGGCGCGGGTGCAAGAGCATCACGCCGTGCGCGTCGTCGAGCGGGGCGAGGTAGGTGGTGATGGCGACCCGCTCGGTACGCGCGAAGCGCAGGTCGTCGCGGCCGCGGAAGTCTTCCCCGTCGATACCACCGACGTGGTTGTGCCAGAAGAAGAACGGGCGCGTCTGGTCACTCAAGATCGCCGCGCTCAGTTCGACCTCCAACTCCGGACCGAGCGCCGCCTGCAAGAGCGCGAGCAGCCCCGGATGCCGCAGGATGCGCGTCATCCCCGGCAACCGAGCCGCTGCGCCGAAGACCGTCATCCCGACCGGGCTGACGTGCGACGCCGGGTCGAGCGGCACGTCTTCCTGTGAGAACAGCGGCGGCGAGCCGCGCTCCTGCCAGCCGCCGCGCACACCCTGCCAGAGCGTGTCCAGGTCGTCGGCGTTCAGGACGCCCTCGACGGTCGCCCAGCCCCGTTCGTGCAGGTCGCGCAGCCGAGCTGCCGTGCTCTCCGTCGGCACAGCGCTCATGCGGACGCCCCGGCGCGGCGCTCCGGGCGCGCGGCGAGCACCGCGGCGAGCGCGGGATCGTCGGCTTGCAGCACGGCCAACGATCGATCGACGCCCTCGGCAGCGGGGGCGTCGGCTGCGGCGAACCACAGCCCGACGAAGCGCCGCAGCCCCTCGACCTCGCGGGCCGTGACGGCGTGCCACGTGACCTGATCCAGACATACGACCGTGCCGGGCGGACCGGCGACTGCGACTTGGCCGGGCCAACTCGTCTGGTCGGTCGGGTGCGGCGGCGGTCCCTTGCGGCGGGCCGGATCGACGAGCAGCTGACCGAGGCCGGGCCCGGTCTCGTCGAGGTAGATCAGCATCGCCACGCGCTCGGGACGCTGCCCCGCCGGCAGCCGGCCCTGTCGACGGGCGAGCTCGTCGTCGATGCCGCCGACGTGGTGGTGCCACTCGAAGAACGGGCGGGAGCGATCACAGACCACGGCACCGACGAATTCGAGGTAGACGCCTTCGCCGAGGACTTCTCGCATCAGCGCGTGGGCGAGCGGATGCACCAGGCCATCGGCCAGCGCAGGCACCCGGCCGAGCAGCTGGTGGAAGACCAATCCGGTACCGGAGACCTCGAGGTCGGGCGCCAGCCAGCGCGGCAGCTTGGAGTGCAGCAGCTCGGGGGCGGCGGCGTCGAAGGCCGCGTCGAGCGCCTGCCGCATCGCCTCGACCCGCTCGCGTGGCATCAGCCCGGGCAGGACGGCGTGGCCGTCTTCGCGCAGCGATCGGGCAGCGGTGGCGAGGCGGGGGTCGGACGTGAACGCGGCGGTCACGGGGCAGGCTCTCCCGGGAAGAGCTCGCGGGCCTTGCCGTGCAGCGCCGCGATGACGCGCAGCAGACCCGGAGCCTCGGCTTGGCCGATCTCTCCGCGGTAAGAGTAGGCCAGCCCGTCCTGCGCGTGGAAGAATCGACCGTTCGGCGTCTGCCGCTCGACGTGCACCACCACCTCGCCCGTCGGCCCCTGCAGGTCGAAGAACAGGCGCGCGCCGTCGCGCCGTGCGCCGTCGAACGCCCAGCCCGCCTGCGCGGCGCCGATCTCCCCGCCGAGATTGGCGATCGCCCCCGCCGCGATCGGCTCGGGCGCCTGCCGCCGCGGCTTGTCGCGCTCTGCCGGCGGCGCCGCCTCTTCGCAGACGAAGCCGACCCAATCGTTGTGCTGCACTCGCTCGGGGAAGTCCTCGGCGCGCCGAAGTACCTGCTGCCAATACCGTTCGAGGTCGGCGCGGGTCCAGCCCATGCTCGACTCGATTGCGAACGTCTCGGGATCGTATTTGATCTGCAGCGCGTCGGCGCGCTCGAGCAGCGCGTCGGGCAGCACCAGGCATTGGAAGACCTTGACCGAGTTGCCATATTCGATCGCCTTGTCGAGCGTGCGCAGGAAGGACT
This sequence comes from Pseudomonadota bacterium, assembly GCA_041163625.1. GTDB lineage: Bacteria > Myxococcota_A > UBA9042 > UBA9042 > UBA9042 > JACKFC01. The sequence continues at coordinate 12,225 of JBEARB010000140.1, read as the reverse complement.
CGGGGTTGTCGCCCGGCAGGCCGAAGATCAGCTCGATATCGACGTCGAGGCGGCCCTTCATCAGCCCGAGCGTGCGCTCGAACTTGCGCAGGTCGAAGGGGCGACCCATCCGCTTGAGCGCCTCTTCGTCGAAGCTCTGGATGCCGACGCTCGCCTGCACCTGGCCGATCGACTCGAAGAACTCGAGGTGCGCTTCCTGCAGGTAGGTCGGGTACAGGTGACCGTGGACGACCTTGTCCTTGAGTACGCCCACCTGCCGCTCCGCCTCGACGAGGTTGCGGAAGGCCTTGTTGTGCAGATTGAACGCGGCGTCGAGGAAGAAGACGTTGAAAACTTCGGTGTCGCGCAAGCCTTCGAGGTGGCGGACCAGATAATCGACCGAATGGGCGCGGTCGGCGTTCTGCTCGCCCCATTGGCAGAAGGCGCAATGGATCGGGCAGCCGCGGAAGGTCTCGATGTAGCCCGTCATCCCGCGCGGCGCGAGGCCGAGCTCGTAGGGCGAGGCGTAGGCGTCGATATCGGGTCGCGGCGCCGGCACGTTCTGGTGCCACGCGCTGCCGGTCCACCACTCGAGGCCCGCGATTCCGGCCTTCCACTCCGGCTTGCGGTGGTGGCGTGCGACCTCGCGGATCACCTCTTCACCCTCGCCGGGCACGATCGCGTCGAGCCCGTCGCGCAACGGCAGGTAGGGCTGCAGGTCCATCACCGAGCGGCGCGCGGCGGGGCCACCGGCGATGATGGCGATGCTCGGATCGTGGCGGCGCAGTCGCTGCACCAAGCCGCGGTAGACCGGCAACGACCAGATATACGTCGAAAGCGCGACCAGCGTTGGCCGATGGGCGATGACGGCTTCGAAAAACGCGTCGGGATCGTGGGTCTCGAGGTCGACGGTGGCGACCGTGACGTCCTGCAGGTCGGGTGCCGTCATCAACGACGCACGGAGCGCGTGGACGCCGTACGAGAACGAATAGAACGTGCCGTTGATGTCCTTCCAGGGCGAATCGACCGCCACCAGGACCACGCTGGGCGTGCGCAGATCGTGCATCGAACGGCTCTCCAAGCTGGCGGCGCGACCGGCCGCATTGAAAGAACTACCACAGCGCCCCCCGGGCCGCGAGGAACAGGCAGCGATCTCTGCAGACTGGCTCAGGGATTCCGGCGACGCTACGGTGTCGCGCTGGGAGCGTCCGGTGCTGTCTCTGCCGTCGCGTCGAGCGCTTCGAGGACGGTCTCCTCGCGCGGCTCGCTTCGCACGACCAGCGGACCGAAGCGGCGTCGGAGTTCGCGCGCCGCGAGCGCGTGCGTGCGTGCGGCGTCGCGCTCGCCTTGCCGCAGCGCCTGGACGGCTTGGTCCACGCGGTAGCCGTAGAGGTTGGCGACGAGCGTGATGTCGCGGGTGCCGTCGAGGCGCGACTCCGATTCGGCGACGAAATCGACCGGGATGCGGTGGCTGCGCAGACCGACCAGGACGTTGGCGAGGATGGCATCGCGCATGTCGCGCTCGGTCCACGGCTCGTACAGCCCGGCGGCGCGGACCAGGTCCGGGCTCGCCCACGCGCCGCCCCGCCCACTGCGGAAATGCTCTTCCTCGATGAAGAACCCGGGATCCAATCGCTCCCTGACGATCAGGTCGTGCGCCCGCAAGGGTCGGAAGCGCGTCGTCTCGACCGTCACCACCTCCCCATCCGGCCCATTGTAGCGGAGGTAGAGGTGCAACGGCGCGGGCATCGCCATCATCGGCACATCCAGCCGCCAAGCGACGTGCAGGAAGAGGTAGACCAACTGGTCGCAGTCCATGTGGATCGTGCCCGGCACCAGGTGCAGCGCCGGGTCGAACGAACGCGAGAACAGCGACTCCTCGTGGTAGACGACGCCCTTGCCCCGCAGCGCCGCCGCGATCCAACGGGGGATGGCTTGCCCGTCGCCCCGAGCCCAGAGCGCACGTTCCGCCGCTCGTACGTCGGCCTCGCCGGTCTCCGCCGCGAGCTGCCACGCGACCTCGTCGCCGATCGCGTCGGCGAACGCCAGCGCTGCTTCTTGGTCCAGCGGAACGAAGCGTGCCTCTTCCGCCAAATACCATGCGAGAGGGCTACCGCTGTACGGGTAGCGCTCCGCCCGGCCGACGAACGCGCTGCCGAGCGGGTTGCGTCCCGCGAGTACGCCGCGCGCGCGGACCTCCAACCAAGCGAAGGTCGGTGGCGAGGCGATCGCCAGCACCAGCGCCACGAAGGGCAGCAGCAGGGTCGCCAGGGACGCGTGGAAGAGCAGCTGCAGCCCCGGCGGCGTCGGGGGGTCACCGAGGTCGCCGGCCTCGCGCGGCCTCCGCGCCTCCTCCGCCGCCTCGGCCCGCAACGACTCCGCCGCCGCCACTCGCGCGCCGGTCTGCCGCCACGCCGCCGCCAGCAGCACCAGCGCCAAGCCCCCGAATCCGGGCACCAAAAAAGGCATCCCCGTCAGCACGCCGTGTCGTAGCAAGGCCCACGCGAAGGGTGGACCGCCGACCGCCAACGGCAACACTGCGCACAACGCGAGTACTCGGCCGCCCGGTCGCAGCGCGACGACGCGCATGCTCGCGACGATCGCCAGAAGCCCCAAAACGCCGGCTGCCCGCGGCCACCAGGCCAACCAGACATCCGTGAACTGGAGCAGCGCTTCGGCCTGCGCCGCGCCCAACAGCGCAGCGACGCCGACCATCCCCAGCGCTGGCGGCAACAAGCGCTCCGCGGCAGAGGGAAGGCTCGACTCGCTCGGCTCCATCGTCGCTCACAGGCCTCAGCGCGTGGCGTCGTCGGCCAACGCCTCGCCGACCGCCATCGCCAATTCGCGCCGCCGCGCCGCCAACGCGAACGCCAACGGCGCCCGACCCAGCCGCAGCCACGCCGCCCGCAGCGCGCGCCGGCGCACGGCCACGCGCTCGGAGAAGCGCAGCGCGACCAAGCCCGTCAGCGGGCCGAGCAGCAGCGCCGCGACGCCCGTACTCGCGCCCGCCACCGCGCCTACGATCCCCGCCGACAGCACCCAGCCGACGGGGAAGAAGAGCATCCCGCCGAGCAGCTTGTAGGTCGCCACGACGTCGACCTCGTCGCCGGCGAGCCGGGTCGCCAGCGTGCCGACGCCGCGATACGCCGGCCAGTTCAGCGCCATCCCGATCGCGGCCAGCGGCGCCTGCAGCAGCAGCGAGAGCGCCGCGCCGAGCACGCCGAGTGGGCTGCGGCCGCTGCGCTCGAGCACCAAGGCGGCGCGCTCGTCTTCGGCGGCGAGCAGGCCGACCTCGCCGGACATCGAGAGGTAGGCCTGGGCCTGCTCGCGCAGCGCCGCCGCGCGGGCTGGGTTGCGTGCCGAGAGGCGGCTGAAGGCCTGCGCGAGCTCGAGCGCGCGAGCGTGCACCGCGGCGGTGTTCTGGCCCGGGCTGGTCAACGCGGCGACCAAGCGCAGGCCGTCTTGCACCGCTACCGATTCGGCCTGCAGCACCACCCGGCGCAGCGCGGCGTCGACCTCGGCGGTGAGGCCGCGCACCGCGTCCGCGTCGTCGCCGTGTTCGTCGAACCAGGCGCGCACGTCGATCGCCGCGCCGATCTGCGCCGAGACCTGGCTGCGGAAGGTCTGCTTGGAGCGGTAGAGCAGGCCGACCGGCACGATGTGCAGGCTGCGCGGGCCGCCCGCCTCCGCCACCGCCGAGAGGGCGATGCGCGCCGCACCGGTCTTGAGCGGCGCGAGGCCGGGCGCGTCATGGCTGATGCCCTCGGGGAAGAGCGCGAGGTCGCCACCGCCGGCGAGCAGGCGCCGGCAGGCCGCGAACGTGGCCTCGTTGCGGGCTTGCGCGGCGTCCGCATCGCCGCCGTCTTGGCGGCGCGCGACCGGAATCGCGGAGAACGCGCGCATCGCGAACGCGCCGGCGGGGTTGGCGAAGAGCGTGGCCTTGCCGAGGAAGGCGAGCGGCCGGCCGAGCGCGAGCTGCAGCACCAACGGGTCGATGAGGCCGCTCGGATGGTTGGCGACGACGATGCACGGGCCGGCCGGAAGCGCCGCGCCGTCGGCCGCGATCTCGGGGTGGTACAGCCGCACCAACGCGAGCGTCCCGTGCCGGAACGCGGTCTCGGCGGCGGTCGGGGCAGGCGTCGGGGGTGGCGGCGTCTCGGGCATCTCGGGCGGGCTCCAGGGCGTCGAGCATGCCGACGAGCGTCGATGCTGTCAGCCGTCGCGCTCGCTGCCCAGCGCCTCGATGTCTGCGAGGTCCTTCAAGCGGCCCGCGGCTCGCTCGTTGCGTCGTCCTGCGGCAACTCGAGGCGCATCAGGTCTCCGTCGGGGTCCACGTCCCACCGGCTGGGATGATCGCCACGTCTGCCAGCGTCAGCGGCGTGCGCTGCGAGAGTTGTGCATCGGTCCAGCCGTGCACGCGCCGATTCAGAGCGGCATACGCCGCGAGACGCTCCTGGAACGTCAGGGTCGCGTAGAGCACGCCCTTGGCGCCCGTCTCGACGATCTCGCCCTTCCACGTCCGGCGGCGCAGGGCTGCGCGTTCCGCGGCGGTGGACGGTAGCTCGGACATCGACGCGCTCCGTGGGCCAGCGTGTGGGCTGGCGTTGGATGGGCCAACACTTCACGGCTTGGTGGGGAGAGCGGTTGGTGGCGACGGAGTGATCGTGACGTCTTCCGCACTCAACAACGCAATCGGCGGCGGCGTGACGATGCGCAACAACGTGGCCGCCTCGACAGTATTCGCGTGACCATCACTGCTCTCGAGCGCCATCTCCGCGGCATACGCCGGATGCTCTGCGATGGTCGCTGGATCGCGGACACGACGCAGGCCGAGGCGGAGCGTGTGCGCGTTTGCCAACGGCGCGGTGGTGCCCCCGGTCGTCGGCGACAGCGCGAACAGGCGCGTTCCGTCGGCGCTGCGCAGCAATCGGGTCGGCATCGTCGAGCCCTTGTACGCCAAAGCCTGGCTCTGGCTCGAGGCGGCGACGAACTCGGCGTCGTGCAGCGTGCGCCCGCCGCTGTCGCGCAGGCGGAGCCGAACCATCGACTGCTCCTGCCACGGCACCGGCGGCGCGTTCGGCGCGTCGCTGGCCCAGAAGTGCTGATCTGCGCTCGCGGCAGAGTCCGCAGGTCCAACCGCGACCGAGGCGCCGCGAGGCGCCGGTGCCGAGCGTGCCGCGCAACGTGCGACGGCGGCAAAACTCGGTGCCTCGGTCTGCAGCGAGGTGATCACCGCCGGCGCATGTCCAACGCGGCCCAACACCAGCACCCAAGGCTCGCCAGTGGGCAATGCGACCTGCACCTCCGCGACGACTTCGCCGTCCTGCAGCAATTCGAGCACGTCGCTGCGCCGGCGAAAAACGAGTACGCCACGCTGCGCTTTGCGCTCGGCGGTGGCGCCGGCATCGGCCGCCCACAGCGTCGTCGAAGGGGCCGTTGCGTTGCTGCTGCCAGCGTTGCTGCTAGCATTCGGCGTCTCCTCTGACAGCGCGACAGTGCACAGGGTTGGTGTCGGCCACAGCCCTGCGAGCCGCAACTCGACCCGGGCACTCGCTGCGTCCTGCGCTTGCACGCCGAGCCAGAGCTGGCCCGTCTCGCCCTGCGCATCCACGCCGACCTCGTCCAATCGCTCCCACACCAGCGCAACCACGCCGCCATCGACCAGCTTGCCGTCGGTCGGTGCCGACCAGGCCTTGGTCGCGTCACTACCATCCCAGGTCGGTACGGAGAGCGCGCCGCCGTTCACCGCTCCCGCTGCGCCGTTGGCCAACCGCACGTCCGCCGCGCCAGTTCCGACGTCCCAGCTCCGCCAGACCGCGAAGTCGCGGAAGACCGCACCAGCTCCGCCGCCGCTCATCCCCACGCCGACGTGCCCCGCGCCCGCGAGCAGCGCCGACAGCGCGGGCTGCGTGGACAAATCGAGGTCCAGAGCCAGTGCGCCGTCGACGCAGCCGCGCAGCCGTCCGTCGCGCGTCCATACCGTCCAACGCATCGACTCGTCTGGGCAGCTTTGCCAAGCGCCGCCCGCCAGGACGAACGACTTCGGCTTTGCCGGTGTCCCGTTGGACTTGCCGGGCAGGAATTGGCGCAACCGAAGGCGCCAGCTCGCCTCGAAGGTCGCGTCTTCGTCTGCGCTACGATCCAGCTCCAACGCAAGGTCGGCCGCAGCAGTGCTCGCCAACACGACCGCCGCGCCGCCGGCTTGCAGCTCGATCCCGACCGAGATGCAGAGTGCCGAGAGATCTGCCACCGGTGTGAGCAGCTGCCGCTGCGCCGCGCCGTCCTTCGGGTAAAAGCGGGCGCCGTCCGTCGCCCAGCCCTTCGAGCTACCCGGCAGCCCCGACACCGCCTCGCCGCGGCTCTGCCCCAGCAGCACCGAGCCGCCGTTGGCAAAGCCCGGGCCGATCGGACCCATGTCGAGGTACAGCGGCGCGCTGAACGCCAACGCACGCTCTTGCAGCCCCAGCGGCCAGACCACCACATCAGCGAACTCCGCCGCCGCCCCATCCGCAGCGACCAGCGCCACCCCGCTGCCGAACGATGCCGGCACCGAGGTCTCGCAGACCAGGGCGCCGTCGAGCCAAACCTGCACCCGCTCGCCACGGCTCCGAACCTGCAGCTGCCGCACGCTTTGCGACACATGCGTCGCACTCGGAGCTGCCGGCACGGCCACCGTGGTCAGTGGCTTGGCGCTGCCGTCCTCGATGGCCGTCACCGCCACCACCGCACCGCCATCCGGCGTCGACCGGAGCAAGACCGCGACGTGGTTGTCCGGACCCTGCCAGCGGAGTGCGACCCCGACCGCACCCTGTGGGTCGCAGCCACACCGCAGCGAAACGCGGACATCCGAGGCCGACGCGGCCTGCGGCAGCACCGCGTAGGAGTAAGCCGAACCGCCCGCGCCAGCATCGCTCTGCAGCGACCGCGACTGTTGCAGCCGGCCCGCCGTCAGCGTCCAACGCGAAGGCAGCGTCAAATTCGCGCCGTCACGAATCGCAAAGGGACCAACCCCCTGCTGCCGAATCACCTGCCAAGCGCCTGTGTCGTCGAGCTCGAGCAGCGTGCCGACGTCTGCGGCAGTGCTACCACCTGCGCCACCGCCGGTGCTGATCCATGGCCCGAGCGTGGCGAGCTCGAGCGCAGCGAACGTGACCACGCCCTGCAGCAGCTCCAGCCCGATACGCCCCGGACCGCAACAGCGCACGCTCTGGCTGGCCCAGACCAGCTTGCCGTCGATGCAGACCGCGAGCTGTGCACCGAGCGCCAAGATCTCGAGTCCGAACGATGCGCCAGCCGGCACCAGCGTCGGTCCTTCGGCTTGTGACGTCGCGAGGTCGTTGGCCAGCGTCTGATCACCGGCAGCGCTCGGCTCGAAGGCGTCGATGGCGAGCGTCGCGCCGCCCTGCGGTCGACTCAGCCGGACGATGAGTTGATTCGGCGCGTCCTTGCCCGCACCGCCGCCGCCATCGCGCAGGACGACCTCCAGCTCGCCGCCAGCGATGAGCGAGGCCGTTCCGATCAGCCGCAATCCCGCAATCGCCGGGGCCTTCAGCCAGGCGACGCCGGGTTTACTCGCGGCGTCGAGCTTGCCGACGAGCCCCACCGAAGCCGCGGTCCAGCTCGGCTCGGCTCCGGCGTCGACCTCGACCGAAACCAACGCCGTCGGCCCGGGCGAGAGGCTCCACAGCGGGCCGCTTCGTGCATCGCGGCTCGGCATCGTCCACAGCGGCGCCGGGACGCCGGCGCGCATAACCGGATCGCCGACCGTCTGCCGCTCCAGGACCATGCCCGCGAGGTCGGCGTCCTCGCGGAGCCGAATCGTCGCTGCGGTCGTGTCGCCCTCGGATGCTGGGCCGAGCCGGACGCCGGTGATCGATGCGCGCGTCGGCGCTTGCCATTGTCGGGCCGTCGCCGTGCCGAAGGCCATCGCAGTCAGCGAAGTACGGCGCCAGTCGAGCTGCACCGGTGACTCGAGCAGTACGCCATCCACCGCGCCCTGAACCGAGAACGTCGAGACGCGCAGTCGCTCCAGCGGCAGCGCCAATTCGAGGTTCAGGCTGCGCAATCGCTCGAGCAGCAAGGCGCAGGCCTGCGATTCCGCCTCATCCGGCGGGGCGAGGGATTGCTGCGATTGCGGCGCCGGGAGGATTGCGGCGGGGTAGAGCCAGTTGTTGACCTCGTTCGGAGTGATCGCTTCGCCCCAGCTCAGCCCTGGCAGCGCAGGCGGCTGGGTCTCGGCGTGCAGGCGGCTGGCGAGGCCGTCGTGCGAGTCGAGTAGATCGCCCAAGCTCGCCGCCGGAGCGACCGGGACCGGGAACTTCAGCACCGGCGTCACGTCCGGGTCGAGCTGCTCGACCTGGAGATCTGCGCAAATCAGGCCCTGCTGCCGCCAGCGCCACAGCGCGACCGAGCCGGCCACAGGCCGCGTGGCACCGCCATCTTGCAGCTCCAGCAGCAGGACGTCGTCGACCCAGGCGCGGAGCGACGTCGCGTCGCCCTGCTCGCGGACCTCGAAGCTGAGCAGCAGCGGCCGGCCGGCGATCACGGCGAAGGGCCGCAGGCCGAGCAGGGCAGTGGCGTTGCCATCGGCGCGCAAACAGCGCAGCTCGGCGCGGTCGCAGTCCAATTCGAGGCGGAACATGGCCGTGCCGTCCACGTTGCGCCGAGCGACGAGCCCCAGCGCGCCGCCGTTCGCCGTCGGCTGCATCCATGCGCTCACACGCACGTCGCGCCATTGAGCAGGATCGTCGAGCAAAGCGCCGCCGGGGCCGTGTACGCCGGTCCAGACCAGCGCAGCGCCCGGGCGGTCGAGCTCGTTGGACTCGGCGAGCTCGCCGACATTGCCTGCAGCCGCTACGACATCGACCACCCCTGCCTCGAGCTGGGCGGCGAGCGAGGCAGGCGCATCGACGCGCCACCAGGTCGCGTCCGATCCCATGGGCGCGACGTCCGCCCAGCCGGACGGCAGTCCGAGCGCGGAGAAGGTGCCCGGCATCGACGGCAGCTCGGTCTCGGGCCTCGGGGCGAAGGTCTCGCGCAACAGCAGCGGCAGCAGCCGCGCTTCGCAGCGCGAGCCGACCGGCAGCAGCAGTCCCGGCATCGAGAGCGTGTCGCGCTCACGCAGCACGTTGGGGTCAACGCCCATCTCCTTGGCGTAGTCCTTGACCTTGTCGGCCCACGCGGCGTCGAGCTTGATCGACGGCACCGGCTTGGTCGGGTCGGACGGCCTTTCGCTCGCCAGCCAGGTCCCGAATCGGCCGCCGCGGCTGCCGGGCGGCAGGCCCGGTGGCGAGAGCGTGGCGCCGTCGGGGCCGACCAGCGTCAGGGCGAGGTCGCGGCGGGCGAGGCGGTACATCGACTGCACGGTGTCGGTGCCGAATTCGACGCAGACATCGTCGGCGGCGAAGGTGGCGTCCGAGGCGGAATCGATGCCGTCGTAACGACCCGGCGACGCGGCGAGTTGGGTCGGCGTGGGCAGGGCGATCGGGGCCGGGATGGTGCGGGCGACGTAGGCGGAGAGACCGGAGAGGACGCGCACGATCGCCTCCGACGGCGGCGCCGCGGGCGGTAGCTCGAGGTCGCTCGGCGCGCCAGGTTGCGGTGTCGGGGCGGCTTGGTCGGTCGTCTGCGAGCCGGCGGTCGCTGGCGCGGACGGCGCGGAGGTTCCTGGCGGGCCCGCGGTGGCGAAGAAGGCGTCTTCGACCAGGGCGAGGGGGGCAAGTTTCGGTTGTTCGGCCAATAGCCCGCCACCTTGTAGGTCGAGCTCGGTGGTGACGCGGAGCCGGTAAGTCTGGTCGGGCCAGAGCACGGTCGAGCGGCGGGCCCAACGCGCGATGCTGGCTTGCAGTGTGCTCTGGTGCGAGGCCTTGATGGCCTCCGAGGCTGCGGCGACCGCGGGATCGCCGTGGACCACGACGCGCCGGAGCCAGAGCTCTCCGCAGCAGTAGACTTCGAGCTCTGCGAGCGGGCCGAGGCCGGCGATGGCGAGACCGCTGCCGGGCACCGATGCGACCGCGACCGGCTCGGTCCACAGGCCTTGCAGGTCGCGGGCGCGCCAGACCACCGCGCCGCTGCCGAGCAGCTCGACGTGGAGATCGCTGGCTTGCTCGGGCAGCGCCACGTTGAGCATCCGAGTGAATGGCAAGCCGAGCGAGTTCAGCTTGCCCAGGACGCCGACCAGGCCGGCGAGTTCGGCCTTGGCGTCGGCGAACGTGTCGTCCGCGGCCTCGCTTGCGTGCTGGTGGTCGTCGTAGCCGTCGTCGTCGAAGGTACCGTGACCACCGTCGTCGTCTCCGTAGCCGTAGCCGCCGACGCCATCGTCATCGCCCTCGGTCCAACCGTCTTCGTCCCGCAGCCGCAGGCGTGTGTCGAGTTGGTCCGCAGCGCAGCAGGTCAGCAGCAACGCGTAGCACGAGCATCCGCAACCGAGCACGTGCAGGCCCGTGACGCAGTGTCGGGTCTCACATGTTTCGGGGAGCGCCCAATGCGCGCCGCCGTCGCCGCCGTCGCCGCCGTCGCCGCCGTCATTGTTGTCGTCGTCGTCGTAGGCGTGGCCACCAGGGTGATCGTCATCGCCGCCGCCATAGCCGTAACCTCCGCCATCCGAGCCCTCGACCTCGCTGCTCGGCGCCGGCCAACTCGCCGCAGCGTCCAGCCAGAACAGCGCCGACTCGCCCAGCCAATCGGTCGCAGCCGGACCGCGTAGATCCAACGCAGGGACCACCGCACCATCGTCGATCGACAGCGTCTGCTCGCCGGTCCACGTCAGCTCGATCCCGTCGTGGCTCGGGCCGTTCGCCACCAACGTCCCGACCGGCTCGCCGGAGAAGTCGAGCACGCGATCTGCGGCCTCCACCAACTGGCCGGTGGGGTCACCGGGCACCGTGAGCAAGTCCGCACCGGCGGTCTCCGACGACGAATGCGCATCGAATTCGAGCGGGTTGTTCGAGAGCAACCACAAGCGCTGAAAAGACGTCTGCTGCTGCCCGAGCTCCCCGCCGTCCACGGCCTGCACCGGCGGCAGCGGTCCGATCGGCGGGAACGGTCCCCACGCACCGAAGACCGAGAGCTGTCCCGCGCTCGGCGCCACGCCCTGCGGCGGCAGCAGCCGCGCGGCCTCGTCGCTCTGCCGCGCCACCACCAGCCACCGTTGCAGCTCGGGGGACCATCGACACAGCTCGACCTCACGCAGTCGGTAGCGCGCCTCCGCGGGGCTGCCTGCGGGCTGAGCCGGGTCGCCGATCGTGACGACGGGCTCGGGTACGGGGCCACTGCCGTCGGCGACACCGACCTCTGCGACATCGTTCATCGGCTTGGCGAAGACCAGCTGAACCCTGCCGTCCATCGGAACCCGCGGCAGGTCGGCGGGCGGCGGCGGCCCCGGAACCCACTCCCAGCCTTCGACCAGCGTGGTGGCGGCATCGCTGGTCTCGTTCGGCGTCAAGGGCGGATCGAGCATGCCGTCGGTGCTTTGCAAGACCGGCAGGAGCTGAGACCCGCGCTCGAGCCGCCACGCTCCGGTCGCGAGCGTGTGGCCGATCGATACGCCCTGCACGGGCCTTGCCACCCGCGGCCATGTGACGTCGCTGGTCTCCGCAGCCGCTCCGGGAGGTGCGCCGGGCGCCGCCGGCGGCGTCCACTCGAGTGCGATCTGTTTCTTCACGTCCGGCAGCGGCCAGGGCAGATCTGCGGCGACCTTCAGCGTCCCGGCGATGCGGAACGGGCGGAAGACGTCGACCTCGATCTTGCTGCTGACCGCCAGCGACAAGCCGTAGCCGCAGACCTTGAGCCACGCCTTGCCATCGAGCGTGGTCTCGCCGTGAAAATGCAGCGGCCGCGGGCTGATGTTGACCTTTGCAGCGATCCACAGCTCGGCGCCGAGCTTGACCACCTTGAAGTTAGCCTTCTTCGAAAAGCCGAGCCGCGCCCCGGTGCGGATGCCGTGATGCTGGTCGATCATGAAGTAGGCGGTGGCATCCCAGAGCTTGAAGATGCGCCCGGCTACCCGCGCAGCCATCGGCTCTTCCTTGCCGACGTAGAGGTGCCATTTGCTGCTGTCGTCGAGGTTGAAGTACGTCTCGGCGCTGCCGGCGATGGTCAGGACCGTTCCGCTCTCGTTCTCGGCATAGCGTGCGTCCAGACCGAAGACGATCTCCCGCTTGGCGAAGTCGAAGGCTGCGAGCGCACCGAACATCGGCTCGATCGCTTCGTTGGCCAACTCCTTGCGCGGCTTCAGCAGGTTGGCGC
>JBEARB010000139.1:0-13037 GCA_041163625.1 Pseudomonadota bacterium | reverse complement strand
GAAGCCGGCGGGCAGCGCTTCGACGCCAGCTTGTTGCGCCTCGGCGAGCGGCGCGTCGCGGCCCGCCGCGACTTCGAAGCGACCACCGGTATCCGCCGCGACGAGAGCGCGCTGCTGCTCGACGCCGCCGCGGCCGCGTCGCTGCGCGATCGTCTGGCGAGCGGCCGTGCCCACGTGGTCGCGCGCGAGGTCAAGCCGCTGACCCGCCGTCCGCAGCCGCCCTACACGACCTCGACCCTGCAGCAGGAGGCCAACCGCAAGCTGCGAATGAGCGCGCAGCACGCGATGCGGGTGGCGCAGGCGCTCTACGAGAAGGGCCTCATCACCTACATGCGTACCGACTCGGTGCGGCTTTCGGACGAGGCGCTCGCGGCGGCGCAAGCGACGATTCGCCAGCATTTCGGGGCTGAGCTCGCCGCCGAAGGGCCGCGCCACTACGAGACCCGCAGCGCCGGCGCGCAAGAGGCCCACGAGGCGATCCGCCCCGCCGGCGACGCCTTCCTGCACCCGCGCGATCTCGGCCCGGAGTGCAGCGACCAGGAGCGGCGCCTGTACGAGCTGATCTGGCGCCGGGCGGTGGCCAGCCAGATGGCCGATGCCCAGCTCGAGCAGACCACGCTCGACATCGCCGTCGGCGCGGGCGGCAAGGACGACGCCGTCTTCCGCGCCAGCGGTCGCGCCGTGCGCTTCGCCGGCTTCCTGGCCGCGTGGGCGGCCCTGGAGCAGAGCAGCGAGAGCGACGACGAGTCCGACGGCGAGAGCGGCGAGGAGGACGTCAGCGAGGCGCGCCTGCCGTTGCTGGCCGAGGGCGACGCGGTCGGCTTCGCGGGGGTCGATCCGGCCGTCGAGGCGCGCGAGCACCATACCCGCCCGCCGGCGCGGCTCACCGACGCGTCGCTCGTGAAATCGCTCGAAGAGAAGGGCATCGGACGTCCGAGCACCTACGCGGCGATCATCCAGGGCCTGCTGGATCGCGGCTACTGCTTCCGACGGGGTTCGGCGTTGGTTCCGACCTTCATGGGCATGGCCGTGATCCAGATGTTGGAGCGCTGGCTGCCCGATTTGGTCGACTACGACTTCACCGCGTCGATGGAGGCGCAGCTCGACGCGATCGCCCGCGGCGAGGGTGATTGTGGCGCCTACCTGCGCGGCTTCTACCGCGAAGGCTTCCACGGCAAGAGCGGCCACGAGGTCGATGGCCTCGTCAGCCTGCTCGCCGCCGCCCGCGACGAGATCGACCCCGCGGTCGCGAGCGCCATCGAGCTCGGCAGCTACGAGGGCGAGAACGTCGCCGTCCGCATCGGCCGCTACGGCACCTTCGTCAAGGTCGGCGAGCGCACCGCCACGGTGCCGGAAGACCAGGCGCCGGACGAGATGACGGTCGAGCGCGCGATGGAGCTGATCCGCGACAAGGAGCGCGGCGACGCCCCGCTCGGCGAAATGGCCGACGGCACCCCGATCTTCCTGCGCAACGGCCGCTACGGCTGGTACCTGCAGGCCGGCAAGAGCGGCGACGGCGAGCCCAAGCCGACGATGGTCAGCCTGAGCAAGGGAATGTCGGCCGAGAACATGACGCTCGACCTGGCGCTGCGGCAGCTCGCCCTGCCCCGCGCGCTCGGCAAGCATCCGGGCAAGAAGGTCGAAATCGAGGCGCTGGTCGGCCGCTACGGCGACTACGTCAAGATGAGCGAGGAGACCCGCAGCTTGCCGACGGGTCAGTTCGCGATCGACATTACGCTCGACGAGGCGGTGGCGCTCCTGGACAAACCGCGGGCACGCGGTGGCCGCGAGTTGGTCCGCGAGATCGGCATCCGCGAGCGCGACGGCGCGACCATCGGCCTGTGGACGGGGCGCTGGGGGCTGTACGTCACGGACGGAAAGGCCAACGCCAACCTGCGCGACGAGGATCCGGACAGCGTCGACCTCGAGCGGGCCATCGCCATGATCGACAAGTCGATCGAGGACAAGGCCGGCCGACTGCTCGGCAACGATCCGGAATCGGGCGCCGAGATCCGCGTGATGCGCGGCCCCTTCGGCCACTACCTGACCAATGGCGCGCTCAACGCCAGCCTGCCGCGGGGGACCGAGCCCGACGAGGTCGACTTGACCTTCGCGCTGACTCGAATCGCCGAGTGGGGCAAGCCGGTCAAGGCGAAGAAGGGCGCCCGCAAGCCCAAGGCCGCGGCCGCCAAGGCCGAGGCCAAGCCCGCGGCGAAGAAGGCCGCCGCCAAGAAGCCGGCCGCCAAGAAGCCTGCGGCGAAGAAGGCCGCCGCCAAGAAGCCGGCCGCCAAGAAATAGGCCGTCGCTCGGGCAGACGCGAAGCTTTCAGTAGGGGAGGCTGTGGTCGTCGCGCGTCGGCGCGGCGAGCAGGGCGATCGGCGCGAGGCCTTCGAGGCGCTTGGCGATCTTCTTCTTCAGGTTGGCCTCGATCTGGCGGACACGCTCGCGTGAGATGCCGAATTGATCGCCGACCTCCTGCAGGGTCCGGCCCTCGTCCGAGAGCAACCGCTCCTCGAGGATGACCAGCTCCTTCTCGTTGAGCTCGGCGTGCAGCTCGGCGAGGCGCTCGGCCACCATCGAGGTGAGTTCGGCGCTTGCGAGCTGGTCGTCGGCCGAAGGCTCGTGCGAGGCGATGGTCTCACCGAGCGTCAAGCGCCCGTCCTCGGAGATGGTGCCGTCGAGATCGAGGTCGCGGCGGGCGGCGAGGGCGGCCTTGCGCCACGCGTCGACCTCTTCGGGCGTGGGGCGGCGCGGCTTGCGGCGACCACCGGGGGTGCGGCCGTCGTCGCGCTCGGCGGCGATCAGGAAGGTGGCCTCGCCGTCTTCGTCCTCTTCGACCACTTCCGCGTCGATCACATCACCGTCGGCACCCTTCTCACCGTCGGGCGCGGGCAGCTCGCGGCGGCCGAACAGCACCTTGCGCTGCTGGGCGACCGGGCCGACGCGCACGAGCGACCACGTGTTGATGATGTAGTTCTGGATGTAGGCCTTGATCCACCAGACCGCGTAGCTGATCAGGCGGAAGCCGCGATCCGGCTTGAACTTCTGCACCGCCTTCATCAGGCCGATATTGCCTTCCTGGATGAGGTCGGTGAGCTTGATATCGTAATTGCTGAATTGGTACGCGACCTTGACCACGAATCGCAGGTTCGCCGTCACCAGCGCGCGCGCCGCCTCCGGGTCGCCCGTCTCCTGGTAGCGCTTGGCGAGCGCGTACTCTTCCTCGCGGCTCAGGAGCTGGTAGGCGTTGACCTCCCGCAGGTATTGCTCGAGCGGGTTGTCGAGGATGGGCTCTCGGGTCATGGCTGATGCCTCTGGTCGGTGTGCCACCTGCGAGCGGGGGCGCCTTGACAACGCCTGGGCGCGTCCGGACATTCCTGCGCAGGCGGGCCCCACGATAGCGCGCAGCGGAGCACACGCAACCGCGCCTCCGCCCACAGGAGCGAGCATGAGCGCAAAGACGACCGATTTCTCGACGTTCTTGCTGTCGTTGGCGAGCTCGGTGATGGTCCATCTCGGTCGCGTCCCCGACCCGACCGGTGGCAGCGGCGAGATCAGCCTGGACCTCGCGCGTCACAGCATCGACTTGATCGCGATGCTGGAAGAGAAGACCCGCGGCAACCTCACACCGGAAGAGCAGACGCTGATGGCCCGCGTCCTCCACGACACGCGCATGGCCTGGCTGCAAGAGAAGCAGCGCGCCGCGTCATGAAGAGCGGCGGCGCGCACGTCCTGGTGGTCGACGACGAGGCGGGCTTCCGCAAGCTCGTCTCGGGGCACCTGGAGCGCGCCGGCATGCGTGTGACCACCGTCGCCTCGGCGGAGGCGGCGCTCGATCGTCTGCGTCCGCTGCCGGACGTGATGCTGCTCGACGTCCACATGCCGGGGATGACGGGCTTGGAGTTGGTCGAGAAGCTCTCGGCCGAGGGTCGCCTTCCGCCGACGATCGTGATGAGCGCCTACGGACAGCTCGACACCGCGCTCGCTGCCGTGCGTGCGGGAGCCGTCGACTTCCTGCCCAAGCCCTTTCGCCTGCCCGAGGTCGATCTGAAGGTCGCGCTCGCGCTCGAGAAGGGGCGCGCGAGCGGACGGGGGCGTCGCCGTAGCGACGTCGCGCCGTCACGGCTCGCCACCGGCGAAGAGGCGGGCGAGCTCTTCGAGAACATGGTCGGCAAGGCACCTGCGATGCGCGAACTCTTCGCGCGCGTCGAGCGCGTCGCCCGCTTCACGTCGACCGTGCTGCTGCACGGCGAATCGGGCACCGGCAAGGAGTTGGTGGCGCGCGCGCTGCATCGTCTGAGTCCGCGACGCGGCGGCCC
Source organism: Pseudomonadota bacterium (assembly GCA_041163625.1). Lineage (GTDB taxonomy): Bacteria > Myxococcota_A > UBA9042 > UBA9042 > UBA9042 > JACKFC01. The sequence continues at coordinate 8,718 of JBEARB010000139.1, read as the reverse complement.
CTTCGTCGCGGTGAACTGCGGCGCGATCCCGGAGAACCTGCTCGAATCCGAGCTCTTCGGTCATGTCCGCGGCGCCTTCACCGACGCCAGCGCCGACCGCAAGGGCCTGTTCGAGCAAGCCCACGGTGGCACGCTCTTCCTCGACGAGATCGTCGATCTGCCGCTGCACATGCAGGTCAAGCTGCTGCGCGTGCTGCAAGAGGGCGAGGTGCGCGCGATCGGCGCCGCACGGCCGGTCAGCGTCGATGTCCGCGTGGTCGCCGCTAGCGCCGTGCCCGCCCGCGAGCGCGTCGCCGAGGGCCGCTTCCGCGAGGACCTGTTCTACCGCCTCGGCGTCATCGAGTTGCACGTGCCGCCGCTGCGCGAGCGTGCGGTCGATATCCCGCTGCTGGTCGAGCACATCGTGAGCCAGGCCAACCGTCGCCTGGGCACCCGGATCACCGGCGTGCACCCGTTCGCCCTGGCGAAGCTGACGGCGTGGCGCTGGCCCGGCAACGTGCGCGAGCTGCAGAACGTGATCGAACAAGCGGCGGTGATGAGCGAAACACCCGAGATCACGCTCGACGCGCTGCCGCCGCAGCTGCAGGCGGAGGCCGAGCCCGACACGCAAGATGCGCCGAGTCTCGGCCCTGTCGGGGACGCGCTCTCCATCCCCGTAGCGGTCGCGCAACTCGAGCGCCAGTTCATCGAGGCCGCGCTGCAACGCACCGACGGCAACCGCACCCACGCAGCCAACCTGCTCGAGATCTCGCTACGCTCGCTGCAACAGAAGATCCAACTCTACGGCATCGACATCCCCGGCCAAGTGGGCCGGCCGCCGCAGCGCTAGTCTGGGAGGCGACATGGACCGCAGCAACGCCATCGCCAACCGCCTCGCGGCGCGCTACCCGCTGCTCGAGGTGCTGTCGACCGACGAACCCGATGCCCGGGCGCTCTGCGAAGAGGCCGCGCGTCGCGCTGGCGTCAAGGTCCTCGCCCCCCGCTTCGGCCACACCGAGCCACTGACGGCCGGCCTGTCGGCCATCGATTCGCTGCTGGAGCAGAGCAAGCGAACGGTGCTGCTGCTCGGCGGCGGCCACCGCCTGACGGGTGAGCCGCTCTTCCTGCAGGCGCTGCGCGAACGCCTGGTCGACGTCGAGCGCGAGGGCCACACCATCGTGCTGATCTCGGCATGGCGGCGACCCGCGCCCGAGATCGAACGAGACCGCGTGGTGCTCGAGCTCGGTCTTCCCTCGGAGCACGAGCTGCGCGATCTGGTGACGGCGGCGCTCACGCCCGACGACGGCTTCGCCGATCCCCGCCTCGTCGCGCTGGCGCTGCAAGCCTCACGCGGCATGACGCGCGGGCAATTGCGGCGCGCGCTGCGTCGGCTGCGGCTGACCGGCACCCTGCCCGACGAAGGCGCGATCGCCGCGTTGCACGCCGAGAAGCGCGATCTCGTCGCGACCGGCGGCGTGCTCGAGGTCGCCGGCTCGCCACCGATGCTCGAGGAGATCGGCGGCATGGAGTCGCTGAAGGCTTGGCTCGACCGGCGGCGCTCCGCGCTGAGCGAGGAAGCCCGCGATTTCGGCCTGCCCGCGCCGCGCGGCGTGCTGCTGGTCGGTGTGCAAGGCTGCGGCAAGTCGCTGTTCGCGAAGGCGTCGGCGCAGGCACTCGGGCTGCCGCTGCTGCGCTTCGACCTGGGTCGCCTGTTCACACACGACTCCGCACCGGACGAGAACCTGCGCCACGCGCTCGCGGTGGCCGAGGCGATGGCGCCGGTGGTGCTCTGGGTCGACGAGATCGACAAGGCGTTCGCCGACGCGTTGGGCGCCGAGACCACCGCGCGCATCTTCGGCACCTTCCTGACGTGGCTGGCCGAACACCCCGAAGGGATCTTCGTCGCGGCGACGGCCAACCGCGTCGATCACCTACCCGCCGAGTTGGTCCGCAAGGGCCGGTTCGACGAGATCTTCTTCGTCGATCTGCCCGACACCGCGGTCCGGGCCGAGATCTTCGCCATTCACCTGCGCCGCAGCGGCCGCTCGGCCGAGGACTTCGACTGCGAGCAGCTGGCGCGGCTGGGAGACCGGCTGACCGGCGCCGAGATCGAGGCCGCGATCGTCGATGCGCTCGCGGTCGCCTTCGCCGAGCAGCGTGAGCTCGAGACGGCCGACGTCGCCCGCGCGCTCGACGAGATCGTGCCCTTCGTGGAGACCTACGAAGACCAGATCAAGGCGCTGCGTGAATGGGCCCGGAAGCGGGCGCGGAGCGCTGGTCGCGACCGATCGATGCGCGAGATCTTCGAGGAAGCGCACCGCAGCGGCGGCGAGGCGTGGCGAGAGCGCTGAGCCGGGCGGCTTGAGCCGCGGGGCCGCGGGGCGCACACTCGCGGCGCGGCCCCCGGAGGGGCGCCGCCCGGAGGTTCCATGAGCGAGCAGCAGTCCGCGAACGGCGAGCGCCGAGAGGTCCGCGTCGGCGTCATCGGCGCCGGTGCCTGGGGCATGTCGCTTGCGATCCACGCCGCTCGTATCGGCCACCCGACGGTGATCTGGGCGCGTGAGACCGACGTCGTCGCCGACATCAACGACAACCGCGTCAACAGCGTCTTCCTGCCGGGCTTCACGGTGCCGGACAAGCTCTCGGCGAGCACCGATCTCGAGTCCGTCGTCGCGAACGCGGACCTGATCTTGTCGGTGGTGCCGACGCCCTACGTCGGCCGCGTGATCGGCAGCGTGGCGCACGTCTTCCGCGAAGATCAGGTGCTCGTCTCGTGCAGCAAGGGCATCGAGAACGAGACGCTCGAGACGGTCGACGAGATCCTCGAGCACGCCCTGCCCCGCAAGCTGCACGGCAACCTCGCCTACCTCTCGGGCCCGTCGTTCGCCAAGGAGGTCGCCGCGCAGAGCCCGACGGCCGTCACGGTCGCGAGCCACATGCCGTGGGTCGGCCGCGAAGTGCAGACGCTGCTCTCCTCCAACCGCTTCCGCTGCTACACCACCCGCGACGTGGTCGGCGTCGAGATGGGCGGCGCGCTCAAGAACGTGATGGCGATCTGCGTCGGTGCGGGTGACGGCCTCGGCTTCGGTCACAACGTGCGCGCCGGCCTCATCACCCGCGGCTTGGCCGAGATCACCCGGATGGCGGTGCGCAAGGGCGCCGATCCGCTGACGCTGCAGGGTCTCGCCGGCATGGGCGACCTGGTGCTCACCTGCACCGGCGACCTCTCGCGCAACCGCACCGTCGGCGTGCGCCTGGGCAAGGGCGAGACGCTCGAGGAGATCCAACGCGGCGCCGTGACCGTGGCCGAGGGCGTGCTGACCAGCCGCTCGGCGTGGATGCTGGCGCAGCAGCTCGGCGTGGGCGAGCGCGTGCCGATCATCGAGCAGGCCTACCGCGTGCTCTACGAGGGCAAGAACCTGGCCGCCGCCCTCGAAGACTTGATGTCGCGGCCGCTGAAGGACGAGCTCACGCTCGGATAATCCCGATGAACCAAGCGAACGATTGGGTCCGGCTCGCGACGGTGGGCCGGCCGCACGGCGTCAAGGGCGAAGTGCGCCTCTGGCTGGACAACCCCGAGTCCGAGCTGCTCTGGGAGCCGGTGCCGCTGCGCCTCGAGCGCGAGGGCAGGCCGCCCGAATCGATCGAGATCGAGCAGCTGCGTCCGGGCGGCGACTCGCTGATCGCCCGCTTCGTCGGCGTCGACAGCCGCGAGGCCGCCGCCAAGCTCACGCACTGCGGGCTGGCGGTGCCGCGGAGCGTGCTGCCGGTCCTCGAAGACGGCGAGTTCTACCACGTCGACGTCATCGGCGCGGAGGTCTTCGACGCCGACTCGGGCGAGCGCGTCGGCACCGTGAAGGCCATCACGACCACCAGCGTGGACGTGCTCGTCGTGCGGACCAGCGACGGCGCCGAGGTGCTGCTGCCCATCACCGAGGACTACGTGCCCTCGATCGGCGAGCAGCCCGGCCGGGTCGAGGTGCGCAACCTCGACCATTGGCGCTAGGGGTCCGCGATCGTGGACGCACCGTTCCGTTTTGACGTGCTGACGCTCTTCCCGGGCCTGTTCGAGGGCTTCTTGGGCGAGAGCCTGATCGGCAAGGCCTGCGAGGCCGGGCGGATCGCGATCGGGCTGCACGATTGGCGCCCCTACGCCGAGAACAAGCACGGTCGCGTGGATGACGCGCCTTTCGGCGGCGGTGCCGGCATGGTGCTCGCGCCCGGCCCCGTGGTGCGGATGCTCGAGGAGGTCGACGATCGCGCCGGCCGCGCCGAGGGTGCACCGGCGCCGCGGCGGGTGTTGCTCTCGCCGGCGGGGCGGCCCTTCGACCAGGCGAGTGCCCATCGCTTCGCCGCGGGCAGCGGCCTGATCCTGCTCTGCGGGCGCTACGAGGGCTTCGACGCGCGGGTCGAGGACGAGGTCGATGAACTGCTCAGCCTCGGCGACTACGTGCTCAACGGCGGCGAGGTCGCGGCGATGGTGGTGATCGAAGCGGTGGCGCGGCTGCTGCCCGGCGTCATCGGCAACGTCGAGAGCCTCGGCGAGGAATCGCACGCCGCGGGGCTGCTCGAGGCGCCGCAATACACCCGGCCGCGCGAATTCCGCGGCCGCGAGGTGCCGGAGATCTTGCTCTCGGGCGACCACGCCAAGGTCGCGGCGTGGCGGCGCGAGCAGGCGATCACGCGCACCGCCGAGCGCCGCCCCGAGCTGCACGCCGCGTGGCTGCGCGACAACCCGCCACCACCGCCGAAAAAGCCCAGAAAGCCGCGACGAAAGACGCGCCCCACGGAGAACGATGACGCTTGACCCACGCCCGCCGATCCGTATCTTCACCGCCCTCGTGCACCACCCCTGCGTGGACCGCACGGGGCGTGAGTACACGACGGCGTTGACCAACGTCGATCTGCACGACATCGCGCGAAGCGGCCGCACCTACGGCGTGGAGCAGATGTTCGTGGTCACACCGGTGACGCTCCAGCAACGGATGGTGGGGGAGGTCGTCTCCCACTGGACCACTGGAGAAGGCGCGCGCCGCAACGAGCGACGCGCCGAGGCCATGCGCCGCGTCACTGCCGCTGCCTCTCTGGCAGCCGCCCGCGAGAAGATCGCGGAGCAAACCGGGGCGAGCCCGCTGGTCGCGGTGACCAGCGCGCAGATGCCCGACGCCGACGTGAGCTGGGATGGCTTGCGAAAGCGTGTGCGCGAATCGACGCGCCCGGTGCTGGTGGTCTTCGGGACCGGTTGGGGGCTCGCTCCCTCGGTGCTCGAACAGGCTGACTTGCGGCTGCCGGCCATCGTCGTCGATCCGGACACGGGGATGGACGACGGCTACAACCACCTGTCCGTGCGTGCCGCCGCTGCGATCACGCTGGACAGGTTGCTCGGCGCGCGCTAGAACGCGCGGCCCATCGGACCGGGCACGTCCGCCATCGCGGACCTCTGCACGGGGGAGAAGAGAAGATGAACCTGATTCAGTACGTCGAGGATGCGCACAAGCGCTTCGACCTGCCGACGCTGCGCGCCGGCCAGACCATCAAGGTCCACACCCGCATCATCGAAGGCACCAAAGAGCGCGTGCAGATCTTCGAGGGCGTGGTGATCCGCACCCGCGGCGCCGAGATCGGCAAGTCGTTCACGGTGCGCAAGATGAGCCATGGCGTCGGCGTGGAGCGTACGTTCCCGCTGCACAGCCCGCGCGTGCTCAAGATCGAGGTCATCTCGCAGGGTAAGGTGCGTCGCGCCAAGCTGTACTACCTGCGGAATCTGACTGGTAAGAAGGCTCGCCTCCGTCGCGTTGACTAGCGCGGAGTCTGGGTTTTCTCGGGGTTTTTGACGATGACCCCGGTGGGTGGTTCCCGCCGGGGTTTTCGTCGTTTTTGATTTTTTGGGGTTTGGAGGGCTCGGGGATTCTTGTTTTGGTCCCTTGTTTGCGCCTTTCCTGGCGGGGAGATCAAAGAAGGGGGCTCGGCCCCCTTCTTTGGAACTTCCCCCTTTTGCGAGGGGGCGCTCGCGCTTCCCCCTCGCGCTCCCCCTAGCTGAGGGGGATTCGATGAGGTGCGGGGACGCGTCGTAGCGGCTCTGGCTGCGCCTTCGCTTCGCTTCGGCTTTGCCTTTCGGCCGTCGGGTGGGGAGGTAGGGGTGGGGGCGGGTGTGATGGGCCGGACGGCTACCATGGATCGAGTTGGTGCAGGGTGATGCGCTCGTGGTTGGGGTGCAGGGCGACGGTGGCGATGTGGACCTCGATGCGGTCGAGGTCGTAGGCGTCGGCCGCTTCTTCGGCGAGGGCGAAGAGGCGGTTGCGTTTGCGGCCGTCGATGCGGGGGAGGAGGGCGTAGGGGCCGCTGGTGGCTTTGACTTCGACCAGCAGGCCGATGCCGTCGGGGGTGCGGACGAGGATGTCGGCTTCTCCCGCTGGGAGGCGGAGATTGCGGGCCAGGAGCGTGGCGCCTCGACTTTGCAGGAGGGTGGCGACGCGGTCTTCGCCGCGGCGGCCGGTGCGGGTGTGGGGGGCGAGCGTATCCGTGGGGTCGGTGGCGCGGGGACGGCTCATGGCCGTTCTTGGGCGGCCCAGGCGGCGTCGACCGGGGCGAAGCCGCGGCGGTGCTCGGGCGTGGGGCCGAGGCGGCGCAGGGCTTCGAGGTGGACGGGCGTGGGGTAGCCCTTGTGTTGAGCGAGGCCGTAGCCCGGGTAGTCGGCGTCGAGGGCGACGATGTGGCGGTCGCGGGCGACCTTGGCGAGGACGGAGGCGGCAGCGATGGCGCGGCTGCGGGCGTCGCCCTTCACGATCGGGCGTTGGGCGGCTTGCAGGCCCGGGATGGCGCGGTTGCCGTCGACCAGGACGAGACGGGGCGCCGAGACACCGTCGGTCTGGAGCTGCGCGATGACCTGCTCGACCGCTTGGCACATGGCGAGCATGGAGGCGCCGAGGATGTTGCGCTCGGCGATGACCTCGGCGCTCGCGAAGACGACAGCAAAGGCGAGGGCTTGGGCCTCGATCTTGGGGACGAGGGCTTCGCGGTCGGCCTCGGTGAGCTTCTTGCTGTCGTCCAAGCCGGGCAGGCGGGCGCCGTCACGAAGGCAAACGGCGGCAGCGACGACGGGGCCGAAGAGCGGGCCGCGGCCGACCTCGTCGGTCCCGACGACGGGCCAGATGCCTTCACGGCGCAGCGCCTGCTCGACCTCGCCGATCTTCGGCTTTCGCGCGCTCGCAGCGGGATCGGAGGCTCCGAACAGCCCCGGCTGCGCCCTGCCTTTGCCTCGCCCTGCCATCGTGACCGACCTCCTCGCTGCCCTGCCCCATTCGTATGATCGGCGCCCCGACGAAAACGCGTCGCTTGAAGGTGCGCCCCCGCCGTGCTAGCAGCGCGTTCCGCGCTCGGCAAGCGAGCGCCGCGGAGGATTCGATGGGCCTTTCCTGTGGCATCGTGGGGCTGCCGAACGTCGGCAAGTCGACCATCTTCAACGCGTTGACCAACGCCGGCGCGGCCTCGGCCAACTACCCCTTCTGCACCATCGATCCGAACGTCGGCGTGGTGCCGCTGCGCGATCGCCGGCTCGACCGCATCGCCAACGTCATCGGCTCGGCCGAGACGCTCTACGCCGTCGTCGAGTTCGTCGACATCGCCGGCCTGGTCAAGGGCGCGAGCAAGGGCGAAGGCCTCGGCAACAAGTTCCTCGCCAATATCCGCGAGACCGACGCGATCACGCACGTGCTGCGCGCCTTCGACGACGGCGACGTGGTCCACGTCGAGGGCGGTGTCGATCCCGTCCGCGACGCCGAGATCATCAACACCGAGCTGATCTTGGCCGACCTCGAGAGCATCGAGAAACGCCGCCTGCGCGAGGCCAAAGCCGCCAAGGGTGGCGACAAGGACGCCGCCGCCCTGGTCGAGCTACTCGACCGCGCCGTCGCGGCACTGGACGCCGGCCAGCCTGCCCGCACCGTCGAGGTCGAGCCCGAGCGCGCCGCCGCCTGGCGCTCGCTGCACCTGATCACCGCCAAGCCGGTGCTCTACGTCGCCAACACCGACGACTCGATGGCCGAAAACGAGCACGTCCGCGCGATCCAGAAGATGGCCGAGGCCGAGGGCGCCTCCGTCGTGGTGCTCAGCGGCAAGCTCGAGGCCGAGATCGCCGAGCTCGACGACGCCGAAGAGCGGGCCGCCTTCCTCGAAGACCTCGGCCTCGAAGAGTCGGGCCTGGACCGCATGGCCCGCGCCGCCTTCGACCTACTCGGCCTGCAGACCTACTTCACCGCCGGCCCGAAGGAGGCCCGCGCCTGGACGATCCGCAAGGGCGACAAGGCCCCGGCTGCTGCGGGTGTGATTCATACGGACTTCGAGCGTGGCTTCATCAAGGCCGAGGTCTACGGCTGCGCGGACCTGTTCGAGCTCGGAAGCGAGTCGGCGGTGGCTGCGGCGGGCAAGAAGCGGATGGAAGGCAAGGAGTACGTGGTGAAGGACGGGGACGTTTGTCACTTCCGGTTCAATGTCTAGCCGCCCCCAGGGCCGGCACTTACGCTTCACCCCATGCCGACCCTCGACCGTCTGCTCCCACCCGACGCCCGCGAGCACCGCCAACCGCTCGAATACGGCCTCGGCCTGCCGAGCCCCGGCATCTACCTCACCCGCCTCGCCAACGGCGCGCTCGCGACCGTCAGGCTCGCGCGGGACGTCCGCCCACCGCGGGGCACGATCTGGACCCACGACCCGGGTTGCCATTGCACGCACGTGCTCCGG
>JBEARB010000138.1:0-8823 GCA_041163625.1 Pseudomonadota bacterium | reverse complement strand
CTTCGAAATGGGCGAGCAGGTCCCAGTACTCGGTGCTGAGGAACGCGATGCGCTCGCGCTCGCGCACGACCAACATGCGCTGCGCGACCGATTGCACGCGACCGGCCGAGAGGCCCGGCTTGATCTTGCGCCACAGCACTTGGCTGACGTCCCAGCCGTAGAGCCGGTCGACGATGCGGCGCGCACGCTGCGCGTTGACGAGATCCATGTCGACGTCACGCGTCGCGTCGAGCGCCTGCTGGATCGCCTTCTTGGTGATCTCGCGGAAGACCAGCCGGCGCACGGGGACCTTCGGCTTGAGCTCCTCGAGCAGGTGCCAGCTGATCGCCTCGCCCTCGCGATCATCGTCGGTGGCGAGGTAGAGCGCGTCGGCATCGTCGAGGCGGTGGCGCAGCGTGTCGATCTGGCGCTTCTTCTGCGCGGAGACGCGGTAGATCTCTTCCAGCGGCTCGAAGCCGTTGTCGATATTGACGCCGTAGGTCACCCACGGCTCGTTGCGGCGCTTGTCGCGCTCGGGCAGCTCGGTGCGCTTGGTCACCAAGTCGCGGATGTGGCCGACGCTGGCTTCCACCTCGAACCCGTCGCCCAGGTACTTGCGGATGGTCGAGGCCTTGGTCGGCGACTCGACGATCACGAGGGCTTTCTGAGGTGCAGTGGAGGAGGGGGCGTTCGCGGGCATCTTGCCTCAGGTCGGGGGCGGCAGCGGCGCGGCTCGCGCGTCGCGTGGGTGGTATCGGCCCCAGCGGTCCCGCACCGCATCCCCGGCCAAGTGCAGGTCGAGCAGCAGCGCGGCGGTCGTGTCACGGTCTCGCCCGGCCTGGCAGAAGTCTTCGAGCGCGAGCCCGTCTTCGCCTGCATCGGCGAGCTCGTCGAGCAACGCCTGCGCGGCCGGGTTGCGGGCCACGATGGCCCCGGTACCGGGCGCGTATCGTTGCCAGCCGCTCCGCGCCGCGTCAACTTGCAGCGCCGCACGGAGATCGGGAATTCCCGCCAGCCAGCGCGCCTTGCCACTGCGCACCAACGCCACGCAGCCCGCGCTGTTGGCCGCGTCGGGGCCCCACGGTACCGCGAAGAGCGGCACACCGGCGGCCACGGCGCGGCCCGCCGCGTGCAGCGATCCGCTGCGCTCGCCGGCGGCGATTACGATCACCGCGTCGACCGCCGCGACCAATATCGCGTTGCGCCGCAAGAACCGCGCCCGCATCGGCGCCACGCCGTCCGCGGCGCAGGCGAGCACCGCTCCGCGCCCCGCGAGCTGCGCGAAGAGCTCGGCGTGGACCGGTGGCGTGGGCGGTTCGAATCCCGTCGGCAGGACGGCGACGCCGTGGCCGCCGAGCGCGAGCGTGGCGCGATGCACCGCCGCGTCGATCCCGATCGCGCCGCCGCTCCAGACGCTCGCCCCCGCCGCGCAGAGCTCCTGCACGACGGCGTGGGCGAACGCCAATTGTGCCTGGCTGGGGTGGCGCGAGCCGACGACCGCCACGCGTCTGCGATCACCGGCGTCGAGCGTGCCCCGCAGCCGCAACGTAGCCGTCCCGCCCGGTAGGCGGCGCAGCCAACCCGCTGCCAGCGCCGCTTCGGCCCCGAGAGGGGTGTCATGGGATCCGTGTCGCTCCACGCCGCCTCCGACCGCGCCCGCTCGGGCGCCTGTCATGGATTATCGGCGCTCGGCACAATTCACGTCGCTCGGCGGAGGCGAACGGCGAAGAAGCAGTCCGCTCCGGACGCGAGCGGATGGCTGCGGAGCGCGCCGTCCGCGTCGGACCAGGCCGACGGGATCGGCGCCGCGGCTGGCTCTCGCTGCCATTCCGGATAATCGGCGAGGAAGTCGGCGACGACGCCGGGGCCCTCCTCCTCGGTGAGGGTACAGACGGCGTAGACCAGCCGTCCGCCCGGACGCACTCGCGCGGCGACGGCGCGCAAAATCGCGGCCTGCAAGCGTGAGAGCCGGACGACGTCCGCCATGCTGCGTCGATGTCCGATCTCCGGACGTCGACGCAGCGTGCCCAGGCCCGAGCACGGCGCGTCGACCAACGCGGCGTCGAACGCGTCCTGCGGCAAGGCTGCGCCGAGGGCATCGGCGTCGGCGACGTCGACCGCGAGCGTTCCCGCGAGCGGGCAGCCGGCCGCTTCGGCCAGGGCTGTGGCGGCTTCGAGCTTGCCCGACGCGACGTCGAGGGCCGTCACCTGCGCGCCGGTCGCCGCGAGGAAGAGCGATTTCGCGCCGCGGCCGGCACAGGCGTCCAGCACGCGCTCGCCCGCTTCAGCCCCGAGCCAATCGGCGATGGCGGCGCTCGCGGCGTCCTGCGCGATGGCTCGGGAAGTCCGCAGCAGCTCGCTCGACCAGAACGAGCCACCGACGATCTCGAAGACCCCCGGCAGCGCGCCGACCCGGGCGACCTCGACCCCGTCGGCGGCGAATCGCGCGGCGGCGTCGTCCCGCGCGCCGGCGGTGACGTGCACGTGCACGGGGGCAGCGGCGGCATGGGCCTCGAGCAGGGCGTCTCCGTCGATGCGACAGGCGTCGGCCCACGCACGAACCCGGCGCTCCTGCCACGGTGCGAGCAAGGCCGGCAGCGGCACCTGCTCCCACGGCCGCTCCCGCCCGAGGCGCCGCAGGACGGCGTTGAGATAGGGAATCCGCCGCGCCGGCGCGCGCCCCTTCGCCGCCTCGACCGTCGCAGAGAGCGCGGCGAAATCGGGCACTCGCGAGAGCGCCGCGAGTTGGTAGGCGCCGATGCGCAACGCGGCCAGGGTCGCTTCGTCCTGCCCCTCGAGTCCGCGGTCGCTCGCGGCGGCGAGCCACGCGTCCAACCGGCGCTGCAGCCGGAGGGTGCCGTAGACCAATTCCGTGCAGAGCCCGCGATCCTGGGCTTCGAGCGGTGGGTGAGTGTCGAGGTGATCACTGAGCGCCGCCTGCGCGGGCGCGCCCTCGGCGACCGCCACGAGCACGTCGATGGCCCGCCCGCGGGCGCCGGACTTCGGTGAATCGCTCATCCCATCGCCCCCCGGCGGGCGGTGCAGCCGGCGCCGAATCGTGGTACGTGCGCAGGCTCTGGCGCTCCCCGAGGGGTGTCAAGCGCGCCCCGTCGCCGCGCGAGAGGCTCGATGTCGCAACCGGACCGCACCGCCGCGCCCCGTCGCGGCCCCGACTGGCGAGGGCTGCTGCCTGTCGTCGGCACCCTGGCGCTGCTCGGCTACATGGCCGCGAGCACCGATTTTGCCGCGATCGCCGCGGCTTTCGCCGATGCCGACATCGCACGCGCCGGCGTCGTTCTGGTCCTCGGCACCTTCGTCACCTGGCTCGCCGATACCGCCTGCATGCGCTGGTTGCTGCAGCGCGCGTTGCCCGCGGCCGACGCCGGCAGCGATCGCCTGCGCTTTCGAGACCTCGCCGGGCTGAAGGCCGCGAGCTACGTCTTGAACATCGTCAACTACAACGCCGCCACGCTCGGCATGGGCTGGGTCGTCGCGCGTCGGCGCGGCGTCAGTTTCGCCCGCGGTGCGGCCGCACTGGCGGTCTTGTCGTGGCTCGATCTCGTCGCGCTCGCGGCGTTGGTGACGATCGGCATGGCGGTCGCGCCCGATCTGCTCGGCAGCGACGCGCGCTTGCAGGCGACGCTGCGCGGTCTGACCTGGATCGTGCCGCTCGGCGCCCTGGCCGTGGTCGTGGTCGCGCGCCTCCGCGAGCGGTTGCCTTTCGTCGCGCGGCTGGCGACCGAGCCCGCGGCCGACGCCGGCTTGCTGCACCGCATCGCCCACCGCATCACCCGCCTCGGCTTGGACGCGCTCGCCCCGCTCGGCAGCCTCGGCGCCGGCGCGATCGCCGTCGGTGTCGCGCTCCGTGCGGGCTTCGTCATGCTCTACGTCGTGCTCAACCACGCGCTGATGCAGTCGTTCGGCATGACGCCGGAGCTCGGCGCGCTGATGGTCCTGATCCCGGTGATGACCGTCGTCGGCGTCTTGCCACTCTCGCTCTCGGGTATCGGCACCACGCAGATCTTGGCGCGGACGCTCTACGCGCGCTTCGTACCGGCCGGCGTGGCGGTCGCCCCGCTCGTGGACGCCTACACGACGGCGCTGATCTTCGGCTTCATGCTGGTGCGCTTGGTCGTCGCGGCGCCGTTCGTCGCCACCATCGGCGCGGAGCTGCGGACCGCCGCCGACGGTCCGGCGGACGAAGCGGCGCAGCACTAGAGGAAGGTCGGCGGCTGGACGACGCTGCGCAGTGCGCCGCTGTCGAGTTCGCTGACGACCGAGAGCAGCTCGCCGTCGCGCAGCGTGTGCATGACCTGGAAGCCCGCGAGGTGGTCGACGAGCGAGCCGGCGACCTCGGGCTCACCCGGCTGGCGCTGTTCGATCTCCGGGTCGTCGAAGGGCGTACGACCCGCGGCGCGCAGGTGCTGCACGACCGTCATCGGCTTGTCGAAGGCCGTGTAGGCGTAGAGCACCACCGGACGGCCGGCGAGCTGCGAGAGCCGCGCGCCGTGCAGCGTGACGCCGGCGCCCTCGGAGATCGGCGGTCCCTGCACGCCCGGGACCCGCTCGCGCAGCCAACGGCGCACGTCCTCGGCCGAACCCCGCACCTCGAGCGGCAGCGGCGAGGCGTGCGAGCGCACCAGCGCGCGCAAGTTCGAACCCGTTCGCACCGCGCCGAAAGGGCTGCGCTCGGTCAGGAAGCTCGCGTCGACGGCACCGCCGAGCACCTCGGGAGCGGCGTCGATCCGGTCCGCCGCCGCGACCTGCATCACCTCGGGCATACCCGGCTGCGGCACCGCCTGCGTGGCCATGCGGCCCGCGGGCTCGGGCCGGCTCGCCGGCAGCACCGCCGGTCGAGTCGTCACCGCAGCGGTCCGCGACGCCATCGGACGGGGCAGGACGCCGATCATGCTGCCGGCCACCGCCGGACCGACCATCGTCGGAGCGTCGAGATCGACGGCACCGCTGCCATCGAACATGCGCCAGCCGACGACGCAGAGCGCCAGCGCGGCCGCCATCGCCAACGGTATCCGGGCCGAATCGCCGAAGCTGCGGCCCTCGCAGGCGGCGAGTCGGGCGTCGAGCCGCGCCCGCACGTCGGCGCCGGCCGCGTCGCAACGCAGGTTGCGGCGCAGTGCGCTGCGGAAACCGGCGTTTTCCTCGACGCTGTGGCGACACGGTGCGCACGCAGCGAGGTGACACTCGAACTCGCGCCGATCGCGCTCGTCGAACTCACCGTCGAGGTAGGTGTAGGCGTATTTTTGAACGTCACTACAGTTCACGGCCTCACTCCTGGTCCGAGAGGGACAAACTCAGCCTTCAGCGGCGCGGCGCTTGCCACGCAGCCGGAAGGCGTCGAGCGGCACCACGCCGCTGTCGTCGAGCGCGGGGCGCTCGACGATCCCCTCCCCCACCGCGTGCTCGAGCAGCTTGCGCTGCATCGCACGCCGGGCCCGGTACAGGCGGCTCATCACCGTGCCGACCGGGCAATCGCAGACCTCGGCGATCTCCTTGTAGGAGAAGTCGTGCAGGTCGGCGAGCAGCAGGACGGTCCGGAAATCCTCGGGCAGCGAGGCCAGGGCGTCCTGCATGTACTGGCTCATCACGCCGTCGAGCACCTGCTCCTCGAGCGGACGGTAGATCCCGCTGTCGGCGTAGCTCTCGGCGATCTGCAACTCGACGTCCGGCAGCGCGTCGGTCTCGACCTGCGGCCGACGCTTTCGACTGCGCGCCAGGTTGTAGAAGGTGTTGGTCATGATCCGGAACAGCCAGGCCCGACAGTTGGTACCGTTCTCGTAGCGGTGCCAGTTGCGCAGGGCCTTGATGTAGGTCTCCTGCAGCAAGTCTTCGGCGTCCTCGCGGTTGCGGGTCAGGTGCATCGCGTAACCGTACAACGCGTCCATGTGCGGCATGGCTTCGCGGTCGAAGGCCTCGCGATCTTTGCGCTTGCGGAACATATCCAGCATGGCTTCTCGCTCCTCCACCGGCGTCGGGGCACCGGCTCCACCACCCTAGAACCTCCGTCTGGCAGAGGCTATTCCCGGGGGTTGATCCGAGACGCACGAAAAGTCGCGGGGGTCTCTCGCGCAAGGGCTGTGTGTGGGAGCAGGGGCGGTCGCGCGGGCAACGTGCACGGAGGGGGTTGACAGGGGGGGCCGCGTGAATATTCTCCGCCCCCGGTCAGCGCTGCGCGCGCTGTTCCGCTCGGTTGGTGGGTGTAGCTCAGTCGGTAGAGCGCAGGTTTGTGGTACCTGATGTCGCGGGTTCAAGCCCCGTCTCCCACCCCCCGCCGTCTCCGCCTTGGACCACGACGGCGAGCTCATTTCGAAAGAAAGACCCCGTGGCGGGTCGCTCCCGCTCCGACCTCGGTCGGAGGCAGAGCCAGGGCCCCGCGCCCGTAGCTCAGCTGGATAGAGCACCGGACTTCGAATCCGTAGGTCGTAGGTTCGAATCCTACCGGGCGCGCCACACCACGAGGTCATTCCCCTGCTGGCTCCGTAGCTCAATTGGTAGAGCATCGGACTCTTAATCCGCTGGTTGTAGGTTCGAGTCCTACCGGAGTCACCAGAATGGGAAGCACGAGAAGCCCCCGGCGCCCGCGCCGGGGGCTTCTTGCTATCAGGCTGCGCGTCTCGCCGCCGGCGAGGCGCGTCGCGTCGTCGGGCCCCGCGGGAGTGGCGGAATTGGTAGACGCACCAGATTTAGGTTCTGGCGCTCGGTAGGGCGTGGGGGTTCAAGTCCCCCCTCTCGCACCCGACGCGACGGCTCGCGTGGCCGCTGCAACAAGGAGACGACATGGAAGTCCAGATCCAGGCGCTGAGCGCCGCCCGCCGCCAGCTCACGCTGCAGATTCCGGCCGCCGAGGTCAGCTCGGTCTACGGCGCTGTCGTCCGCAAGATCGGCGCTCGCGTCCGTATCCCCGGCTTCCGCCCCGGCAAAGCGCCGACCGCGATGCTCGAGCGCCGCTATGGCCCGGTCATCCGCGACGAAGTCCTCGAGAAGCTGGTGACCAAGGCGCTGCCGAAGGCGCTCGACGCCGAGAAGGCCGCTCCGCTCGGCACCCCCGAGCTGGCCGAGGTCGGTGAGATCAAGAGCGGCAGCCCGCTCGAGCTGCGCTTCCTCTTCGACGTCCTGCCCGAGCTCGAGCTCGCGGGTTGGGAAGGCGGCGAGGTCACCCCCGATCGCCTGGTCGTCGACGAGCAGGACATCGAGGAGGCCGTCGACGGTCTGCTCCAGAAGCACGCCCAGGTCGAGGACGTCGCGGACGCCGCCGGCGACCAGGACGTCGTCACGCTGAAGTACACCCTCGCCGCGGGTGAGGCTGTCTCCGAGGAGATCGAGCGTCGCGTCGTCGTCGGTGGCGGCGTCGCTTGGCTCAGCGCCGTCGTGCTCGGCAAGTCCGTCGGGGACAGCGTTGAGGCCGAGGTCGAGGTTCCCGCCGAGGAGGCCGGTGGCTTCGGCGGCCAGACCGCCACGCTCAAGGGGGAGATCACCCTCGTGCGTCGCCGCATCCTGCCGTCGATGGAGGCGGTCTGCGAGGCCGAGGGCGTCGCTGACGAGGCCGCGCTGCGCGCCCGCGAGCAGGCCTCGCTCGAGCGCCAGTGCAGCCGCCGCAACGCGATGCTGCGTCGCAACGCGCTGGTCGATCACATCGTCGCGACCAACGAGGTCGAGGCGCCCGAGGCGCTCGTGCAGCGCGAGATCGACTGGCAGGCCCAGCGCATGTTCGGCGGCCAGATCGACCTGCGCGACCCGCGTATGGGCCGGCTGCTCGACGCGCTCCGCGAGCGCTTCCGTGACGACGCCGTCGCCGGCGTGCAGCGCGCGCTCGTGGTCCGCCACCTCGTCGAGGCCGAGAAGCTCGAGCTCACCGACGCCGACATCGACGCCCGCATGGACGAGATGATCGCCGAGATGCCCGACATGGAGGGTGAGATCCGTCGCGCCTACGCCGAGCCCGGCGAGGGCCGCGACGACCTCCGCGTCCGTCTCGAGGAGGAGCGGGTGCTCGACGCCATGATCGCCCGCGTGACCGTGCTCGAGGGCGAGGGCCGTCCGTGGCGCGCGCGCGACGCCCAGCCGCAGGGTGAGGCGAACGACCACGATCACGACCATGATCACGACGACGGTCACGTGCACGGACCCGACTGCAACCACGACTAGCCGACGCGCATCGAACGCAAGTCTCGCGACGCGTTTTCCTCCCATCGCCGACAATGATCTGGGGGGGCATGCGCGAAAGCGTGCATGGATGCCGCGCGTGGGGGATGCTCGAATCCGTTGGCATTTGCGGATCGACTCTCTAGGGTGAGGCCGCTTCACCGGGAATCCCCGCCCGGACCGAGGCGTTGCAGGGCGGCGCGCATCGCCCCATCGGGGAGCGCAGCTGGAGGCCGTATGTCCTGGGTGATTCCGACCGTCATCGAGACCACGCCACGCGGAGAGCGGGAGTGGGGCATCTATTCGCGGCTGCTGCGCGACCGCATCATCTTCCTCGGCTCCGAGGTCACCGATCCGCTCGCGAATTCGATCATCGCGCAGCTGCTCGTGCTCGACAGCGAAGATCCGAAGAAGGAGATCTCGCTCTACATCAACTCGCCGGGCGGTTCGGTCTCTGCGGGCATGGCGATCTACGATACGATGCAGTTCGTGTCGGCGCCGGTCTCGACGATCTGTATCGGCCAGGCGGCCTCGATGGGCGCCGTGCTGCTCTCGGCGGGTGCCCCCGGGCGCCGCTTCGCGCTGCCGCACGCCCGCATTATGCTGCACCAGCCGCTCGGTGGCTTCTCGGGGCAGGTCAGCGACATCGACATCGCGGCTCGCGAGATGTTGCACATCAAGTCG
>JBEARB010000137.1:0-4377 GCA_041163625.1 Pseudomonadota bacterium | reverse complement strand
CCGCCACCTCGTCGGTCCGGTCGAGCGGATGGCGCGCGAGGTCGGTGCGCCGGTCGGGCAGGGCGAGGAGCTCGCCGCGCTGGCCGAAGCGATCGGCCGGTTGCAGGCGGGCGCGCGTCGCGCGGAGCTCGAGCGCGCGAGCCACCTCGACGCTGTTCGGGTCGCCCTCGATCGCGCCGAGGCGCAGCTCGTCACGGCGCAGCGCTTCGGCCTGACGGGCCGGCTCGCGCTCGGCGCCGCGCACGAGATCGGCGGCCCGATGTCGATCGCGATCGCCGCGGTCGACGCCGCTCGCAGCGGCGCGCCGCCGGCCGAGATGATCGAGGCGATCGACGACGCGCTCACCCGCGTCGACGCCATTCTTCGCGAGCTGGCGAGCTTCGGTCGCCCAGCCGAGGTGCTCGCCGAGCCGATCGACTTGCGCGATCTCGTCGATGCCTCGTTGGCGCTGGCGCGCTTGCACCCGAAGGTTCGTGCCGTCTCGGTGGAGCAGCGCAAAGAGGTAGGCCCCTCGCCCGTGGTCGACGCGGTGCGGCGCCACCTCGAGCAGGTCGTGCTCAACCTCGTCGTCAACGCGGCGGACGCCTCCCGGCGCAGCGGCACGGTCGAGGTCGGGGTGCGCTTCTCCGGCCAGCGCGCGCTGCTGCTGGTCGACGACGACGGCCCCGGCGTGCCCGATCACCTCAAGGACCGCATCTTCGAGCCCTTCTTCACCAGCAAGGGCCCCGACGAGGGGACGGGTCTGGGCTTGGCGATCTCGCGCCGGCTGCTTGCGGCGGACGGCGCCACGCTCGAGGTCGAGCGCAGCCCGCTCGGCGGTGCGCGCTTCGTCGTCACCTTCCCGGTCGCGCGAGAGCCGGACCGCGCGCTGCGCGAACGGGCCGAGCTCGGTGGCTAGGGGGGCGGCCCTCCGCTACCATGCCCACCGGAGGACGCCGATGGCTCGAATTCGCCGCCCGAACCCGCTGCTGACCCTCTGCGTCGGTCTGCTGTTGCTGCTCGTGGCGTCCGGCTGCGGCACCGACGCTGCCGGCACCGACGCCGCCGCGCAGGACACCGAAGACGCCGCGGTCGTCGACGTGCAGCTCGACATCGGGGCCGGCGACGGCGACAGCGCGGACGGCCAAGTCGACGTCGAAGCAGACGCCTCGGGCATCGACGCTGCCGAGACCGACGTCGTCGACGTGCCGGACGTCGCCGAGGTCGCCGACGTCGCCGAGGTCGAAGACACCGACGCCGCCCCGGACGCCGAGGTCGCCGACGCCGCCGAGGTCGAAGTCACCGACGCCGAGGACGCGGACGCCGAGGATGCGGACGCAGACGCCGAGGATGCGGACGCAGACGCCGACGCCGCCGAGGTCGAAGACGCCGACGCCGGCGACGACGCCGAGGTCGAAGACGCCGACGCCGCGGAAGACACGGACGCCGATGCCGACGATACCGGCGACGGCGCCGCCACCGACGCGGTGCCGCCCCCGCTCGAAGGCACGATCGTGATGGCGCCGACCGATCCGAGCACCTATCCGCCCGCGGCGATGGCCGAGATCTCGGTCGCGCTCGGCGTGCCCGCAGCGACCACGCACAGCCTCTGCGTCGCTGCGGGTGATCTGGACGGCGACGGCCGCGACGACCTCGTCGTGACCGAGCGCAACGCCACCAAGGCGCGGCTGCACACCCTGCTGATGAGCGGTCCGGCCGGCCAACCGAGCGCCAAGCACGTCTACACCGAGGTCGACACCTCGCTGCTGATCCCGACCAGCGCGTGCGTCCTGGTCGACTACACCGACGACGGCAAGCTCGACCTCTTCGTGGGCGGAGAATCCGGCCTCGGCTTGTTCGCCGGCGACGGCAAGGGCGGATTCGTCGACGTCACCGCGACCTGGCTGCCCTACATCATGAACTTCTCGACGTGGTCGGTCTCCGTCGCGGATTTCGACGGCGACGCAGACCTCGACGTCTTCGTCGGCACCGGCTCGCCCTCGTTCGACGCCGGCAACCCCGGACCCGGACCTGCCTGCGGCTCGAAGAACTGCGGCTACACGGGCAACGACTTCTTCTGTGCGCTGGTCACGCAGATGCCCGACCTCGAGCCGCTGCAGAACCGGATGATGATCCGCGGCGCGCAGCTGCCCCTGGTCGACGCGACCGCGCAATGGAAGGTGCCGCCGGGCGGGCTGCTCTCGGCCCCGCAGGCGATGGACGTCGATCTGGACGGCAAGATGGACGTCTTCGTCTCGGACGATTTCGGCGTGCACTACCTGCTGCACAACCAGGGCGGCAGCTTCGTGCAGCATGGCACCGGCGCGGGCTTCCATCCCTACGGCCACGGCATGGGCTTCGGCGTGCTCGACGCCGACAGTGACGGCAAGCCCGACCTGATGCTCGCCGACGAAGGGCCGAGCCACGTCTACGTGCAGCAGGCGCAGCCGGCGGCGGGGGGGCCCGTCTCGTTCGTCGACATGGGCGCCGCGCTCGGTGTCTGGTACGCGACGTGGTCGGCCTCGAGTTGGTCGCCGCTGGTCGCGGACTTCAACCAGGACGGCTACGACGACGTCTTCCTCGGCGGCGCGCTGTGGACGCCGCCCGAGCAGCTCGGTCCGGTGACGGCGGGCTGCACCGTCGGCGGTAAGCTGCCCTACGAGGGGCATCCGAACATCGACTTGCTGCTGCTCGGCACGCCCGAGGGCGGTTTCGTCGCGCAGCGGCTGCCGACCGGGCCGTATTCGCACTTCATGGCGATCTCGCAGGTGCTCGTCGACGTCGACGGCGACGGAGACCTCGACGTGCTGCAGGCGCGCCCCTACCCGAACCTCAGCTCGACCGTGCGGCTGTGGCGCAACGACCTGCCCAAGGCCGGCGGCACCGTGCACGTCCGCTTGGTCGGCAAGCCCGGCAACCGCGACGCCATCGGCGCGCGCGTCAGCGCCAAGGTCGGCGGCAAGCTGCGTACCCGCTGGATGGTCGGCCACGGCGGCTTCGGCGGCGGCTGGCTGCGCCATACCGTGTTCGGCACCGGCAGCGCCGGCGGCGTCACCGACGTGCAGGTGCGCTGGCCCGACGGCAAGGTGACCTCGCACGGCGACGCCACCGCCGGCGCCACCCTCACGCTGACATGGCCCTGACCACCTCGGCGGGGGTGCTGCTGGCGCTCGCCTCGGCCGCGTCGTGGGCGCTCGGCGCCACGCTCTACCAACGCCTCGGCGAGGTCTCGGCGTTCGGGCTGAACCTGGTCAGCACCGTGCTCGGCGTGCTGCTGCTGCTGCCGCTGGTGCTGCACGCGCCCGGTCCGCTGCCCGGCAACGACGCCCTGCTCGAGCTCGCGGTGAGCGGTGTGCTCGGCATCGCGGTCGGCGACACGCTCTTCTTCCTCGCGTTGCAGCGCCTGGGCGCGCACGCGGTGGTCGTGCTCTCGATGTTGGCGCCGGTGGTGACGGTGCTGCTCTCGTTGCTGCTGCTCGGCGAGCGCCCTGCGCCGAGCGCGTGGGTGGGCGCGGGCGCCGTGCTCGCCGGGGTTTCGGTGGTTCTCGGTCGCCGCCTGCTCGCCCCCGCCGAGGGCCGCAGCGAGCCGCTGGGCTTGCTCTATGGCGGCGGCGCGGTGCTGGTGATGGCGCTCGGCACCGTCGCGGCCAAGCACGGCGTGGCGGCCTCGGACGCGACCTCGGCGACGCTGGTGCGGATGGCGGCGGGCGCGGCGGCGCTGGCGCTGGGCGGGGCGCTCGGCGGGCGGCTGCGGGGCTGGACGATGCCGCTGCTGCGGGGGCCGCGTCTGTCGAGCCTGCTGGTCGCGGTCGTGGTGGTCACCTTCGGCGGCTTCTGGTGTCTGCATGCGGCGATGCAGCGCGTCGACCTGGTGCTCGCGGCGAGCGTGCACGCGACCGAGCCGCTCTTCGTGCTGCCGCTGGCGTGGTGGATGCTCGGCGAGCGACCGAGCGTGTCGGCGTGGCTCGGCACCGCGTTGGCGGTCGGTGGTGTGGTGACGCTCTTCGCGGCGAGCTGAACGCGCCGGCGCAGCGCGCCGTCAGGGCGCGATGGTCTTGGTGTCGTAGGTGCGGACCCACATCTGGGTCTCGCCCCAGACGCCGGTGCCGAGCTCGCGGACCGAGACGCGCACGCGGTACCAATGGTTGCAGAAGGCGGCGGACTGACCCGACTTCACGCCGTATTTGGTGTCGCCCATGTAGTAGATTTGCACGCCAGGAAGACCGTCCGCGATCATGTAGACGCTCTCGCCTTGGTGGCTCGGGTAGACCACCGGCGCGAGCGCCCAGCCCACCGCCGAGCAGCCGTCGTAGAGCCGTGCCTCGACCTGCGTCTTGATCTTCGGGTAGCTCATGCCCGGGAATTTCGCGCGGAACGAGACGAACGAATGAAAGCCGC
>JBEARB010000136.1:0-3460 GCA_041163625.1 Pseudomonadota bacterium | reverse complement strand
CTGCTGGATCCAGATCCATCGCATGGACGCCCGCACCCTGCACACCGCGCTGGCCGACCACCTCCGCCCCACCCTGCAACGCCTCGACGGCGAGCTCACCGACCTGCGCGCCGCCCGCGACGGTGCTGACAAGGCCGCCGCCGCCCGCGCCGAGCGCGCCCTCGGCAAGCTCCGCGCCGCCCGCGACGAGCTCGCCGACTTCTGCGACGCCGTCGCCCAATGCGCCGACGCCGGCCCGCCGCCGCCCGACGGCCGCTGCCCACCGCGGGCCCGCGACGCGCGCTACGACCCCGACCTCGACGACGGCGTGCTCATCAACAGCGCCGCGCTCTGGCCGCTGCTCGAGCCGCAGTGGAAGGAGCCGAAGAAGTGGTGGCGCGAGCTGGCCGAGTCCAAATCCTCCAAGGACTACGACTGGGCCCACCTCGCCATGCGCTACTGGCCCGCGCGCGTCGACGCCAAATGCCAGGCCGACCCCTCGCTCGGCGTCGCGCACGGCTGCTTCTGGCGCTACCACCCCGAGCGCGCCTGGGCCTGGGAGCTGCGGCTGCAAGACGAGCTGGGCCTGCAGGCGCAGGGCAGCTGGCCGGGCCGCATCGAAGAGGCGCCCTACGCCCCGGACGGCTTGCGGCTCGGCGCGCCCGACCCGGACCCGGGCGACGTTGGCCATCGCGCGGCGCTGTTGCGCGACCGCCCCGCGGACGCGTTGGCCGCGGTCGAGAAGGAGGCCATCCGGCGCATGGGCCGTGGCGACAAGCGCAAGCTGGTCGAGACGATGACGCTGCTGGAGTCGGGGCTGTGGTCGGCGTTGCCGGCCGAGGTGTGGGAGCTGGAGCTGAAGCTCTCGGAGAAGCAGGGCAAGGAGTTTCGGTTGTTGGCGCCGGATGAGGCGGTGGCTCGGGCGGCGTTCGAGGCGGGGCATCCGGGGAAGGTCGATGCGCGCATTGCGATGTTGGCGGGGCTGAAGCCGTTGGTGTTGGCGCTTGGCGATGGTGACGACGTGGACGATGCTACCGAACTCGCCGGTGACGACGACACGTCCATGGCGGAAGACGAGGAGTAGGCGATGGCACAACTGCTTGGCATCCGAATTCGGAACTATCGCTCGTTGCGCGACGTGACCTTGGGCCAAACCGGCTACGGCGAGGGTGTCCCGCTACCTCACCTTGTCTGCCTGATTGGCGCCAACGGTTGTGGTAAATCCACCGTGCTCGATGCATTTGGCTTCCTCGCAGACTGCCTCCGCGACGGCGTCGAGGCCGCCTGTGATCGACCTCATCGGGGTGGATTCGAGCGCCTGCGCACGCAAGGTTCCACCGAGCCGATCTCGTTCGCGCTTTACTATCGCGAAGCCACCAACGCGCGCCCCATCACTTATGAGTTGGATTTCGACTTGGAAGATGGTCGGCCAATCGTTGCACGGGAATTGCTCAAGCAGCGGCGCAAAAAACAGAAGCGAGGACGCCCTTTTCCGTTCCTGCGACTCGAGCGTGGCGTTGGCGAAGCCTGGTCGGGCGAAGCGACCGAAGGCGAGGAGACGGCGAATCGCGTCGAAGTGAACTTGGACGACATGACTCGACTCGGCATCACGACGCTCGGTCAGCTCCGAGAGCACCCCCGTATTCTCGGCCTCCGCGCCTACATCGAGGGCTGGTACCTCTCGTACTTCGTTCCTGACGACATGCGGACGCTCCAGGTCGCGGGCGCACAGCGGCACCTTGACCGCGAAGGCAAGAACGTCAGCAACTATCTGCAGCATCTGCAGCGTTCGCATCCCGATCATCTGCAGCGGGCGCTGGACGAGGTCTCCCGGAAGATCCCGGGCGTCAAGCGAATTGGCTGCGAGACGAGCCAAGATCGACGCTTGCTGATCCGATTCGAGATGGAAGGCTACGCTCAACCGTTCTACCAGGCCGACATGTCCGACGGTACGCTCAAGCTCTTTGCCTACATGCTCCTGCTCGAGGACCCGGAGCCACAGCCACTCATCGGCATCGAAGAGCCGGAGAATGGTCTCTACCATCAACTCCTCTACGGCCTGGCCCGAGAGTTCTTCGAGCGCGCCGAAGACGACCGACATACGCAGGTGTTCGTGACGACGCACTCGCCGGCGTTCGTCGACGCGTTGGGTCCGGACAATGTCTGGGTGCTTCGAAAGCGCTCGGAGGGCGATGTGTCGGCGGAGTGTTGTGGTGCGTCGGCTGAGATACGTGCACTTGTCGAAGAGGGCATTCCGCTAGGCAGCCTGTGGTTCAGTCGGCATTTGGAAGCTGACGTGGCTGGCACGCAGAGTCGTGGCGAGAGTGCGTCGCGATGAGACTTCACGTATTGGTTGAAGGACCGAGCGAGGTTGCGCTCCTAGAGGGTTGGTTGCCGCGCGCACTGCCTGGCCATGTGTTTCGGGTCATCCCGCACGAAGGAAGGGGCAAACTCCCGCGCGAGCCAGACACCGCAGCAGATCCCGGCCGCCGCGGACTGCTCGACCAACTTCCTGCGAAAATGCGCGCGTTTGGTCGCACGCTCGACCCCGCAACAGACGCGGTTCTCGTCCTGGTGGACGCCGATCGAGACGACTGCCGCGACCTGAAGCAGGCCATCGTAGCAGCGCTAGCGCACTGCAATCCAGCGCCGAGACACTTGATCCGAATTGCGGTGGAAGAGACAGAAGCTTTCTATCTCGGTGACCTATCGGCGGTGCGTCGGGCGTTTCGGCGTGTCCGGCCGGGGCAGCTCAAGGACTACGTACAGGACGGCCAGGACGGCACGTGGGAGCGCTTTCAACGCTATGTGAAGTGGCGAAACGAGGCGAAGGTCCGCTGGGCACGCATGATGGGGCCCGAGCTTGGAACTGCTCGCCGCGGGCGACACCGAAATAAGTCGCCGTCCTTCATTGCGCTCTATCGGGCGGCGGTGCAGTTGGCCGGAGAGGATTGGTAGGCTCACCTTTGCTTGGGGTCGCAAGAAGTCAGTGTTGGTAGGGAGCGTCTACCAATCTCCGTCCCGGAACACCTTGGTCTGAGCGGGACGATCAAGGAGGAGGTCGCATGACCATCGGCCCCATCAGCGAACGCCTCATCGCCGAGCTCAACGCCGCCGCCCTCCGTAGCGGCATCGTGCTCTGGCTCGACGGCAACGACGACTACTCCGATTGGGTCGACGCCCAGATGGCCGCGAGCTCGAGCAGCGGCGCACGCTTCGCACTCCAGGCCTATCGCGGCAGCTTCCTCGCCTTGATGCTCCAACTCGGCCGACTCGAATCGGGCACGACCCCGACGCCGCTGGTCATCCACTTGCCCGAGATGAACGAGGACGACGTCCGCTCGACCCCGCTCTACGAGCTCTATGCGGCCGGTCGGCGCTTCCGCAAGGCGGTCGACACGCTCGTCACCGAGGCCGCCACGGGCTACGTGACGCCCCAGGTGATCGACGAGTTCCTCGCCCGTGATGGCTGGACCCTCGC
>JBEARB010000135.1:0-53623 GCA_041163625.1 Pseudomonadota bacterium | reverse complement strand
CGCTTCTTTGGTCGCTTCGTAGGCGGGCACGGACTTGTAGTCGCAGACCCACTTGCCGTCCTGACAGCTCGCCGCGACGTTCTGCGGCGAGCACTGGCCGACGAGTTTGCAGGACGAGTCGGCGACGGTCATCGCGTCGTCGGTCTTGCCGTTGCAGTCGTTGTCCTTCGCGTCGCAGACCTCCTTGGTGATCTTGCCGAGCGAGTCGCAGGTCAGCCCCGAGGCGTCGGCCTTGCAGAGCGTGGTACCGCCGCTGCAATCGCCGGTGCCGCAGCCCTCGCCGATGAGGCGGGCGGTGCCGAGGTCGTCGAAGGTGAAGTCGTCGTCGACCTTGCCGTCGCAGTCGTTGTCCTTGCCCTCACAGCTGGACTCGACCATCGGGAAGCACTTCTTGCCGCCGTCGCCCAAGCCCGGGCAATGACAGAAGGCGTCGCCGGGCTCGCAGCTCTTGCTCGTGTCGAACTCGACGCCGGGGACCTTGGTGTAGTCGCAGACCCACTTGCCGGCGACGCAGACCGTCAGGATCTGAGCCACCGCGGTGCCGGCGCAGACGCCGGCCTTGTGGCAGGTCGAGTCGGCGATGCTGGTCAGCGACTCGTCGGTGACGCCGTTGCAGTCGTTGTCCTTGTTGTCGCAGATCTCGGGCTTGGCGGCGGATTTGCTGCCGTCCGGATCGGTCGAGCAGACGGCCTTGTCCTTGGTGATCCGGCACTCGACCTTGCCCTCGCCGCACGCGCCGATGCCGTCGCAGACCGCGCCGATCGCGAGCTCGCCGCCGCCCTCCTGGCTGTAGAGGTAGTCCTCGTCGCTCTTTCCGTCGCAGTCGTTGTCGAGGTAGTCGCAGACCTCGACGTCGGGGCGCTTGTCGCCCTCGCAGCCGACGCAGGTCAGGCTGCTGGCGTCGAACGCCTTGTCGAGGCAATCGAGCGGACCCGGATCTTGGCCGGTCGGCCAGTGCTTGCAGACGCGCACGCCGGGTTGCTTGCCGCACTCTCCGTCCGGATCGCCGCAGCTGGCGTCGCCGCCCTCGGGGTTGCCGTCGTCGACGTGACCGTCGCAGTCGTCGTCCTTGCCGTTGCAGACCTCGTCCGCGCCGGGGTGGACGGCCTTGTCGCTGTCGTCGCAGTCCGCGGCGCCGGACCAGCCGTCGCCGTCGGCGTCGGTCGCGTCGCAAGCGGGATCCGCGCCGATGCAGCCCTGCACCTTGCCGTCGCCGCACTTTTCGGCCGCACCGGGGTAGGTCATCGGGTCGTTGTCGTCGCAGTCGAGCGGCGCCGCGACGCCGTCGCCGTCCTTATCGCCAGGAGCGCAGGGCGAGACCTTGCCGTCGCAGTTGAAGTCACAGGCCGCGAGCTCGGCGTCGGTGACCGCGGCGCCCTCGGGGATCGCGTCCTTCTCGGTCCAGTTCGCGTCCTTGCTCAGGATGAGCTGCGTGTACGGAACGCAGCACGCCTCCTTGGCGGTGTTGCCCGGGTGCACCTCGCTGTGGAAGCGCGCGTACGGGTGCTTGCACTGCTGGTCCTCGACCTCGTTGGCGACGCCGTCGCCGTCGATGTCGGTGAGCGCGCAGCCGTCGTTGACCTTGCCGTTGCAGTCGTCGTCGAGCTGGTTGTCGCAGTTCTCGGCGCCCTGCTGCTTGTCGGCCGAGGAGCAGACCAGGCTCTTGCCGTCGGGGGCACAGACCGCCGTGCCGCCGGCGCAGACGCCCGCGCCGCAGGCCGCACCCTTGGCGAGGGTGCCGGGCTTGCCGTCGATGCCGACGTAGGGGAGGTCTTCGTCGGTACTGCCGTCGCAGTCGTTGTCCTTGCCGTCGCAGATCTCGGGCGCGCCGGGGTAGACCGAACCATCGCTGGCCGCACCGGCACCGCAGCTCTGCTCCTGGCAGTCGGGCACACCGTCGTTGTCGCCGTCGACGCAGGCGAGGTCGGTGCCGTCGCAGTCTTCGTCGATGCCGTTACCGCATTGGGTGCAGGGGTCTTCGAGGTCGAACGGGCTGGCGCCGGCGGCCTTGTCGTCGCAATCGCCGGCCTCGCCGAGCGCGCAACAGCCATCCTTGCCGCAATCCTTGACGCCGTCGCCGTCGCTGTCGCAGTCGGCGACGGCGCGCAGCAGGCGGATGGTGATCTTGCGGTCGTCACCGGGCGTGTCGACGACGCCGGAGAACGAGGTCAAGGCGGCGAGCTTGTCGTCCAGGCCGCGCACTCGCAGCTGGATGCGGGCCGGCACCGCCTGGCCGACGCGCAGACGCACGACGTACGGCTTGCTGACCAGATCCACATTGGCGGGCAGCGGGAAGGCGTAGCTCTCGTCGCCGGCCTGCTCGGGCATCTTGAACAGCGCCTTGCCGTCGGCGTCGAGGCCGATGGCACCGAGATCCAGACGGGTGATCGGGCCTCCGTCGGGCGCCTCGCTGCTGATCTCGAGGTAGAGCGCGTCGTAGACCACGACCTCGTTGCCACACGAGCCGGCGCCCAAGACGAGCAGCACCGTCAACCAAGCGCGGAACCAGGGGGATCGAAACGTGGGCATCGGGCCTCCAACGAGGCCCGGATCACGACGGGAGGACGCGTTCCGGGCCACCCGTGCAGTATAGCGGCAAGGGCACGTTCCCGAAAGACAGTCAGCGACAAGCGCGGACCAGCGCCCCTCCGGCGGGGGCGCGCGGCGCGACGTGGCCACAGAAGCGCGCGCGCTCCGCGGTGGGGAGCGTCGTCACCAGCGGCGCGAGCTCCGCGTCGAGGCGAACCAGAGCCGCCCGCACCAGCGCGTCGTCCAGCACCATCCAGGGGGCGATGACCCGGCTCATCACCTCATCGTGCAGCCCGCGCAGGTTCTGCAGGTCGGGCAGATCGAAGGCGTCGCCCTCGAGCCGTGGTGGCTCCGCGGCGAGAAGCCGCAGCGCGGCGACGCGCTCGATCGTCGTCTCGGCCCGGATGGCACGATCGAGCAGCAGCGCGCGGGCGCCGGGATCGCCCGAGGCCGCGAGCGACCACGACCCGGCGACGCGCGCGAAGATGGCCATGCCGTGATCGAGCGTCGGCGCCGGATGCGAGAGCGCAGCGATCCGCGCGATCGCCCGTGATCGCGCGTCGGCGTCGTCGATGGCGCGCGCGACCGGCCCGAGCGCGAGCAGCGCCGGCAGCGCCAGCTCGCGTCGCTTGTCCGAGACGTCGAGCACGGTGCGCGCGACGCTCGGATCGCCGACGTGGCCGAGGGCGAGCAGCGTCAACGAGGCGAGCGTCACATTGCGTTCGCGCAACTGCTGCTCGAGGAAGGGCACGACGCGCGGCAAGGGCCGTAGCTGCCCGAGCGCGAGCAGCTGCGCGACGCGGACCTCGAAGTGGCGCTCGCCCTCGGACTCCAGCAGAACCGCCACGCTGGTGTCGTCACCCGCCGCGGCGAGCGCGAAGATCGTGTCTCGTCGGAGCATCGCGTTCGGATCGGTGAGCAGTCGACGGGCGACCGCCTCCGGCAGGGGCCGCCGCAGCCGACGCGCCTGGCGCAGCGCTCGGACCCGCATCGCCAAATCGCCCTGCGCCAAGGCCTCGCCCAACGCAGAGGCGCTCGGCGGCGGCTCGCCGTCACCACCCAGCCGGCGTTCGAGCGGCTCGGTGCGGAGCCAGGCGTCGTAGGCCTGCAGCCGAAAGCGCTCGATCACCGCCCGGCGCGGGTGGGTGGGGATCACGGTGTCGAACCAGCGCAGCAGGGCTCCGGCCGAACCCCGCGCCATCGCCAGCGTCAGCAGTCGTCGACCGGCCTGCTCCAGCTCGTCCGCGTCGACGGTGCGGACGACGACCGCGCGCAGGGCGGCGTCTTCCTCCGCCAGATCGCCTTCGTCGCGGAACAGCCGCGCCAACCGCGCGGTCGGACGCACGTCACGGGGCGCAAGCGCCGCCGCACGCTGCAAGAGGCGACGCGCGCCGAGGCGATCGCCGGCGCGGAGGTGCAACTCGCCCAGGCGAAGGCAGGCGTGCACGTCGAGGCCGCCCTCGCCGAGCAACTGCTCGACCGCGCGTGCCGTCTCCAGGTCCTGCCGCAGCAGCGCCGCTTCGACCAAGCGCAGGCCCAGCTCCCGGCCGGCCTCGGGCTGACGAGCGAGCAGGCGCTCGACCACGCCACGGACCAAGTCGGTCTCTCGCCGCGCCAGCAATAGCTCGCCGACGCGCTGGAGCATCTCGAGATCGTCGATATGCGGCGCGAGTGGGCCGGTCGCGGGGGTGGCGAGCGCGCCGGCCAGCCACGCGCGGGGCAGCTGCGGCGTCGCGCCGGCGGCGACTTCACCGGCCCAGCCTTCGATCAGGAGCAACGCTTCGCCGAGGGTGGCTCGGCCCGCTGCGAGCGCGTCTTGCAGCCCACGCAGACGCCCCGGCGGGGCCCACGCGCGCCAGAGGGTGAGCAGGCTGCGGCGGGCCTCGGCGACGTCGCGGCGGAGCGGTTCGTCGGCGCCGGGCGGGATCGCGCAGAGCTGCAACCAGACGGCCTCGGCCTCGGCCTTGCGACCGCTGGCACCGTCGAGTTGGGCCAAATCGCGCAGGACGTCGCGCCGGTTGGGATGCGCATCGCGCAGCTCCAGCAGCAGACCGCGCGCCTCCACGACCTGACCGTGGGCCGCGAGCAGCTGCGCCATGCGGCGCTTGCCCTCGATCGGCCCGGCCGGCATCCGCTCGAGTCGGCACAGCACGGCCAGCGCGCGGTCGAGCTGTCCGTGGCTGCGGACCAGCAGCCACTCGGCGTAGGCCTCGACGTGGGCGGGGTTGCGCGGGGCGGCGCGCAAGAGCGCTTCGAACAAGGGCTCGATGCGCTCGGCGACGTCTCCGAGCCGCTGTTCGCGGTCGATCAGGGCCTCGAGCAGGACCTCGTGCCGCTTGTGGGCAGCCGCGAGTCGGTCGATCAGCGTACGGGCAGCCTGGTTGTCACGCGCCACGATGTGCGCATCGAGCACCAACAGCCAAGGCATCGGATCGCCGCCCGTCACCCGTACGATCCGCTGGACGGCCTTCTCCAGCGCCGGCCGGTCGCCGAGGCGCGAGAGCGCCGCGAGGTAGGCCGAGCCGAGACCGTGGTGGCCGGGGAATCGCTCGAACGCCTCCCGCAGGACAGCGGCGCCGGCTGCTTCGCCGTCGAGCTCGGTCACCAGGCGGGCCGCAGCGACGGCGGCGTCGGGGTCGCGTAGCGCCAGCAATCGATCCCGTACCTCGTCGACCGCGTCGGCGACCTTCGCCCAAGCGACCAAGCGCGCCACGATCGGCCCGCGCATGCCGGGGCGTCGACGCTGCATGGCGACGCGGAGCACTTCGCCGGCGCGGGCGTGATCGCCGCTGGCGAGCAGGGCGTCGGCGTAGCCTTCTTCGATGCTGTCGCGGATCCAACTCGACCCGCCGCGCTGGTCGTAGGCGCGGCGCCAGAGCGCGACCTGCACGGGGAACGGTCGACCGACCCCGAGGGCGGTCGCGACGTCGACGAGTTCGGCTTGCCGCGCGCGGCGGTCGTCCAAGACGCGTTCGGCGAGCTCGAGCGCGACCGGGATCTCGCGGCGGGCGACGGCTTCCTTGACCAGCGGCAAGATCGTTCGGGGCCGGGCGCGGCCGTCCAAAGCCGCCCGTGCGCGGGTCGCGAACGGCAGAGCCGCGGCTGGCTGACTCGCTGCGGGCCGGTCGGCGGGTCGGCGAGGCCGCGCCGGCCTCGGCTTGCGGGGTTTGCGGGGCCTGTTCGCTTCGGGCTTGGGCTTGCGCGCGCCCCAGCCGGCGGACGCCGAGGACGGCAACTGCGCGACGAACACGAGGCCGGCCGCTAGGAGCCAGCCCCACGCCTGTCGACATCGCCGTCGCACGTTCGCCACCTTCCCTCCAAGCGGAACCGCTGGTCGACCACGGCTCCCTCCGCACGGTGCCTGCCGTCGGGTTCCTTCGCAACGCGCGAGGCAGCGCCGCGATTCCATGCAGCTTGCGGCCGCCTCGCTTGCTGGCCCCGCGGCCGACCCGTATCCTCCCGGCCTACGCGCAGATCGCGCGACGGGAGGGAACCTTGAGCCGCGTCCTGCTGCTGCATCCGCCGTTGCTGCTGCACCGCGCGTTCATCGACTATCCCTACCTCGCGGGCCTCGGGACCTGGCAGGCGGCGGCGACGCTGCGTGACGCCGGCCACGAGGTTGAGGTGCTCGACGCCTTCTGCCTGCCGACCTCGACGCTCTCGGACGAGCGCGGTGGCATGATCCGCCTCGGCGTGCCGTGGGCGACCTACAACGGTCGTCTACCGGAGCAGGCGCCGGACGTGGTGGTGATCGCCGCGAGCCCGTGGCTGCGTGCGCGAGCCGCATCGGCCGAACTCGCCCGCTTCGTCGGCGGCTTGGCGGTCCGCTGGCCAGACGCGCGCACCGTGTTGGCGGACCTGGACGTCGGCGGCCAGCACGTCATCGCGTGGGACGAAGGGTGGCTCGACGAGCTCGGCGTCGACGTCGGGTTGCGCTACGAGGCCGATCGCAGCTTGCCGAGCTTGGTCGCGGCGCTGGCCGGCGGTGCGCTGCCCGCCGAGCGCCTGCTCAAGGGCCAACCACCCGAAGATCTCGGGGCGCTGCCGGACCCGGCCTACGATTTGGTCGATTTTGCGGCCTTCCAGCGCTTCCTCGGCCGCGTCGCGCGGGCCGACGTCAAACGCGAGATCTTCGACCTGCACCCGCCGATCGCCGCGATCAAGACCAGCCGCGGTTGCGCCTACAGTTGCAGTTTCTGTACCGCGACGCCGTGGCGCCGCGACGACGTGCAGGGCCAAGGCTGGCGACCGATCCCGGCCGAGCGCGTGCGCGCGCACCTGCAGCACCTGCGGGATGCGTTCGACATCCGGCGCGTCGTCGTGCTCGACGAGCTGGTCAACGTGAAGGCCAGCCACTTCGACGCCTTGCTCGACGCCCTGATCGAGCTCGACATGCGCGCGGATTTCCCCAACGGGATGCGCGCCGACCGTCTCACCGAGTCCCAGGTGCAGCGTCTGGCGCAGGTCAGCCCGCTGCTCTCGATCTCGGCGGAGGCGGCGACCGAGCGCGTCGCCAACGAGATCATCGGCAAGCGCTTCGACCGCGAGGCCACCCATCGCGTCGCGCAATGGTGTCAGGCCGCGGGCCTCCCGTTGGTCGTGCACTGGATGATCGGCAGCCCGGGGGAGACGCGGGCCGAGATTCTGGAGACGCTCGAGACGGCGTGGGCGCTCTTCGAAGCGCATCAGGCGCGCCCATTGGTGCAGTTCGCGACGCCGATCGCCGGCACCCCGCTCTTCGACGAGGTCGAGCGCCGCGGGCTGTGGACCGAGCGCGAGGACCGCGACATCGGCCCGCTCTTTCAGGGCCGGGCGGTGATCGAGGACCGCGAAGCCGGCTGGACGGCGCACGAGCTCGAGGTGGCCAAGCGCGTGTTGGAGGTCAAGGTCGAGACCTTCAAGCCGCGCAAGGTCATCATGAACACGACCTACATCTGCAACAATCAGTGCGTGTTCTGTGCCACGGGCAACCGGCTGCCCACGCACGGCGAGGTGGCCGAGCAGATCGGCTTCATGACCGAGCGCCGCGCGCAGGGCTTCGACCTCATCGACTTCGACGGCGGCGAGCCGACCACCAACCCGAACCTCTTCTTGCTCCTCCGCAAGGCCAAGGAATTGGGCTACGAGCAGATCAACCTGACCAGCAACGGTCGGATGCTGATGCTGGAAAAGAACGCTGCGAAGGTGGTTCGGAGCGGCATCACGAACCTGCTGATCTCGCTGCACGGCCCCAACCCCGAGGTACACGAGAAGCAGGTGCAGTCCAAGGGCGCGTTCGAGCAGACCACCGCCGGCATCGCCAACGCAGTCCGGCTCTGTCGCGAGTCCGGCGTCGGCTTCGGCGTCAACGTCACGCTCACCAGGACGAATTTCCCGGTGCTGATGGAGTACGGCGAGCTGCTCGTGCGCCTCGGCGTCAAGCTCTGCAATATCCAGTTCGTGACACCGTTCGGCCGAGCGTCGGCGGAGACGCAGCCCGATCCGGCCGAGGTGGCGCCGAAGGTGATGGAGCTAATCGACCGCTACGGCGACCGCATCGACTTCCAGGTCATCAACCTGCCGATCTGCTACATGCCCGGCTACGAAGCCTATTGCATGGGCGACCTCTACAAGCTCGAGCGGCGGATGGTCTTCGTCACCATGGACGACGTGAACCTCTTCGACTACCTGCAGGCGCGGCGTCGACACGAGACCGCCTGTGAGACGTGCTTCTTCAAGCTGGGTTGCGAGGGGTTCTACTACTTCCCCGACGAGTGGAAGGACGAAGCCCGTGCTCGATGGGGCGACTGAGCCCACGCACCCGGCCAAGGCCAACGCACGTCCTCGAAGTCGCAATCGAATGCGGCCGATAGCGCGAAGTCCTAGAAAGACCCACGACGAGTCGACGCAAGCACGGGCGCTGACGTGAACAAGCCAACGCGCGTCCTCGAAGTCGCAATCGAATGCGGCCGATGACGCGAACTCCTAGAAGAACCTACGACGGGTCAACATACGTTCGGGCGCGGACGTGAACAGGCTAATTCGACTTGTTCACCGTTCTCGTCTCGCCTCCGCGTGGTGATGGGTCGTTGTCGCTTCGGGTGCCTTTGGTTGCCGACGGGAGCTTCGGCTCTCTTCTCGTCGTACGTTGCAGATCTTGTTTCGTTGCTTTGGATTGCACTGCCGTGCGTGGGGATCGAGGAGGGGGCGGCCCCCTCCTCGCACCTCCCCCGATTGTGAGGTGGGGCCGCTGCGCTCCCCCTCACACTCCCCCGGGCTGAGGGCGCGCTTGGTTGATTGGACGTCGTCGGACGGCTCTGCCTACGGCTGCGTCGCAGCCGTAGGCTTCTCGGCCGTTGGGGGTGGCTATTCGCTGGCATCGTCCTTGGACGGCGCGGCGGGTTTGGTGCCCGGCTTGGCGGCGGGTTTGTCGCCGGGGGCGGGCATGGCGCGGCCTTGTGGGTCGTCCGAGGGCGGCGGGGGTGGGGTGTCGTCGCTCTTCTCGGTGGGTGGCGCGGTGACTTCGGCGTCGTCGCCGGCCGGGCTGAGCTTGGCGGGGTCGACCTCGCCGGTGCTGCCGCTGTAGGCGCCGGGGCCGGTGGTGGCGACGGTCTTGCCGGCGGCATCGCGGACGACGGTGACGGTGAACTTCGGGGCGACGAAGCGAGTGCGAACGTAGCGCTTGCCGGCTGCGTCGACGAGCGACTCGCGCTCGACCTTGGCCTCGCCGGCGGTGGTGTCGTCGATGCGGATATAGGGCACGGTCGTGCGCTTGCCCGCGAGGACGGCAGCGAGGCCGTTGATCATCGGGCTGCGCTCGTCGAAGACCACCGGAGCGCCCTTGATCGTGAAATCGGTGACCTTGTTCTTTTCGCCAGGCTGGCCGAAGAGCACGAGCTTCCACGTGCCCTCGAAATTGAAGGCGCGGATACGGATGGTGGCGCCCTTCACGTCGATCCAGCGGTCGTAGGTCACGAGCACGCCCTTGTCGTCGAGCATCAGGTGCGCGCGCTGGGTGAAGCTGCGGCCGGCATCGCGGAGCTTCGCGGAGGTCGAGTGGTAGGCGTTGGCCTCGCCCTCGCGCGAGCGCACCACCTCGGAGCCGATCTTGGACTTGCCCTTGCGGACGTCGATCGATGGCGGCTTGACCTTGGTCTTGGCGAGCGAGAGGCCCGGCGCGGCGCAGAGCGCGAGCGTCAGGGCGACGGTGAGCGACGAGACGACCTTGGATGCGAACACGGCTCCTCCTCGGGCCACGCCTCCGATGCGGCGCGCCCCGTGCATGGTCTGCAACGGCTGGGCGGCGTCAAGGATTCGTCGGGTCGGGCGATTCGGGGGCTGTCGGCGCGCCGGTCGGTTCACTGGTGGGCTCCGGCGCCGCGGCGGGCGCGATCGCTTCGGGCGGACCGAGGACGGCGGTCACGTCCAGTCGCGCTGCATAGGTCCCCGACGTCGTTCGCAGCAGCTCCCGCTCGACGGCGCCGCGCAAGCTCAGGCCAATCGGCCAGCGTTCGGGTGGCTGAGCGCCCAGCCAGTCGAGCAGACGCGGAAACTCCGGCACGTTCCCGCTCGCCACCAATTCGACCCGTAGCCAACCACCATCGATGGGTAGCTCGAAGGCGGGACAATCGCAGGGGGCGGGGTTGTAGCGCAGCGCGATGGGGGCGTCGGTCGGCAGCGCGGCGAGGGCGGCCTCGAGACGGGCGCGTCGTGGATTGGCAGGCGCTGCAACGCGTGGGGCGGTGCCGCATCCGCCGAGAAGACCGGCGATCAGCGCGACCCCGACCAGCCGACGTGGGCGCAGGCGGGTCATGGCGCGGCCGGCGTCGCCTCGGCCGCCATCCCGGCAGCGCCACCCTCGAGCCGCAGCTGCCGATTGTGACCACGGTAGTAGTTGTCGAGATCGCTACGGTATGCCGCCACGCGCTGCTGCAGCTCCTCGCGAATCGGCGCGAAGCGGGCGAGGTCGCGAGCGGTCTGCAGGCTCTCGGTGTAGGTCGCGAGCTTGCTGCGGGCGTCACGGTAGGCCTGCACCAAGCCGCCGTGGATCCGCTCGAGCTCGGGGGTACCGGTCGGCATCTGCGAGAGGCGCTCGATGAAGCGGTCCATCGCCGGCAGCACGTCCTTCTGCATCGCGTCGCGGTAGTCGGGAAGGCTGGTGCTGCGGTTGGCGCGCTGGAAGGCACCGATGACGTCCGAGTGGAGGCTGTTGGCCGCCTGAGAGGCCGCGCTGTACGCCCCGATCGCCGCCTGCGTACGCTGCAATTCGGCGGCACGCGCGCGATCTTCGGCCGGCTTGCCACACGCAGCGAAGGACAACGCGAGGGCGAGCACGACGAGCCTGGCGCTGACCTTCGAACGGCAGATCACGGGGCAAACTCCTCAGGGGACGGCACACACCGCGGGCGCATGGTCGCGCAGCCGCGCCCGGCCTTCAAGCCCCGCCACCTTCGTTGCTGACGATGGCCGGCGAGGCTGGCATCCTCACGCCCTGCCGCGACCACCGCGCGGCTTCGGAGCATCCCGATGCGTGGACGATTCTCGCTGGTTCGGACCCTCGCCGGTCGCCGATTCCCGAGCGGCGGCCTCGTCGTGTTCGCCATGCTCGCCGGCTGCGCCGACAGCACCGACGGCGGCGACGCCTCGCCGTCGACCCGCGACGGCGCTTGGTCCGGTCCCGAGCTCGCGTTCGAGGTCAGTGCCGGGCGCGTGGTGTCGATCCAGGTCGGGGCCGCGAGCTGCACCGGCGACGAAGGCTGCAGCGTCGACTTTCCGGCACGGACTCTCGGCAGCGTCGAGGGCGTCGTGGCGTTCAGTGCGAAAGACGACGTTGCGCGCGTGGAGGGCCAGTTCTTCGGCGCCGAGCAGGCCTCGGGCAGCTTGGTTCTGAACGACGGCAGCGATTGCTGCACGGTGGTCACGGCGTGGACTGCGAGTTGGCAGGCGCCGATCGGCGGCGTCGACGCCGGCGACGGTGGCGGCGGCTTGGGTTCGCCCAATTGGGGCGGCCACTCGACCGGCACGGTGCATCCGGGGCCGGCGCGCCTCGCTCCCCTCCCTGACCGGACCGGCATCGAAGGCGTCGACCCGGACCAACGTGCGGCGGCGGCGCTGCTCGACCAGATCCGTGCGCAAGTCGGCGTCGCAGCCGCGCGGCTCGATGCAGCGGCGGCCGCGGCGGCGCAGGCGCACGCGAGCTTCTACGTCGCCCACGCTACGGCCTATTCGGCGGCGGGCCTGTCTCCGCACGCCGAAGACGCGAGCTTTGGCGACGGGTTCACCGGCAAGAATTTCGGCGACCGGATGAAGGCCGCGGGCTACGCGGGCAGCCCGTCGTCGGAGGTGATGGCGTTCACGGGCGGTGCGAGCGGCGCGATCACCGGCTGGATGGAGACGCTCTACCACCGGCTACCGCTGATCGCGCCCGACACGGTGGATTTCGGCTACGGCCAGGCGGCAGCCGGGAAGGCGAAATGCGAGGTGATGGTCTTCGGCGCAGGCAAGGTCGAGACCGACCCGATCGTGGTCTGGCCGACGCCGGGGGCGACCGACGTGCCGCGCAGCTGGGACGGCGCCGAGTCGCCGCAACCCGCGCCGCCGCCGAGCGGCTATCCGTCCGGGCCGATGGTCACGGCGCGGCTGCCCAAGGGCGCCGTCGTCGAGGCGCACGCGCTGCAGGCCGTCGGCGACACGACGCCGATCGCGCACGTCTTCCTCGATGCCGGCACCGACAGCGACCTCGCCGCCTTCGATGCGCGCTCGGTCGCGCTGTACGCGGACGCGCCGCTCGCGGCGGACACGAGCTACGAGGTCAGCCTGGTCTACCGGCAGGGCACGCAGACCGAGACACTTCGATGGCGCTTTTCGACCGGGCCGTGAGCGCGCAGGCGGGCGGCCCGCGGCGGAGTTGATTTTGCGGAATGGCGGGTCGTATCGTCCGGCCGCCGCGGCTCCGGTGGGTGGCCGCGCCAGCAGGAGCGACATGGCCAGCAACCAGAATCGACGTCGCAAGAGCGAGGTCAGCGAGACCCGCGCCACCAAGCTCTCGGTGGTGATGCCCTGCTACAACGAGATCCACACCATCCGCGTCATCGTCGCGCAGGTGCTGGCGCAGCCCTTCGACATCGAGTTGCTGATCGTCGACGACGGCAGCCGCGACGGCACGCGCGACGTGCTCGCCGAGCTCGCCGCCGAGCACCCGCAAATCCGGGTGCTGCTGCAGGAGCGCAACCAGGGCAAGGGCGCGGCGATTCGGCGCGGTTTCCAGGAGGCCACCGGCGACATCGTGCTGGTGCAGGACGCCGACCTCGAATACGACCCGGGCGAGTACGACCGATTGGTGGAGCCGATCTTGGCCGGCAAAGCCGACGTGGTCTACGGCTCGCGCTTCGCCGGGGAGTCCCATCGCGTGCTCTACTTCTGGCACTCGCTCGGCAACAAGATGCTGACCACGATGTCGAACGTGATCACCGACCTGAACCTCACGGACATGGAGACCTGCTACAAGGTATTCCGCCGCGAGGTGATCCAGGCCATCGCGCTCGAAGAGGACCGCTTCGGTATCGAGCCCGAGATGACCGCGAAGATCGCCCAGCTCGGGGTGCGGGTGTGGGAGGTGCCCATCTCCTACAACGGCCGCACCTACGCCGAGGGCAAGAAGATCGGGCTCAAAGACGCGTTCCGGGCCGCCTATGCGATCACCAAGTACGGTCTGGTCTGGCCCGCGGTGGGCCGTGCCCCCCGTCCGCTCGCACCCCGCGACCGCGCTTGACACGCCCTTCACCGGCCAGCGACAGTACCGCAGCGCCGCGTGCGTTTCGTGAGGTTGGGATGTCGCTAGGTTCCTCGACTGCAAGCCGCGTCCGGCGCCTCGCCCTGACGGGTGCGTTCGTGCTCGGCGCCAGCCTCGCCAGCGGCGGCTGCGGGCCGGTCTCGACGGCTTCGACCATTAGCGACGCCGACCGCGACCTCGAGGAGTGCACGAGCCTCGAGGCAGAGCGCCGCGCGCCGTACGAGTTCACCAAGGCCCGGGCGCTGCTCGAGAAGGCCAAGGAGCTCGAGGGCTACGGCCAGTACGAGTCGGCGACCAACTTCGCGCGCCAGAGCCGGACGATGTCGGAGAAGGCCATCGACGTGGCCCGACTCGCCGCCGAGCGCGAGAAGCGCGACGAGAAGTTCGGCAAGCGCAAGGCCCCGAAGGCGGACGGAGGTGAGCGATGATTCGTCGTTCGTCGTTCGGTCCCGCGGCGTTGGGGGTCGCACTGGCGGTGCTGCTCTCGGGCTGCATCTCGGGCAAGAAGGTCGAGGAAGAGACGACCCGCATGTCGGAGATCGTCCGCTCGGCCAAGGTCCAGGCCTACTACTGCGCACCGGAAGCGCTCGCGCTCGCGGAGTCGCACATCGAGTTCGCGCGGCTCGAGTCCGACCGTGGAGACACGATCTCGGCGTGGGAGCACATCAAGATCGCGCGCGAGAACACCGCCAAGGTCTTCGCCGTCAAGGACAAGAAGGGCTGCTGCCCGGACCGCGACGGCGACTCGTTCTGCGACGCCGTCGACAAATGCCCTGACGAGCCCGAGGACTTCGACTCGGACGAAGACGACGACGGCTGCCCCGAGTACGACCGCGACGGCGACGGCTTGCACGACAACAAGGACCGCTGCCCCGAGGCCGCCGAGGACAAGGACGGCTTCCTCGACGAGGACGGCTGCCCCGAGCCGGACAACGACCGCGACGGCGTGCCGGACGAGCGCGACGGCTGCCCGAACGTGCCCGAGGACAAGGACGGCTTCGCGGATGGCGACGGCTGCCCCGACTTCGACAACGACGGCGACGGCATCCTCGACTACCCGGTGGTGGCCGACAAATGCCCGAACAAGCCCGAGGTCTACAACGGCTTGGACGACACCGACGGCTGCCCCGACGTGAAGAAGGAAGAGCCGCCGCCGAAGCCGAAGGAGTACAAGAACATCGTCGTCGAGAAGGACCGAATCGTCTTCAAGAAGCAGATCAACTTCAAGACGAACTCGGCCAAGATCATCGGCGCGGTGAGCTTCCAGATCCTCGACGAGTGCGCCGACGCGCTGAAGAGCCGTCAAGACGTGCGCGTGCAGGTCGAGGGCCACACCGACGAGCGTGGCCCGGACAAGAAGAACAAG
Organism: Pseudomonadota bacterium; assembly: GCA_041163625.1. Taxonomy (GTDB): domain Bacteria; phylum Myxococcota_A; class UBA9042; order UBA9042; family UBA9042; genus JACKFC01. The sequence continues at coordinate 38,957 of JBEARB010000135.1, read as the reverse complement.
AAGTTGAGCCAGCAGCGCGCCGAGTCGGTGGTCAAGGCCCTCATCGACCGCGGGATCGCAGCCAGCCGCCTGCTCCCGATCGGCTTCGGCGAAGAGCGCCCGCTCGACCCGGCCCACAACAAGGCCGCCTGGGCGAAGAACCGCCGGGTCGAGTTCAATTTCTTGATGGACTGACAGTCCGAGCCAACTCGGATCCGAATCCGATAGACTGTCAGTCGTCATCGACCGATGGGACTCCGAGCGCGCCACGCTCGCGACCCGAGACGCCGCGCTGCACCGTTCACCCATCCTTTGGACGGTCCCTAGGCATCGACCGATGGGACTCCGAGCGCGCAACGCTCGCGACCCGAGACGCCGCACTGCACCGTTCACCCAGCCCTCGAACGGTCACAGCACGGATCGCCGACGCTGATTCCGCTGCCGGGCCCACGCGAGACTGAAGTCTCGCGCTGAGTTGAACGCCCGGCCTTCGCCGGGCTGGAGACGCGCCCTCACGAACGCACCGACCGCAGCGTGGACGCTCGTAGAACAGCTCGGCCCGCGCAGACGGCCCTTCATTCCAAGCTCGGAACCGACATCGCATTGCACGCGCCCGCGGCCCGCTGCTCGGCCTGATCGGCGCGGACCGTCCCCAAACGACAAGGCGCCCGGCGCCGGTCTCGAGACCGCTCGCCGAGCGCATCGTGTCGTTCATCCTCGTCACGGAGCCCGGCTGACCGGGTCGGAGGGCTACTCCTTCTCGAGCGAGAAATCGAAGGTGTTGACCACGTTCAGGCGCACCGTAATCGTGCGCTCGAACGCCTCGTTGCCGGGCCCCTTGCCGCAGCGGACGGTGTGCTTGCCGGCGAGCAGGCGGTCCCGCACGACGTCGAAGCCCTTCATCGTGCCGTCGATGAAGATGTCGGCACCGCGAGGGCAGCGCACCGAGATGTTGCCGTAGGGCTCCTCACGCTTGAGGCGGACCGCCACGTCCTTCGGCGGCTTCTCGAGCGAGGACTGCACGGCCACGGTGTTCGATTCGAAGCCCGGGTACTCGAAGGTAATGTCCGCGGTGCCGTAGGGGATCAAGATGCGCATCGGCGCCGGGTACGGCAGGCGCACACCGTTGACCGAGACCATCGCGCCAGGCGGGTTGGACTGCACCAGGATGTCCTTGTGCGTGTCGTGGAGCTTCGCGAGCACGTCGGTGCGGTACTTCATCACGATCTCGCGCTGCTCGGGCGAGAGCGGCGCACGCAGCGTCTGCTCGAGGTAGGGGAACGCCTCGACGTACTCGCGCAGCGTGTAGTGCATCGAGCCGACGTTGAAGATGGCGTTGGAGATCGGGAACAGCTGCAGCGCCGCCTGGAAGAGTTCGAGCGCCTTGTAGTAGTCGCGCTTGCGGACGAGCGCCTTGCCCTCCTCGTTCAGGCGCGCGGCTGCGATGTCGTCGGACTCGCCCGGCTTCTTCATCTTGAGCGCCTCTTCACGGGTCGGCGCAGCGAAGGCGGTCGCGGCGACGACGACGGCACAGGCGAGCGCGATCGTGGCGCTGAGTGGGCGGATGGTGGCAAACGGGGATCGAAACGGCATCGTAGAACCTCTCGAGCGCAGCGGGTGCGACCTTGGGGCAGAGGGTATTCCCTGCAAGCAAACGACGCAACGATGCGTGTGATTCGAAGCCCCTGCACGGACTCGGCCTTGACCGACCGGGGCCGCGTCACGAGCATGCGGCCCGCGGGCGCGTGGGCGCCGACGAGGCGCGATGCAACCCGTACCCGGCCAAGCAGCGGTCCACCCGAACACACCGCCCGCGGTCGCGAGCGAAGCCTGGGGCCTGTGGCGCCGCCATCCGATGCTGTGGATCGTCCCTGGCGTGCTCTTCGCCGCGGCCGTCAGCGAGTCCGCGCTCACCACCGGACCGGTCCTGTGCTTCCACCGCCTCACCACCGGCATCCCGTGTCCGGGGTGTGGCCTCACACGCGGCTTCGTCGCGCTGCTGCACGGACACCTCGAGGCGGCCTTGCACTTCAACCCGCTCACGCCGGTCGTCTTCGGCTGGATGGCGGTCTGGTGGGTGGTGGCGGTGGGCGCCCTCGCCGCCGGGCGAGCGATCCCGCCCACGCCCCGGCCCCTACTGCGGGTGGCGTTCGGGGTGCTGCTCTCGTTCTGGGTGTTGCGCGCCGGCCTATTCCTGCTGCGTCCGGACGCGTGGGAGCAGATGCAACACGTCGCCCTCCCGCTGCGGGCCTATGCCCTGCTCTTCGGTTAGAGTCGCAACCGGGGCGGTTTCTCGGTCGCGACTCTCGCGTACCGCCGCGGCCTCGGTGAAGACCGCGCGGACGGCTGCGGCGGCGCGCTCGACGGTATCGTCGGCGAAGGGGTCGAGCCCCAGCGCGTTCGGCAGCTTGGCAAACCAGGTGCGCTGACGCTTGGCGTACGCGCGGTGCGAGCGGAGCAGCCGCTCGCGCAGCGTGGCGCGCGCGTCTTCGGGGATGATGTCCGTGCCTGCGTGCTGTTCGAGCAGGGCGTAGGCATCGCGGTAGCCGAGGGCAGCGAGGCCCGGTGCGTCGGCCGGGACACCAGCCGAACGGAGCCTTGCCGCCTCGGCCCAGAGCGGTGCCACCATGGCCTCGGCGCGAACGGCGAGCGCCCGATCCCAGCGCGCACGGTCGGGCTGCAGCACCAGATCACACGACTGCACCACGCCCTGCGTCGGCGTCGCGTGCCAGGCGCTGAAGGGACGGCCGGTGTGGCGTAGGACCTCGAGCGCACGCAAGACGCGTTGCCGGTTCTCGGGCGGTGTGCCCGCCGCGTACGTCGGATCTGCGGCCTGCAACTCCGCCCAGAGCGCTGCGAGGCCGCGTTGTTCGGCCTCGAGGGCCAAGCCAGCGCGGACGCTCGTGGGAATCGGCGGGATCGGGGCGAGCCCCTCGGTCAACGCGCGGTGGTACAACCCGGTGCCGCCGACCAAGACCGGCCACGCGCCGCGCGCGACGACGTCGTCGATCGCCGGCAACGCGAGCTCGACGTAGCGCCCCGCGCTCAACGGGCGGTCGAGGGGCCACGCGTCGACGAGGTGGTGTGGCACGGCCGCGCGCTCGGCGGCGGTCGGCTTGGCGGTCGCCGCGTCGACGCCGGCGACCATCTGCGAGGCATCACAGCAGATCACCTCGATCGGTAGCCCGCGCTCCCGCAGCGCGACCGCGAGCGCAGTCTTGCCCGAGGCCGTCGGCCCGAGGATGGCCGCGACACGGCGCACGGTCAGCCCCACCCGATTCGGTCGAAGAGCGCGGCGTGGCTCATCCGCACCGCAGCCGGACGGCCGTGGGGCGCGAAGCGGAGCAACGCCTCGAACCCGGGATCGACGTCGGCGAGCGCGTCGAGGAGAAAACGCAGCAGACCGCCGCCGACCGCCTCGTCCTCGGCCACGGCCGCGCAGCAGGCGAGCGCAGCGATATCGTCGGCGCCGGTCATCGCGGCGACGGCGGCCTCGATGCGACCGAGCGGGACCACGCTCGGGTATGCCCGGACCAGCACGGCGCGCGTACCGGCCGCCTCGAAGACGAAGCCGAGTCGGGCAAAGGCGTCGGCCCGCGCGAGGCGATCGCGCACGGCCCCCGGCTCGAGCGCCACCAAGCGCGGCAACAGCAAGCGCTCGGAGCTCGGGGGCTCGCGGCGAAGCTGCGCACGCAGGACGAAAGCGTGGGTCGCGTGGGGATCGAGGAGCAAGAAGTGGCCGTCGTGGTCGACCACCAAGGGGCCGTGGCCGAGTTGGCCGATCGGCCGGGGTCCGCCGGATGCGCGGGCGACGGGCGCGCTCGGAACGGCGGCGAGCGGCGCTTGGCGGGCGGGCAGGCCCGGATCGGCGGTCGGCGTCCCGGCGCCGCGTCGGAATTCACCGCTCGGGCGTGCGGAGCCCGGCGCTGCCCGAGGCGCCGCGGCCGCGGAGGGATTCGACGTGCGCGGCGCGGCTCGCGGCGTGGGCGCGAGCGGCAGCATGCTCGGCGTCGGCGCGGGAGACGAGGCCGTGGCTCCGACCGTCTCGCCACCGAACCAGGGCGCGCGTTCGAGCAGTCCGGAGACGGCGTGACCGACCGCGGCGTGGACGGCGCGGGACGACGCGAAGCGGACCTCGGCCTTGGCCGGATGGACGTTGACGTCGACGGTGCCGGCCGGCGCGCGCAGGTGCAGGACGCCGACCGGGTGCCGACCGCGCTCGAGCGCGTCGCCGTAGGCCGTCAGCACCGAATGCGCCAGGGCGCGGTCGCGAACCGGCCGCCCGTCGACGACCAGCAGCAGGCCGGAGCCGCTGCCGCGGGTCATCCCGGGTCCGGAGAGCAGCCCGTCGATGGCGTAGGGCTCCGGCGCCGAGACCGGGTACAGGCGCTCTGCGACCTCGGCGCCGAAGACGTCGGCGGCGCGTGCCTGCAAGCTGTCGCGGGCGGGCAGATCGAGCACCTTGCGGCCGTTGTGGTGCAGCAGCAGGTGCAACCCGGGTCGCGCGAGCGCGACGTGCTCGAGCAGGCGGATGACGTGGCCGAGTTCGGTCGCCGCGGCACGCAGGAACGCCGCCCGCGCCGGGACGTTGAAGAAGAGGTCGCGGACGATGACGCGCGTGCCGGCCGCGCAGCGAATCGGCCGATGACTCGGGTTCGCGGAGCCCTCGACCTCGACCCGGGCCCCGAGTTCGGCGTCGTGCGGACGCGTCTCGAGGGCCACCCGCGCCACCGCGGCGATCGAAGCCAGCGCCTCACCGCGAAAACCGTAGGACAGCACGCGGGCGAGCTCGTCGGCGTCGTGGATCTTGGAGGTCGCGTGGCGGGCGAATGCGAGGACCGCGTCCTCGGCGATGATGCCGCTGCCGTTGTCGGCGACCTCGATGCGGGTCTTGCCGCCGTCGTCGAGCTCGACCGCGACCCGCGTCGCGCCGGCGTCGAGGGCGTTCTCGACGAGTTCCTTGACGGCCGAACTCGGACGCTCGACCACCTCGCCGGCGGCGATCTGGTTGGCGACGAGCGGATCGAGCAGGCCGATGCGCGCCGGTCCGTTCACAGCACCCTCCCGGTCTGCGGACCGGTCATGAAGGGGCCGAGCTCGGCAGGGACCATGGCAGGTCGCCCGAGGCGCTGCAGACCGACCTCGGCCCACTCCGGATAGAGCCACGCGTAGGTCGCCGCGACCGAGACGACCGTCATCGCGTAGCTGCGAGCCCCGCCCGAGGGCAACGCCTCGACGTAGACGTCGGTGGGGACCTGCCCGCCGGCCTTGAGCCAGCGCTGCGCGGCGTAGGGGCCGGCGTTGTAGCCGACCGCGAGCAGCGCCGTATTGCCGCGGAAGAAGCGCCCGAGCTCGGCGAGGTAGCGGGCGCCGCAGGCGATGTTCGGGCCCGCGCGCAACAGGCCACGCTTGCCGGGTTTGCGGAGGTTCCAGAGCTCGGCGATCTTGTCGCCGACCTTGGGTAGCAGCTGCATCAGGCCGTAGGCGCCGGCACCGGAGCGGGCGGTGGGCTCGAACGCGCTCTCGGTGCGGGCGATGGCGTAGATCAGGCTCCGTGTCACACCCGATTCCTGGCTCGCCTTGTCGATGTCCTTGGCGAACGGCGTCGGGAAGGCGGCGCGCCAGAGCGTGAGCGTACTGCGATCGGGGCGGCCGGCACGCCGAACGTAGCGTTGGAGCACAGCGAGCGCCGCGCGCTCGTGGCCGTCCGCGGCGTACAGGGCCGCGAGCAGTTGCACGGCCCCCGGGGGCAGCCCGCGCGCGAGCAGATCGCGGAGCTGATTGCGGGCTGCGCGGTGCTCGCCGATGCGGACCAGCAGCACGACCTCGGCGAGGCGCTCGTGGCGCGCGAGCCGAATCTCCGGGGGACGCGGCGGGGCGGCGTCGGCGTGGTCGGGCGGCGGGCTGCCCTGCTGGCGGGCCGCGAGCGCGGGATCGATCTCGCCGAGCCGGTCGAGCGCGAGCAACCCGTAGTAGCTCTGCGGCCAACGCCGCGCGACTTCGAGCCAATGCTGACGGGCAGCCGCGGCGGCACCGAGATCGGCCTGCACCCGACCGAGCCAATAGCCGGCCTTGGCTCGCCACGGCTGTCGGGTGCCGGTGAGCGCCGCGCCGGCGACAGCGTCGAGCCGCACCAGGAAGCGTTGCGCCTCGCCGAGATCGCCGAGCGCGTAGCGACGCCACGCCAGCGACCAGAGCGCCAGCAGGCCGTAGCGCGCGTGCGGGCCGGTCGCGACCAGCGTGGTCAGGAGGCGTTCGGCGTCCAGGCCCCGACCGAGGTAGAGGTAGAGCCGGTGCAATCGCCACCGGATTCGATGCGCGACCGGGTGCTCGCCGGCTCGAGAGAGCGCCCCCTCGAGTACGCTGACGGCCTCGTCGTCCCGCCCCATTTTCCCGAGCAGATCGCCGAGCTCGAGGCCGGCGGTAGACGCGATCGCATGGTCGGTCGCCTGCGCGACGGCCGCGCCGAGGAGCTCGACGGCGCGCGGGCGTTCGGCGCGCGTGCGGGCCGCCAACATGCCGTGGGCGTAGTCGGCCAGGCCAGGGCTGGCTGCAGCGAGCGCGTCCAATTCGGCCAGCGCCGCGCGCTTGGCCAGACGCTGATCTTTGCTGCGTGCGCGCCGACGCAGCGCGCGATCCTGCAGCATCCGGACGACCCGCTCGAGGGGGGCGGGTGGGCGGCCGAGCGCGACGAGCCGCTCGAGCGCCAACCCCCCGAGGGTCGCGTCGCCGGCTCGCCATGCCGCCAGATACGCCGCGACCGCGTCGTCGCGTCGACCCTGCCGGCGCGCGACGTCGCCGCGCAGCAACGCGAGGCGGGGACGCTGGCGCACCGGGAGTCGTGCGCCGACCAAGGGCGCGATGGCAGCGGCGGCGGCCGCGACGTCGTCTCGATCGAGCAAGATCGCGGCTCGGTCCAAGGCGGCGCCGCCGGCCTCTGGGTGGTCGGGGCGAACGGCCGCCCAATGCCGCAGCGCGCCGTCGAGGTCGCCCGTTCGGCGAGCGTACGCGGCGAGCTCGAGGTGTGCGCGGTCGACCAGCGGCCCTCCGGCGGTCGCGCGGGTCCAGATGGCGCGGGCACGGGCACCGTCGCCGCTGGCCTGGGCCGCGCGCGCGGCGCACCAATCCGCGGCGGCGCGAACCTGCGCGTCGGCGTGCGCGGACCAGGCCTCGACGAGTCGAAGGACCCGGTGATGCCGACCCGCGCGGCATGCCGCGAGCAGCGGCTCGATCTCGGGGTGGGTGCGCTCGAGCGGCGAGAGATCGAAGACGGGCAGATCGCCTGCGGTCATCGCGCCCGCGAGTTCGACCGCGTCCTCGGCCACGTCGTCGCCGTCGTCGCGCTCGGGCTCGTCGACCTCGGCCGGCGCGGGGCTACCGTCGTCGTCGGGTAATTCGTCGCCCTCGTCGGCGTGAGCGAGCGTGCTGGCGACAAGCGCGTAGGCGACCAACGCGAGGGCGAGTGGACGGGGCGGGCGTCGAGGCTGGCGAGGTGCGCGCATCACGCCTCGAACCTAGAGACGAGCCCGGAAAAAGTCCAAAAGAGCGTCACTCGGCAGGCAGTTTCGGCGGGCGCGAGCCGATCGCGGGCGCTGCCGAGCGTTGAGCGTTGCCGGCGACTAGAGCTTCGGGCAGACGTAGCCCTTGAACTGCTCTTCGCGGTACTTGATCCACTCGGGGTCCTCGTCGTTCTGGTGAGCGATATCGAGGATCTCCTTGGTGAACGCCTTCTGCTCCCAGAGCAGCGCCTCGGCGTCGGCCTTGCCCTGGTCGCTCTTGCCCTTGTACTCGGCGGTCTGCTGCAGGCAGAAGATCTCCTTTTGAGCCTGCACGTAGCGCGTCCACAGGGTGCGGGGCTCGGGCAGCAGGTCGAAGCTGGCGTTGTCGATGATGAAGCGACCATCGGGGCGACGCTTGAACGGACGCACCGTGATGCCCTCGGACTCGAGCTTCTTGACGTCGATGTCCGGCGGCGCCGGCGGCTCGTAGAACACGATCTTGCGCGTCTTGAAGCCCGGCGCCGTGAGCTCGATCTCGTAGACCCAGGTCGAGATGGCGACGGTTCTGACCTTCAACTCGGGCTTTCGGATCGGCTTGCCCTCGGCATCCTTCTCCGGATTCTCCTTGGCCTTCTCGATCCGCTCGATGTCCTCGGCCGAGAGGCGCTTGCCGTTGCCGTCGGTCTGCTCGCGCTCGAGCAGCGGCAGCTCGGGGAGCGAGAGCGGCAGCACGATGTCCTTGCCCTTCTCGGGCTGGTAGGTCGGCTCTTTGGCACCGTCGGCGAAGGCCACGTTGCCCTTGATGACGCCGTCGGCGCCCTTCTTCTCGCTGTAGGCACCGACGCGGGTCACCTTGCGCACGCGGGCGTCAGCGGCGCCCTCACGGATGCGCTTGACGAAGTCCTTGCGGTCCTCCTCGTAGCGGTGCTGGCGGATGGTGAAGGAGGTCTCCTTCTCCGGCGTGAAGTTCAGATCGAAGCCACCGTAGTGGTGGGTCATCAGCTCGATCTCTTCCTTCTTTTCGGCCTGCTCGATCTCGAAGAGGCGATCTTCCTCGGTCACGCAGGCCGACTTCTTGCCGAGCACGTTGCAGGCGAAGCGAGCGCTGAGCTCCTCGCTCGATCCGATGACGGCGGCGATGGCGACCACGATCGCGACGAAGCCGATGAGCACCATCGTCCCCATCGAGATCTTCGCCTTCGGCGCGGCGCTCTCGCCCGCGGGCATCTCGAGGTGGTCGGCGTCGTCGTCGTCGTCGTCGCCACCCGCGAGCAGCGAGGCGACCGGATCCTTGAACTTGTCGGCGGCTTCGTCGGCGGCCGGCTCCGGCGCGGGCTCCGGTGCGTCGTCGAGCGACGGAGCCGACGGACGCTTGGGCTCGGGGGCCGCGGCAGCCGCTGGCGCCTCGGCCGGGGCCTCGTCGGTGGCGGGCGTCTCGTCGCTCGGGGCGGCGGCCGGGGCCGCAGCCTCACTGACCTTGGCACCACAGGAAGCGCAGAACTTCGCGCCCTCCGCGAGTTTGGCCCCACACTCACTGCAGAACTTCGGCGTCGACATGCTGCTCCCTCGCTGCGCCAGGCTCGACTCGCCTTGGCCACGGATGGCCGCGAATGCTGGCAAGGCGACGGTTTCGCGTCAACCTGCCGCCGACACGGCCCTGGCGTGGGCGCTCCACGCCGCGCCGAGGAGCCCTGAGGCGGTGCAAAGAACCGTCAGGTGCGTGGGAAGAGTCGTTCGATTCGGCGGGTTCTTGGCCCGATGCGTACCCATCGGACGCAGAATGCATCACACTCGCCCTGGGTGGCAGCACGTGGGTCGGTTCGGGGGCGTGCGTGCGGATCGGATGCGCCGGGGGAGGGAAGATTGGCAAAGACGACGACGGGAGCGAGCGGCGCGAACGGACGCTTCGCGCTCGACCGCCTCTCTGCCGCCGCGCTGGGTGAGGCGCGGGGGCCGGGGGCCCGCCTGCTCGCCTTGCTCACGCTGGAGCGTCGCGATCTCGCGGCGATCGTGGCCTACGCGGTCGCGGTCGGCGTGCTGGGCTTGGCGACGCCGGTGGCGGTGCAGGCGCTGCTGCATTCGGTCGCCTTCGCCACCCTGCTGCAGCCGGTGGTCGTGCTCGCCATGATGCTGACGGCGGGCCTGTCGCTCTCTGCGTTGCTGATCGGATTGCAGACGCTGGTCGTCGAACTGCTGTCGCGCCGCGTGTTCGTACGCGTCCTGAGCGACTTCGCCGCGCGCCTGCCGCGGGTGCGGCACGACGCCCCGGAAGGCCAGCGCGCCGACGACCGCGTCGATCGCTTCTTCGACGTGGTCACCATCGAGAAGGCGACCGCGACGCTGCTCTTCGACGGCCTCTCCGCCGCCCTGCAGATCGCCGCCGGACTCGCGCTGCTCGCGGTCTATCACCCGCTGCTGCTCGCCTTCGACGTCGGCTTGCTGATCGTGCTCTCGCTGGTTGCCTTCGTGCTCGGGCGCGGAGCGATCCGGAGCGCGATCATCGAATCCAAGAAGAAGTACGAGGTCGCCGGCTGGCTGCAGACCGTCGCGAGGCACGAGGCGGTGTTCCAGACCGGCGCGGGCGCGGCGTGGGCCGCCCGGCGCGCCGAGGACCTGGCTCACGGCTGGTTGGACGCGCGCGAGCGGCACTTCCGCGTCGTGCTGCGCCAGCTCGTGGCGCTGCTGGTGGTGCAAGTCGTCGTCTCCGCCGGGCTGCTCGCGCTCGGCGGCGCGCTGGTCATCGAGGGCGAGCTCAGCCTCGGGCAGTTGGTCGCGGCCGAGATCGTGCTCGCCTCGACGGTGGTGTCGCTGGCGAAGATCGGAAAGATGCTCGGCAAGTTCTACGACCTGCTGGCCGCCGTCGACAAGATCGGCACGGTCCTGGACCTGCCGTTGGAGCGCCGCGGTGGCGAGCGCCTGCCGGCTTCGGAGGCTCCGCTCGAGGTCCGCGCCGTCGGGCTGCGGATGCAGACGCCGGGGGGCACGCTGAGTCGCCCGCTGGGCCTGACCGTCCAGCCGGGTGAACGGGTGGCGCTGCGAACCGGCGGAGGCTGCGGTCGACGGCCCCTACTCGAGGCGCTGGTCGGACGCCGCGAGGCGGCGGCCGGAGCGGTCGAGGTCGGAGGCTTCGACGTCCGCGACTTGGACCCCCACGCGCTGCGTGACGCGTGCACGCTGCTATCCGAGGTGGACGTGCTCCCCGCCACGCTGCGCGACAACGTCCTGATCGGTCGTGAGCTCGACAGCGCGTCGTTGCGACGGCTGCTCGAGAGCTGCGGCCTCGCTGGCGCCCTCGCGCGGCTCCCGGACGGCTTGGACACGCCGCTGGACCGGGACGGCGGACCGCTGAACGTCTCGGAGCTCGGCCTGCTGATGTTGGCCCGTGCGCTCGCCGGCTCCCCACGGGTGCTGCTGATCGATCGACTGCTCGACGCGATGCCGCCGGCGGCGCGGCGCGTCGCACTGTCCCGGCTGACCAGCGGACCACGCGAGATGACACTGCTCGTCGCCACCGACCTCGACGAGGTCGCCGACGCGCTCGATCGCGTGATGACCCCGGGCACGCCGCATGCGCTCGGCACACCGCCGGCACCGAGCGGCGGTGATCCGCGCTCGACGACGGGGGCCGCATGAGCAGCACGACGACCCTGATGGACCCGGCCATCGTGCGCCCAGAGCCACTCGAGCGGGCGCGCTCGCCGCGACCGTTGATGTGGCTGATGGTGCTGCTCTTGGTCGCCGGCGCCGGCGTGACCGCGGCGCTGGTCTGGGTGCCCTGGCAGCAAGCAGCGATCGGGTCGGGCGCGGTGGTCGCCTACGCACCGACCGACCGGCCGCAGCGGGTGGATGCGCCGATCACCGGCCGCGTCGAGACGTGGATGGTGATCGAGGGCAGCCGCGTCGAGAAGGGCGACCCGATCGCGCAGATCTCGGACATCGACCCGAACTACGTCGAGCGCCTGCAGGCCAACCGCAGCGCAATCCTCGATCGGATCACGGCGGCCGAGGCCCGCGTCGCCGCCTACCGAGACCAGCGCGACGCCTATGTGCGGGCGGGCGAGTTGGCGGTCGAGGCCGCTCGCCTCGAGATCACCATGGCCAAGCAGAAGGTTCGCGCCGCACGGCAGAAGAAGCTCGCCGCGGAAGCCGCCCTGCGCACGGCCCGACTGCAACGGGCGCGGGTCGGCAAGCTCAAGGCAGAAGGCCTCGCCAGCCAGCGCGAGGTCGAGCTCGCCGAACTCTCGGTCGCCAAGGCCGAGACCGACACCCAGACCGCGGAGGCGTCGATCTCCGAGGCGCAGGCCTACGAGACGGCGGCGAACGCCAAGAAGCTCAAGGCCGAGGCCGACGCGGGCGCGAAGGTCGCTTCGGCCGGTGCGACGATCCGCAAGGCCGAATCGGAGGTCGCCTACGCGCAGAGCGAGCTGGCCAAGGTCGATACCGACCTCGCCCGGCAGGAGAGCCGGTTGGTGCGTGCTCCGCGGGACGGCGTCGTGCTCGAGCTCGCCGGTCACGCCGGCGGCATGGTCGTCAAGCAGGGCGAGCCCCTGGGCGTGGTCGTGCCCGACGGCGGGCGCTCGGCGGTCGAGCTCTGGATCGACGGCAACGACGCCGCGCTGGTCACGCCGGGCCGCCCGGTCCGGCTGCAGTTCGAGGGATGGCCCGCGCTGCAGCTCGCGGGCTGGCCGGGCCTTTCGGTCGGTACTTTCGGCGGTCGCGTCGCCTTCGTCGACCGCGCCAGCCGAAAGGACGGCGCCTTCCGCGTCGTGGTGCTGCCCGATCCGAGCGAACCGACTTGGCCCAGCGACGGTCTGCTGCGGCAGGGTCTGCGCGCGAAGGGCTGGGTGCTGCTCGAGCAGGTGCCGCTGGGCTACGAGCTGTGGCGGCAGTTCAACGGCTTCCCGCGGGAGATGACGGCCGACGCCAAGGCCGCCGCCGGCAAGAACGTCGGCAGCAAGCCCAAGTCGAAGGACAAGGACAGCGTCTCCAAGGGCCTGCCATGACGCTGCGTCGTCTCGCCGGGGCCGCCCTGCTCGTCGGCGGCCTGTTGGCCGTCTCGTCCACATCTGCCCACGCCGTGACGCTGGAGGCCGTGCTCCGCGCGAGCGCTCGGCATCATCCGGAGTTGATCGCCGCCCGCAAGAAGGTGCAGGCACGGCTCGGCAAGCTGCTGGCCTCGCGCGGCGCGTTCGATCCGAAGCTGGCGCTCGACGCCGGGGCGGCTCCGGTCGGCCCGTACGGCGCTTGGTTGGCCGGCGTCGGCGTCGCCCAACAGACCCGGCGCGGCGGCGTCGCGTGGAAAGGCGGCTATCGCGTCGGTGCGGATCATCCGGTCTACACGGGCAAGCAGGTGACCTCGGACGCCGGCGAAGTCTACGTCCAGGTCGGCGTGCCGCTCTGGCGCGGCCGGGCCATCGATCCCGCCCGCGCGTCGCTGCGCCGCGCCGAGCTGCAGGCCGAGGCCGAGGCCGAGCGACTCCGCGCCAAGGCCCTCGCGCTGCTCGAGAAGGCGGGGCTCGCGTGGATCAAATGGCGTGTCGCCGCGGCCAAGCAGCAGGTCGAAGCGGAGTTGTACGCGTTGGCCGAGCGACGCGCGCGCCAGCTGAACGTGCGCGCGCAGCGGGGCCTGGTCGCGGAGTTGGTCGCAGTCGACAATGCCCGACTGCTCGCGAGTCGTCGCGAGCGTCTGTTGGCAGCCCGCCAGGCGAGCGTCGCCGCAGCGCTGAAGCTCTCGCTCTATTTCCGTGACGCAGCCGGCCTCCCTTCCACGCCGACGGCGACCGCAGACGGGGTCGGACCGCCGCCGGAGCTCGAGGCGCCCACCGAGTTGGCGCCCGAGGCGAGCGCGCAGGAGATCGCGGCCGCCACCGAGGCCCGACCGGAGCCGCGCGTGGCGAAGCTGGCCGTGGCGGCCGCCGGCATCGACATCGCCCTGGCAGACAACGACCGTGCCCCGCAGCTCGATCTGCTGCTCGACGCCTCCTACGGCCTGGGCGAGAGCCAACCCTACGGTGCCGCCGAACTGGCGAAATCGGGGCCGAAGGCGGCCGCGCGGCTCTCGCTGGCGTGGCCGTGGCCGCAGCGCAAGGCGCGCGGCAGCGCCGCGGCAGCGCGCGCCGATGCCGACGCTGCCCGCGCGATGGGGCAGCTCTGGCGCGAGCGGATCGCGGTCGAATTGCGGACCGCGCACACGGCGCTCGCGGCCGCGCGGGAGCGGATGCGCGAGGCCCGCCGGGCAGCCGAAGCCGCGCACGCGCTCGAGCAGGCGGAGTGGCGCCGCTTCGACCTCGGACAGGTCGACCTCGTGGTCGTCAACCTACGCGAAGTCGCCACCGCCGACGCCGCCGCCAAGGCCGCCACGGCCTGGGGCGACCTGCAGGCCGCGCGGCTCCGGCTGATGGCGGCGAACGGTCGATTGCTCGCTTGGCTCGGAGTGGAAGCGCCGGCTCAGCGCGCGGCGATGCCGAAGAAATGACACGCGCGATCGCGCACGGCGGCCAGCTCGCGGCGTTGCCGGCGGCGCAGACGAACCCCGTGTTCGCGCCGTAGCCACGCGTCGGCGGCCTCGATCCACGCTGGCGACGCCCAGATCTCGGCGGCCAGCGCCGGGTCGGTGAACAGCGCCTGGCCGAGCAGGCGCAGGTGCCGGCGGCGAGCCTTGCCCGGCTTGGCCGGCGCCCCGGAGCCCGCTTGCGCTTCCGTCTTTGCGCTCGACTCCGGTGCGGCTGGGGTCACGGCCTGCACCACCGGCTTGGCCTTCTTCGCGGGCGCACGCTTCTTGGCCGCTGCGGGAGCGACGGCGGCGGCGTCGCCGGCGGCGGGCTCGGCGTTCGCGGGCTTGTCGGCAGCCGGCTTGCGAGCCGCCGGCTTGCGGGCCGCGGGTTTGCGCGCCGCCGGCTTGGCTTTAGCGGACGAAGCCGCGGTCGCGCCAGATTCGGTGGCCGGGGTCTTGGTACGGGTCGCCATGGGCTTGCTCCTGTCACGTTACGGTTCGCGCTCGAGCATGCCGGCGCCGCCACGCGGTGTCATCCGCGATCGTCGCGTCACCCGCATGCGGTCCAAATGGGTCGGGCCGCCGACGCGACGCGTGGCGACCCGACCGGGGCGACGAGCGCCCCTCCCCTCCCGGCGACGCCGGTCTCGAGTGCGCTAGCTGTGGGCGAGCAGATCGCTGCCCGGCGTGAGCAGCTGGCCCAGCGCGCGGCAGGCGTCGGTGGTGGTGAAGATGCCGACGACGCCGTCACCCTCGGTCACCACGGCCGAGCCGTAGCGCTTTTCGGCCATCTCCGCGGCGACCTCGGCGAGCGGGCTCGCGGGATGCGTCACGTAGATATCGCGCGCGGCCACCTCGGCGGCGATCGTGTTCTTCGGGTTGTTGCCCTTGAACGAGAGCGCCACGGCGATGTCGCGGTCCGAAAGGACGCCGACGAGGTTGGCGCCGTCGAGCACCGGCAGGTGTCGGATGCCGTTGCGGGCCATCACCTCTTGGGCGTCGTGGAGGTTGTCGGCGGCGGCGACGGTGATCGCGCTGGGGGTCATCACGTCACGGACCGAGTAATGCGGCAAGCTCATGTCTGGGGTGCTCCTTGGCGGCCCGGGATTCGCGTCGGCCGCAATCGAAAGCAAGACACGCGCTGCGCGATTGCAAGGGTGATCACGCCGAGAGGAAGGGCTCCGCGGCGGCGAGCAGCCGGGCTCGGAACTCCGTCAGCGGGTGCTCGCCACTCGCGATGGCGGCGGTCTCGGCGAGAACCTGCTGCAGCGGCACGATCCGGACGTAAGGATCGAGCTCGAGCGCCTCACCCGGCAGCGGTCCCACCGGGGGCGGATGCCAGGCGACCATGACCTCGCTCTTGTCCATCAACAGCGCCCGCACCGCGGCGTGACCCAAACGTCCAGCAATCAGCCGATCCGTGGCGCTCGGCGCTCCGCCGCGCACGACATGGCCGAGCACCACCGAGCGGGTCTCTACCGCCAGGCCCTCGTCGTTCAGGCGCGCATCGAGGCGAGCGCGGAGGGTCTCGACCGGGAGCGCGACGCCCTCGGCCTTGATGATCAGGACCCGGTGCCGTCCGTCGGCCGGCAGGTAGGCGCTGCGGACGATGTGCACGACGCGGTCGAGGATCGCCGCTTCGTCCAGGCGCGCCTCGGGGAAGAGCACGCCGTCGGCGCCGGTCGCCACCGCCGCGGTCATCGCCAGGTAGCCACAATCGCGGCCCATCACCTCGACCAGGAAGGTACGAGCGTGGCTCGATGCGGTGTCGAGGACCTTGTCGCAGCACTCGACGATCGTGCCGAGCGCGGTGTCGACGCCGATCGAGAGCGAGGTCGCCGCGATATCGTTGTCGATGCTGGCCGGGATCCCGACGACCCGCAGCGTCTGGCCCTGCGCCCGCGCGCTGGCGGCGAGGGCGACCGCGCCGGTCAGCGATCCGTTGCCGCCGATCACGACGATGTCTTCGATCGCGCTGGCGGCGAGGACGGCGAGCGCCTGAGACCGCCCGGCTTCGTGCCGGAAGCGCTCGGAGCGGCTGGATCCGAGCGCACTACCGCCGCGACGATTCCAGCCGTCGACGTCGGCGGGGCGGAGGACGCGCAGGTCGCCATCGATCAGGCCCTCGTAGCCGTGGCGCACACCGACGGCTTCGGCGCCGAGGCCGTGCGCCACGCCGACGACGGCGCGCACGACGGCGTTCATCCCCGGGGCGTCGCCGCCGCTGGTGAGGATCGCGATCTTCCGCATCTTCGCCTCCATGAGGGCCCGCCCCGAGGGTTGGCTCGGCGCGGCCGGCGGTCAAGGGGGCCGGCGGGCTGGCGCTCCCCCGCGGGCTCGGGCAGGCTCGCGCACCGCCGCGCGGGCGGCGAACGGCACGACGGTGGCAGCCTTGGCGACGCTCTCGGATCACCAACTCGGCATGGCGATGTCGGTCGGGACGGCGCTGGTCTGGTCGTCGGCCGTGATCTTGCTGCGCCGTGGCGCGCACGTCGGTCCGGCGGCCACCAACCTGTTCAAGAACACCGTCGGTACCGTGCTGACGCTCGCGACGCTGCTGATCGCCGCGCCGGAGCAGCTGCACGGGATCGCGCTCGAGGACGCCGCGATCCTCGCGCTCTCGGGCGTCCTCGGCATCGCGATCGGCGATGTGCTCTTCCTCGCGGCGCTGCAACGCCTCGGCGCCGCGTGGATGGCACTGCTCGACTGCGCGTACGCGCCGACCGTCGTCCTGGTCGCGGTGCTCTGGCTGGGCGAACCGCTCTCGTCGGGCTTCATGGCGGGCGCAGCGTTGGTCGTCTGCGGCTTGGTCCTCGCGACCTGGCGGCGTGGCGCGAGCGAGCCGGTGGGCGCCGGCTTGCTCCTCGGCGCGCTGTCGATCGTCGTGGTCGCGATCGGCGTCGTCATCGCCAAGCCCGCGCTCGGCCGCACCGGACTGCTCGCCGCAACCGCGATTCGGCTCGCTGCGGGCCTGCTCGTGCAGACGCTCGTGCACCTGCCGTCGGCGCGCCTTCGCCGCAGCTTCAACGTGTTCCGCGACCGCGACGCGATGCGTACGCTCCTGCCCGCGGCGATTTTGGGCACGTGGCTCTCGATGATCTTGTGGCTCGGCGGCACCAAGTACACGGCCGCTTCGACCGCCGCGGTATTGAACCAAACGGCGACGGTGTTCACGCTGTTGGGAGCGCGCTTCGTGCTCCACGAGCCCGTGCCGGCCCGACGCTGGTGGGGCGCGGCGTTGGCGGCCGCCGGCGCGCTGACGGTCGCGACGAGCTGATCGGCGAGGGCACGAACGGGAGACGATGCAGCATTCGGTGCGAGCACGGCAGCCATCGCGGGGGGCGCGGACACGCGTCGCGCGGTGGTGGGGCATCGCCGTGGTCTGCCTGGTCGGCAGCGCGCAGGCCGGACCGCCGGCGCCGACACTGCACGAGCCGCCGCCGGCGATCGGCGTGCGCGGCCGCAGCGATCGCGCCGTAGCCGGCAACGATCGCAGCGGCTTGCCGGCCGCCATCGACACCAGCAGCGGCCGCATCGAAGCGCCGCCACCACGCGGGGTCGGCGAGCGCGACGGCGACGGGGCCCCGCTCTACCCGGCGCCGCCCGCCCCCGGCACGACGCCGCCGCCGAAGATTCGTCCCGACGCCTCGACCGGCAAGGAGGGCGCGTTGCACTACCGGGTCGTCTTCGACCCGAGCGTGGCGCCCTTCAAGCGCGACCTGGCCTTCGATCGGCCCAACGCCGACGGCTCGCTCGGCCTCTCGGGCGAAGGGACGCGCCGGGTCGCGGCGCGCAGGAGCCAGCCGCGACCGGGCCACGAGCTGTTCTGGGGCCACGTCACGCTGGAGCTGGTGCCCGGGCGCGCGACGCCCCTGCCCTCGGTGGCGCCGAGCTCGAGCGTGCTCGGCATGCAGGCCGACCCGCCCCTGCCGATCGTGGTGCAGCGCGACGGGGCCGGGAATTTCAACGTGACGCTGAGCCGGGAGAGCGGCCAGGACACGCCGCGCCGGGTCGAGTTGCGCTTCCTGATGGACGCGCCTTCGACGTATTTCGCCGCTCCGCTCGGCTCCGGTCCGAGCGTCGACGACCCTCCCGCGCCCAAGCTCGATACGCCGCTGCAGGCCCGGATCTCCGCGCTCTGGGGCGAGGTCGGCGTCTCGCCGCAGCACGACCGCAAGCGCAACCTCGAGGCTCTGACCGCGTGGTTCCGAGGGTTCGTCCCCGGCCCGGGCCCCTCGCCCGGCCCGGAGCTGGTCACGGAGCTGATCCGCCGTCGCCGCGGGATCTGCCGGCATCGCGCACACGGCTTCGTGCTCGTCGCCTGGTCGCTCGGCATTCCGGCGCACTACGTGATGAACGACGCGCATGCGTTCGTGGAGGTCTGGGCCCGCGGCGAGGACGGCAAGGGCCATTGGCTGCGCATCGACCTCGGCGGCGGCGCCGACTCTCTCGAGCTGCACGGCGCCGACAACCACCACCTGCACCGTCCGCTCTTCGCTGACCCCCTGCCGCGCCCGGCGAGCTACCTGCAAGAGGGCGGGCAGCGGCTCGGCGAGGCCAGCGGCGGCGCGGGCATGGCGGGTGCACAGAAGGTGATCGGCGCCGAAGCGTTCCGCAACGGCGACCGCAAGGCGGGTCCGGCGGCCGGCAACGGCGCCGACGGTTCGCCGGGCGTGGCGGTCCCGACGCGCGGGGACACGCGGGATCGCGAATGGCTCGAGCGCCGTGCGATGGAGCTCGCCGCCCCGCGACGCCCGCCGGGTGACGGGCCCGGCGGGCGCGACGGCAGCGCCACGGGTCCCGCGGGCGATGGCCGACTGCAGACGGCGCTGACGCTGCGCAAGACCGCGGCGGTCGCCTATATCGGCGAGATCTTCGTGGTCGCCGGCGCGCTCAGCGCGACGGGTCCGGCGCGTCTGGGCGGCCTCCCGATCGAGGTCTGGCTGGTCGACCCGCGCAACCGCGCCAACGGCCAGCGCATCGGCCACGCGATCACCGGCGCCGACGGGCGCTTCCGGGCGGAAGTCGCGATGCCGCTCGACGCGCGGTTGGGGGATTGGGATCTGGTCGTCCGATTCGCGGGCGATCGGGCGTTGATGCCATCGTATTCTCGCGACGGAGGCGCCCCGTGACCAATCTGCCCGACCCCACGCAGCTGCCGCCGCTCTCCTGGGTGGAGACCGACCGCGAAGCACTCGCAGCCAACGCGCGCTGCCTGATCGACGCGAGCCGGCGCACGGGTCGGCAGCCGAGCACCTGCGTGATGGTCAAGGGCAACGCCTACGGGCATGGCCGGGTGGTCGCGGCGCGGGCGTTCGTGCAGGCAGGGGTCGATTGGCTCGGCGTGGCCGATCTCTTCGAGGCGTTGGCGCTGCGGGAGGCCGGGATCGCCGCCCCGCTCTACAACGTCGTGCTGACGCCGCCGGAGCACGCGGCCGCAGCGGTGGCCGCCGACGTCGCGATGGTCACCGCCGACGCCGACGCCATCGACGCGGCCGCCGCCGCCGCTGTCGCGCAAGGACGCACGGCCCGCATCCACCTCAAGCTCGAGACCGGCACCCACCGCCAAGGCATCGCGCTGCCGGAGCTGCTCGCGCTCGCGGCTCGCTGCTGCGACGCGCCGGGCGTCGTCCTCGAGGGGGTCGCGAGCCACTACGCCGACGTCGAAGACACCACCGACCACCGCTTCGCCGACGAGCAGCGCCGACGCTTCGACGAAGGCGTGGCGGCCGTGCGCGCGCTCCTGGCCGACCGGGGCCGCGATCCGGCCGCGCTGCTCGCCCACACCAGCAACTCGGCGGCGCTGTTGCTCTGGCCCGAGCACGGCGCCGATCTGGTCCGCTTCGGCATCGCGGCGTACGGGCTCTGGCCGAGCAAAGAGACCTTCCTCTCGGCCCAGCAGCTCGGCCAGCGGCCGATCCCGCTCCGACCCGCGCTGACGTGGAAGACCCGCGTCGTCCAGGTGAAGGAGGTGCCGGCGGGCGCATACGTCGGCTACGGGCGCACCTTCCGCACGCTGCGACCGACGCGCCTGGGCATCCTCCCGGTCGGCTATGCGGATGGCTACGACCGCGGCCTCTCGGGACGTGGGCAAGTGCTCGTGCGCGGCCGGCGCGCCCCGGTCGTCGGCCGCGTGGCGATGAACCTGACCGCGATCGACCTGACCGATACCCCCGAGGCGCGACGCGGCGACGAGGTCGTCCTGCTCGGCGCGCAGGGCGACGACGCGATCACCGCCGAGTCGATGGCCGCCGCGCTCGGCACCATCCACTATGAGGTGACGACGCGCATCGCAGAACGCCTACCGCGCATCCCGCGCTAGAGACGCGATCAAGGAATCGCCAAGTGCGATTTCTTGGGGCGCCCAGCCCCTCAGACACTGGTCGCGTCTCTAGGGTCCGCAGCTGGTCTTGCCGTCGCCGTTGAAGCGCACCCACCACGCGTAGCGCTTGGTGCTGGTGCGGTAGCTACCGACGGAGACCCAGGTGCCGTCGGGCAAGGCCGCGACGTCGTACAGGGCGTCGTCCGAGCTGCCGCCGTCGTGCTGGGACCAGTTGTACTGGTTGGCGTCGCTGCGCGACCAGACGCCGTCGTCTTTGGCGCTGTCGCCGAAATCGCCGACGCCGGCCAACATCGCATGCCCGCCGTTCGGGGCGACGCCGTAGAAGCGGAACGCGGCCGAGGAGAGCGCCGACTGCGCGACGGAGCCGGCGGGCAGGTCGACGTTCAGGAGGACGCCCTTCGCGTCGCTGCCGGTCGCCTTCTGACCGGTGATCCAGAGCGCGTTGGCCGATTTCCCGACGACGGCGTAGGCGAGCATGTAGTCCTTGAAGAGCGACTTTCGCCAGCTCAGCTTGCCCTGCGTGTCCAGGCGCGCGACCCACGCCCGACGGAGGTCTTCGCCGAACTCGCGCTGCTGACCGACCACGTAGACGGCATTCTCGTGGAAGACGCCTCCCCACGCCTGCACCTCGTGGTTGCTCTCGCTCAGCGCGGTCTTCCATTTCGCGCCGCCGCTGTCGCCGTAGCGCGTGACGATTCCGTCGTAACCGCCGCTATCGCCATTGTAGCCGACGTGCACGACGCCATCGCTCATGCCGACGAGGTCGCGTGAGTCGCCCATACCGTCCGGCCCCATCCAGCCGGCGAGGTTGCCCTGCTCGTCGAGCCGCGCGACGTGGCCGCCCATCAACGTGCGCGTCGTCGCCACGCGGTAGCCCGACGCCACCGGCACCACGGCGTGAAAGGTCATGGCGCCGCCCTTGTTGGGATCGTAGTCGCCGTGCCGACGAATCAGATTCAGTTGGTTGACCGGACCGAAGCGGACCAGCAGACCGCGCTTGAGCCCACCGGAGTTCGACTCACCCACCGCCACGTAGCCCGCCCCGTCGGGGGCGACGCCGAACAGCGTCTCCCAGCCGTTTTCGGGCACCGTCCCCTTGCCGAGCACGCAGGTGCACGCACCGGCCGAGCAGACCCGATCTTTGCCGCACGACGCGCCGTCGGGCTGCGGCGTGTGCAGGCAGGTGCCGGTCTGGGGATTGCAGGTGTCGGCGGTACACGGGTTGTCGTCGTCGCAATCCTTCGCCTTGCCGCCCGAGCAGGTGCCGTTCTTGCAGGATTTGTCGATGACGCAGCCGTCGCCGTCGCTGCACGCCCCGGAAGTCTCGGTCGTTTTGCAGTTGCCGCTCTTGGCGTCACAGCTGCCGGAGAGGCACGGCCCGCTGTCGGGGCAGTTCTTCGGCTGGCCACCCTGACAATAGCCGCCGACGCAGCTCTCGCCGGCGGTGCAGAGATCGCCGTCGTCGCACGCACCGGCCGAGAGCGGCGTGGTCGAGCAACCGCCGGTTTTGGCATCGCAGGCGTTGAGCGTGCAGGCGTTGCCGTCGTCGCAGTCGGTGCTGGTCGCGCCGACACAGGTCCCGCCGGCGTCGCAGGCATCCTTGTCGGTGCAGGCGTTGCCGTCGTCGCAGGACTGCCCGCTCGTCACGGCGAACGTGCACTTGCCGGCGTCGCAGGTGTCGGCGGTGCAGCCGTTGTTGTCGTCGCAGCCGGCATCTCCCTGGCAGTCGCAGGTCCAATTTCCGGGCTTACAGACGCCCGCGGCGCAGGCATCGCCGCTCGTGCAGGTCTGGCCGTCGTCGCACATACTGCCGTCGGCGGCGGGCCCGACCACGCACGCGCCGGTCTTGGGGTCGCAGCTCGCGAGCTGGCAGGGGGAGGTGTCGCCGCTGCAGACCTTGGCGGCGCCGCCTTTGCAGACGCCGGCAGTGCAGGTCTCGCCGGAGGTGCAGAGATCGCCGTCTTCGCAGGCCTGCGCGTCCGGCGCGGTGGTCACTTTGCAGGTGCCGCTCTTCGGGTCGCAGCTCGCGATCTCGCAGGCGCCGGCGGTGCAAGTCGTGGTGACGTCACCGCTGCAGCCGTCCGCGCCGCAGACGTCGCCGCCGGTGCACGCGTCACCGTCGTCGCATTGGGTACCTGCGGTCGCGGCGAGCTGGACGCAACCGCCCTGCCCAGGGTCGCAGAGGCCGACGAGACACGGTCCCCCCGGGCACGTCTTGGCGCTGCCGACCACGCACGTACCCGCGCCGTCGCATTGGTGCTCGAGGCAGGGGTCGCCGTCGTTGCAGGCCGCTCCCGAGGACGCGACCGCGAGCTTGCAGCTCTGTTGCAGGCAGAGCCAGAGCAAGCAACTCCCTGCCGGTCCTTGCGAGACGTCGCAGTCGGCAGGGACGGTGCAGTCCGGGCCGACATCGGTGGTGGTGGTGTCGCCCGGCAAATCGGCGTCGCCTGAGCTCGCGCCGTCTCCCGCGGCGTCGGTCTCGCTCACGTCACCGGCGAGGTCGGGCGCGTCGGCCCCCGCGTCGGTGGCCGCGTCCGCCACCGCGTCGGCGAGCGAGCCGTCTGCGCTGGTCGCAGCGTCGACGGGCGCGAACTCCGAGGCCGGCAACAACTCGGTGCTGCAGCCCCATGCGAGCGCGAGCAGCGACGCGACCAGCAGCGCCGGGATCACACGGTCGCTCGCGGGACCTCGCAGTGTTCGGCCTAGAAGCGCCATGCCCACTCCACGCGGCCGAAGCCGTCGGCCGACGGAACCCAGGTTACCGTTTCCGTCGCGGGCTCGCGCGTGAAAAACCAGAGGACGGCGCTGCCGGCCAGCAGCGCGCCGCCTACGCCGAGGCTGATGCCCCCGAGTCGGCGGCGGTCGTCGATGGCGATCTGACGATCCCGATAGGTGTCGTAGTCCACACCGACGATCTTGCCGCTGGCGTCGCGGCGATCGAGGTCAGCGTCGAGAGTGCTCTGATCCGAGGCGGCGAGGCCGAGCAAAACGCCGCCACCGATCGCCGCAGCCGCGCCGAGCGCCAGTCCGCCGATGACGGTGGGCGTCCGCCACGGCGGCGTCGAGTCGGGTGTCGGCGTCGGCGTCGGCGTCGGCGTCGGTTTGTCGGCGTCGCCGACGGGCTTGTCCTTACCGGCGATCTTGGCGAGCTCGGATTCGAGCCGTTCACGCCGCTCGCGCGCCTCTTTCCGGCCCTCGCCCGACGCGTCCTTCAGCCCCTCGTAGAGTTTGAAGAGCGCGATCGCCTCGGCGCGGAGCTGGCCCTCTTCGTAGGCACGAGCGGCGTTGTAGACCAGCGCCGGCCGCTTCGAGAGCGCGTACGCCTCCATGAAGCGCTCGGCCGCACGCGGGAACAGGCCCGCCTTGAAAAAGGCTTTTGCCTCGGTGGCCTTGGCTTCGGCGGCGGCGATGGCAGCGGGGTCCGGGGCGGCAACCGCGACGCGTGGCGCGGACGGCAGCAGCATCGCAGCGGCGAGCAGGACGGCGAAGATGGCACGCAGCGGCCGCATGAGCCGCAGGATAGCGCGCTAACCCTCGCGAAGCCAACGGGCAGCCTGCCGCGCGTAGTAACTCAGAATGACGTCGGCCCCGGCACGTCGGATGCCGAGCAGGCTCTCGAGTACGACCTTGCGCTCCTCGAGCCAGCCGTTCTGGCAGGCGGCCTTGAGCATCGCGTACTCGCCAGAGACCTGGTAGGCGGCGACCGGCAGCGTGGTCGCGTCGCGCACGCGGCGGATCACGTCGAGGTAGGGTCCCGCCGGCTTGACCATGACCATGTCGGCGCCCTCGATCTCGTCGAGCTCGAGCTCGCGCAACGCCTCGCGCCCGTTGGCGGGGTCCATCTGGTAAGTCTTCTTGTCGGCCGGGGCGACGCCACCCTGCCGCGGCGCCGAATCGAGCGCGTCGCGGAAGGGGCCGTAGAAGGCGCTGGCGTACTTGGCGGTGTAGGCGAGGATCGAGACGTCGGTATGACCGGCGTCGTCGAGCGCGGCGCGGATGGCACCGACGCGGCCGTCCATCATGTCCGAGGGGGCGACGATATCGGCGCCGGCGGCGGCTTGGCTGACGGCTTGGCGGCAGAGGGCGTCGACCGTCTCGTCGTTCAGGATGCGGCCGTCGGGCGCGACCAGTCCGTCGTGGCCCCAGCTCGAGTAGGGGTCCAGCGCGACGTCGGTGACCACCACGAGCTCGGGAAATCGGGCTTTCAGCGCACGGATCGCGCGCTGCACCAGGCCCTCTTCGTTCCAGGCTTCCGCGCCGTCGTCGGACTTCAGCGCGTCGTCCACGCGCGGGAAGAGCACGATCGTGCCGACACCGTCGCGCAGCGCGCCCTCGGCCTCGCGCAGCAGGCTGTCGAGATCGTGGCGCTCGCAACCCGGCATCGACGCGATCTGCGCGTTGCCCGGCACGTCGTGGAAGAAGACCGGCAGGATGAAATGCTCCGGCCCGAGCCAGGTCTCGCGGGCGAAACCACGGATCGCGGGGTGCTTGCGGTTGCGGCGGGGGCGGATCGGCAGCTCGAGGGTCATCGGATCTCCTGCGGCGTGACGGGCGTGACGGGGTAGTCGTCGGCGTCGCGGACGCCGCGTTCCAGGGCCGCGAGCAACGCCAAGACGACGTCCTCACGGTACGGGCGGGCGACCAGCTGCACGCCGACGGGCATTCCGGCGGCGCCGGCCTCGACTTCGGCGATCTGCCGCTCGATGCGCTCGGCTCGCGGCGAGAGCGTCCCGAGCGCGGTGGCAGCCTCGGCGTCGCGCACCCGCGTGACGGGCCCGACGCCCGCCGGGAAGTTCAGGAACGACCAGCGCAGCGCATGCGTGAGCGAGAGCGTCATCTCGCCGGAGGCGCGCAGCGGCATCGCCGGGCAGGCGTGCGCCGGGCAGAGCACCGCGTCGAGCCCCAGCGTCGCCCAGGCGTCGAGCTCGGCCCGCCGCAGCCGCGTGCGCTCGGCGGCGATATCCCACGTCTGCATCACGCCCTTGCTGCCGAGCACGCGCAGCAGCTCGGCGATGCGATGCTCACCACGCAGGGCCATCGCCTTGGCCGCGGCAGCGCGCGCGAGCGACGGCAACGTCAGAATCTTCGACGAGGCCGCCAGCTGCGGCGACCACGGCTCGCCGCCGAGCGCCCGGCGCATCGACTCGCCGCCGTCGGCCGAGACCGCGCCCATCCAGAGGTAGACCAATTCAGCGGCGCCCACGGGTCGATAGGGCACCAGCGTCGCGCCGGCAGCAGCGAGCGCGTCGCCGGCCTGCTGCACGGCGCGGCGCAGCGAGGGCGTCGGCGTGAGGAAGCCGTCGTCGTCGTAGATGCCGACGCGCAGGCCGCGCACGTCGACCGCGTCGATATCCGGCGGCGGCAGCGGCGGCACCGCCGGGTCGAGCGCCGCTTGCCGACGCGGGTCGATCGCCGCCATCAGCAGCGCGAGATCGGCAGCCGTGCGCGCCATCGGGCCCATCTGCGCGCGCACGATCTCCTGCCCGGGCACCGCGCCGTTGCTGCCCCGCACCGAGATCCGATCGACCGTCGGCTTGAGCCCGAAGATGCCGCAGAAATGCGCCGGCGTGCGGATCGAGCCGCCGATATCGGTGCCCATGCCACAGATGCTCGAGCCCGACGCGATCGCCGCCGCCTCGCCGCCCGAGCTGCCACCGGGCGTGCGGCGCAGATCGTGGGGGTTGGGCGTGGTGCCGTAGACGGCGTTCTCGGTCTCCTGCGCCAGCAGCAGCTGCGGCACGTTGGTCTTGCCGAGTACCAGCGCGCCGGCCTCGCGCAACGAGCGCACCGAGACGGCGTCGCTGTCCGCGGCGCGGCCGGCGCGGGCGCGCAAGCCGAGCGTCGCGACCGAGCCGGCGACGTCGATATTCTCCTTGATCGAGACGGGCAACCCGGCGAGCGGCCCGAGCGTGTCGCCGCGGACCCGCGCCGCGTCGACCGCGCGCGCTTCGGCGAAGAGCTCCTCGCGCCGCCGCCAAACAAAGGCGTGCAGCAGCGGCTCGGTCGCGTCGGCCCGCTCGATCAGGGCATGGCACAGCTCGACGCTACTGATGGCCCGAGATTCCAGGGCCTGCAGCAGGGTCGTGGCGCTTTGGGTCCAGAGCTGATCCATCGTCTCTGCCTCCGCCCGCGCGCCGCCGCGGCTCAGTCGTCGGTGTCCGGGATGTCCATCGTGTCGGCGTCGTCGCCGAGCGTCGGCTCACCGCGGCGCAGGTCGCCGGCGAGCGCGCGACGGATGTAGGTCGGCAGCGCGAAGCAGGCGCGGAACATGTCCGCGTTCATGTAGCGCAGCTGCGGCTCGAGGCGCGCCACGCGCTCGGGATCGACGCTGACGGCGCCGACGTCCACGCCCTGGCTGGCCGCACAGAACGCCCAGAAGCCCGAGGGGTAGGCGACGCACTGACCGACGTACAGGCGGGTGTTGGCGAAGATGCCGCCGAGCGTGTCGACGATGTGCTTGACGCGATCGGGGAAGAAGACCGGCGAGTCGCTCTGCGGCACGAGGATGCCCTGCTCGCCGAGCACCGCGGCGCAATCGCGGTAGAAGGCCTCGGTGAAGAGTTCGACCGCGCCGTCGACCGGATCGGTGGAGTCGACCAAGATCACGTCGAAGCTCTCGCCGGCTTCCTTGGCGCGCTTGACGTAGGCCAGGCCGTCCTCGACCAGGACCTCGGCGCGCGGGTTCTTGAACGCCTTGGCCAGGTGCGGGAAGTACTGCTTGGCGCAGCGGATGACCTCGCCGTCGATGTCGACGAGCACCGCCTGCTCGACCTCGGGGTGACGCAGGACCTCGCGCAGGGTGCCGCCGTCGCCGCCGCCGATGATCAGCACGCGCTTGGGGTTCGGATGCGCGAGCACCGCCACGTGGGCGAGCATCTCGTGGTAGCTCGACTCGTCACGGTCGGTGACGTTGGTGACGCCGCCGAGCGCGAGCACCGTGCCCCAATCCTTCGCCTCGAAGACGTCGATCTGCTGGATCTCCGACTCGAACGACTCGTAGATGCGGGTGACGGTGTAGACCAGCTTGGTGTGCCGGGTCCAAGGGTCGCGGTACTCGAAATGCATGGCGTCTCCGGGTGCTGAGCGGGCCCGCACCGGCGAGCCGCTTCGCGGCGGGGTCTACCGCCAACGGCGAGCCCGTGCAAGCCGCGCTCAGCGCAACAGCGAGACCATGGCGTAGTCGCGCCAGACCTGCACCTCGACCCGCACCTCGCCCTTTTCGATCGCGCGGCGCGCCTGCTTGCTCAGCGCTTTGTCGAGCAACACGCGCAGGCGGCGACGCTCGCCAGCGTCGGCGTAGAGGCTGTCGACGCTGTCTTCGGGATCGCGGTGGCGACCGCTGTGCACATTGGCGCGGTGCTGCACGATGATCTCCGAGGCGCGGCGCAGCTTCGCGCCGCGGTCGGACTTGCGGTCGGCGGCGCTCAGGTGCGCGCGGAAGGTCAGCAGCGGGCGGTTGTCGTCGTCGCCGTTGCGTGCCTCGTCGACGGCGCCGGCCACCGCGACACGGCCGGTGGAGGGCGGCGGCAGCGGCGGCGCGTCGACCGCGGGCGCCTTGCGCTGGACGCCGGCCGCGACGGCGGCGGCGCTCGGCTCGGCGACCTCGACGCGCGGCGGAGGCGTCGGCGGCGACGGCAACACGGCGGCGCCGACGTCGCCGCGCGCACCGCCGAACCACCCGGCGCGGAAGCCGTAGGCACCGGTCGCTACGCCGAGCAGCAGGAGCAGGACGAGCCAGCCGCCACGGCCGCGGCGGCGCGGCGCGGGCGCAGGTTTGACGGCGTCCGAGGACTTGGCGGCGGGCGAGGGCGACTGCACGGCCGACGGCGGACGCGGCGAAGGCGACTGCACCGCCGACGGCGGGCGCGGCGACGGCCCGGACTGCACCGCGGCAGGCGGCATCGGGGTCGGGGTCGGAGCGGCGGCCATCGGCGGCGCGGCGCCGCTCGACGAATGACGCGGCGGTGGCACCACGACCGCTCGCGAGGCGGCGCGGCGCGGCGCCTCGACCTCGCTCGCGTCGATGCCGGCGGGCGGCGCGGCGAGGAAGGCGCCGGCGGGGGCCTGTTCGCCGTGCGCGGTCGGCAGCGGTGCCGCAGGTCGCAGCGCCGGGACGATGATGCCGTCGGCGTCGACGGTCTCCTCGTCGGCCATCGCCTCGGCGCGCGCCCCGAGCAGCAGCGGCGGCGACGCAGCGGCCATCCCGCTCGGCGGCCGGGCGGCGAGGGCGCGTTCGAAGGGCGCGGCGAGCTCGTCGAGCGCGTCGCCCTCGAGCACGCGGTCACAGAGTTCGATCACCTCGCGCGCCGAGCCGGGCCGCTGCTCGGGCCTTTTCTCGAGCAGCGCGTGCACCAGCCGCGCGAGGCCGACCGGGACACCGGGGGCGCTGCGCGTCAACGGTGCCGGCACGCTGTGCAGGTGCATCGACGCGATCGTCACGATCAAGGTCGACTGCGACGTATTCGAAGGCGCGACGAAAGGCGGCCGCCCGCTCAGCAGCTCGTAGATCAGGCAGCCCACGGCATAGAGGTCCGAGCGCGCGTCGGACGTGCCGCTCCATTGCTCCGGCGCCATCGCGTGCGGCGTGCCGATGGCCCCGTGCGTGCCGGCGCCGGTGCCCTCGAGCGAGCGCGCGACACCGAAATCGACGACCTTGAGGAAATCCCCGTGACCGACCTGATCGCAGACCAGGATATTCGCGGGCTTGATGTCGCGGTGCACGATGCGACGCGGGTGCTCGTGCGCTTCCCACAGCGCCAGCAGGACCTGCCGCACCATCGCGACGGCGCGTTTCCACGGCAGCCGTCCCTCGCGCTCGAGCACCGCGTGCAGCGACTCGCCCTCGAGGAATTCCATCGCCAGGAACATCACGTCGTCGTCGGTGCCGAAATCCAGCACCCGGACGGCGTGCGCGTGACGGAGGGCGGCGGCGTTCTGGGCTTCGAGCGCGAAACGCTTGATCGCGGTCGGTCGGCTCTGGCGGTCGGGGATCATCACCTTGATGGCGACGGGACCACCGGTCTCGACGTGGCGCGCGCGGTAGACCGAGCCCATGCCGCCGGCGCCGATATGCGACTCGATGCGGTACTTGTTCGCGACGACGCGGCCGATGAGCGGATCGCGCGCCTCCAACATGGCCTCGTCGAGCGTGACGAGCCCGTCGTTGGGGCAGATCTACTCTTCGGTCCTGAGACCGCAGTCGGGACGGACGAACGCACCAGCGACGTTGTCAGGAACCTTTCAACCAGCGCGCCGAGCCGTCGGCGTAGCGTTCTTCTTTCCAGATCGGCAGGTCGGCCTTGATCGCCTCGACCACCGCGCGGCAGGCGTCGAACGCCGCCACCCGATGCGGGCTGGCGCAGTGCACCGCGAGGCTGACGTCGCCCGGCACCATCTCGCCGTAGCCGTGCCAGACGCTGACGACGAGCGGCTGCTCGCCGAGCTCGGCGCCGACCGCCTCGGCGATCCGCTCGAGCTGGTGCTCCGCCATCGGCACGTAGCATTCGTAGCGCAGCGAGCGGACCGCCTGACCATGGTGATGATCGCGGACCACGCCGAGGAAGCTCGCGATGGCGCCGTCGGTCGGTCCGACCAACGCCGCCGGGCTCGTCGCCTCGGCCGTCAGCGGATGGTCGACGACGTGCAGGGACGCACGGACCAAAGCCATCTCAACCTCCCGAAACCGGCGGGATCAGCGCCAGCTCGTCGCCGTCGGCGAGCTCGACCTCGCCGCGCAGGAAGTCGAGGTTGTGCGCGACGCGGCACGCGGGCAACACCCGCTGCAAGGCCGGATGTCGGGCCCCGAGGAGGCTGCGCACCGCGTCGACGTCGACGCGATCGGGCATCTCGACGGCTTCCTCGGCGCATCCGGCGGGATCCCGGGCGTGGGCGAAGTAGCGGACGGTGACGATCGGCATGGGCGCTCCGAACGGCTCAGCGGATCACGGTCAACGCGCCGAGCCGGATCAGCCAGAGGAAGAAGATGACGCGCGGAATCCGCAACAACGAGACCAACAAGAAGGTGCGGAACGGCATCGCCAACGCACCGGCCGCCCAGCAGGTGATCGAATACGGCAAGGGCGTCAACGCGCCGATCGCCAAGCCGACCGGGCCATAGCGCGCGACCATCGCATGTGCCTTCGCGCCGCGCCGCTCGAGTAGCGCCGCCACCCGAGGCCGCCGCGCCAAGTTCGCGCCCAGCCAGTAGCCGACCGGCCCGCCGGTCAGCGTTCCCAGGCACGACCAAGCGACGATCGTCCAGAACGGCATCCCGCCGAGGTAGGCGAAGGTCTTGACCGCCTCTTGCGGCAGCGGGACGAAGAGCGCGTCGGGCAGGAAATAGCCGAGGGCGACGCCCGGGCCACCGAAATTCGCGACGAAGGTCTTGGATATCGCCAAGATCGGTTCGCGATAGAAATAGCCGAGCGCGAGGATGGCGACGATCAGCGCGAGCAGGCCCCAGGCCATCTGTACGAGCAGACGACGCAGGTCGGCATCGAGCCCGAGCCGGGCCTGGCCTCCGCTGTCGTCCGACATCGCCATCGACGCTCCTCGCCCCGCTACCGTGCAGCGCCGGGGGAATCTGCCGCCGCCCGCGCCGGAGGGCAACGCCAGCACGTGCGTTCGCGCCAAGTCCAGCGGCGCGGCCGCGGCCCGTCGACGCAGCGCAGATCCGACGCCTCCAGCCAGCGCAACGCGAGCTCGCCCGCGGCGCCGTGGTTCCGGCGGCGGTGCGTGCGCCAAGCGGCGACGCGGTGCCGGCCGGCGGCGATGACCACGCAGCCGGCGGGCTCTGCCGACGGACCATCCCGAAAGGCCGCCCAGCGGCGATCTTGCAAGCCGACGACGGGGGCGGCGATCAGGTCGTCCCAGCCCTCGACCTCGGTCTGCCAGATCGACGACGACGACCAATGGGGATGCATCGCCGCGGTGATGTGGCCGCCGGCGTCCCGGATCTGCGCCATCACGGCCTCGAAGGAGCGATCCCGTGCCGGCTGCGTCACGTGCAGGCGGTGCCCGACCGTCGCGCGCTCCCGGAAGCTCGCCATCATTCGCGGGTTGGCATCGGCGAGCGCGCCGGGGAAGGTCCAAGCCATCAGCGCCAGCCCGAGCGCCCAGGCCGCTCCGGCCCGAGTCGGCGCGTGGACCAGCCGCGCCGCCGCCGCGCCCGCCACGATCGGCAGCGCGCACATCGCCACCCACTCGGCTGCGACGCCGTGCTTCCAGAGGTAGTACTCGCGCGGCAGCGTCGGCACGCACGCGTGGAGCACCGCCAACGCCAGCGGCACCAGCAGGACCGCGCCGAGCCAAAGCGCGAGCCGCCGCAGCCCGAGCGCCGCAGCGGCGGCGATCGCGGGCGTGGCAGCCGCGAGCAAGAGCATCCGATCGTCCAGCGTCGGGTGCATGACGCCGCCGGGCTTGGCGAACGAGCCCGAGAGCAGCGCCGCGGCGGCGATCGCCAGGCCGAAGCCGGCCAGCGCCGCGCCCGCGAGCAGCCGGCGCTGCCAGTGCGGCGTCGGAGCCGCCGCCCGGAGCTGCCACGCTGCCAAGATTCCGAGCGCCAGCGCCTGCTCGGGGAGATTCAGCCCATAGGTGAAGCGCAGCAGCACCACGCCGACCGCGGCTGCGATCAGCGCCGGCCACCCCGGCGGCACCCAGGTCCACAGCAGCGCCGCCAGCAGGGTCGGGGCCAGCGCGTGGGCGTGGGCGACGAAGCCGTCTGCGGGATGGTAATGCCAGATCGCGAGCCCGAAGCGCTGCATGGCGGCGACCAGGAGCGCACCGGCGACCACCACGCCGAGCGCCACGGCCAGCGACGCCCGGGCGGCACCGGCGCGCGGGCCCGGCGCGGCGCGGACCACGCGGACGACGGCTCCGGCGGTCCACGCAGACAGGGCCGCGAGCGCGGCGACCAAGCCGAGCCGCGTGGCCGCCCAGCCGGCGAGGAGCATCTGCCCTGGACCCGGCGAGGAGAGCGTGGCGAAGGCTTCCATCGTCGCGTGCCAGCCGGTGAACCCGACGTAGACGCGCGGCATCGGCCCGGCCAGCAGCGCCGCGATGTGGAGATGGTGGCCGAGGTCGCCGCCGCCGACCGTGACCGGTTCGCCGCCGAGCGGCGCCCACAGCCCGCGCTGCACCAAGCGCAAGAGCAGCCAGCCGAGCACGGCGCCGCCGATCGCGCCGACCTGCACCGCCGGATCACGCAGCCGTGCCCGGCTCCACCACGCCAGCCCGGCCGCCGCGGCTGCGGTCGCCAGCGTGCCGAGCACGAGGCACAGGCCGAACGGCAGCGTGAGCGTATGGCGCAGCGCGGCCGCGACGATCGGCGCGACCAGCGCGACGCTCGGCAACCCGAGCGCGAGGGCGCAGAGGCCCGCGAGCAGGCGCGCTACTTCTTGTCGTTGGTGGAACAGATGTATTTACTCGTCGAGTAGCTGCAGTTGCCGTCGTTGAACTGAATGTCGTTGGGATCGTGCTTGTACATCGAGAGCCAGCAGTTGGCGGTGTAGTCGCCGTTGGGCTCCGAATAGGTCCCGTCGCGCAGCCACCAACGGCCACCGTCCGGCACCTTCCAGTCGTTGCAGCCCGAGCCGTAGCTCTTCGGGTCACGCATCACGCAGCCCGTGTAGTTGCCCCCGCTCCCGGGCTTGGTCACGCCCGGGATGGTGCTGAAGTACGAGGCCCCGAACTTGGCGAGCATCCAGGTCCACTGCGCCTTGGAGCGCGGGTAGACGATGTCGAGGCCGTAGTCCTTGCAGGTATTGTCGTCGGTCGAGCGCGACGTGGTCTTGCCGGCGGCGACGGCGAAGTAGGTGAAGCCACCGCTCTCGGTGCTCATGTCGCAGACCACCTCGATGACCTGTCCCTTCGGCGCCTTGATCCAATAGGGACCGTCGGCGGATTTGGCGACCTTGGCCTTGATGTCCAGGCAGCTGGTGCCGGGCTTGTCCTTGCTGGAGCCGTAGGCGGCGATGCAGCTGTTGCTGCAGGCGTCGTCGTCGACGTTGTTGCCGTCGTCGCACTCCTCGGCGCCGACCTTCTTGCCGTCACCGCAGACGGTCTGGCAGGTCTTGCTGCAGCCGTCGCCGTCCAGGTTGTTGCCGTCGTCGCACTGCTCGTTGCTCTCGAGGATGCCGTTGCCGCAGGTGTCGGCAAGCGTGCGCCAGACCGAGCCGTCGCAATAGCGCAGCGATTTGCTGCCCTTGTCGAAGTAGAGCGCGCCCATGTGGTTCTCGGTGCAGGGCAGCGGGGCCGTGGCAGCCGGCAGCAGCTGCAGCGCGCTGGTCGCCGCCACCTTCTTGCTCGAGAGCGTCTTCGCCTCGACCGACCAGTCGACGATGGTGCCGTCGGTCTTCTTGCTCAGATCGCAGAGGCCGGCGTTGCCCGGGGCCTGCGGCAGGCAGAACGAAGAGTCGGTGACGATGAGCGTCCAGTCGCCCTTGGGATTCTTGCCGAGCCAGGCCGCGAGATCGCCGGTTTTCGGGGCTTTCTGATCGGTCCAGCTGGCCTTGAGCGACTTCGCATCCTTGTCGCCGCAGGGGTCGCAGAGTACGTAGCCGACCTTCTTGTCGTCGGGCGGCAGCAGACGCACGCGGACGGTGGAGAGGTCGGTGTTCGCGAGCTCGATGGCGATCGTCAGCCCCTGCGCGAGGCCGAGGTCCGGGAAAGCGATGGTCGAGGCGGCGTCGCTGCCGGTGTTGTCCGGGATCGGCACGCCCGCCTGGGGCGCCGAGGCCTGGTCGGTGAACTGATTGCTGAGCAGACCGTTGGAGACCGCACCGATGCCGTCCTTGGGCAGGTTGCCGCTGGCCGCCTGGCAGATCAGCGCGCCGTCGGCGGCGATGCCGGCGACGACCTCGCCGGCCTTGCACTGCCCGGTCGGGACCTTCAGCCCGGTCAGCTTGCTGCCGTCGCCGACGAACGCGGTGGCCGTCACCGACTTGGCGACCACATCGCCCGAGAAGGAGCCGTTCTTGGCCTTGATCGAGTTGCCGCCGAGATCGACGTCGCCGTCGAATTTCATCTCGCCGACCGAGACGCAGCCCGTACAGGCCAGATCGAGCGCGGCCCCGCCTTTGGTCGTCGAACCGGCGTAGTTGAAGCCGATCTTGGCTGCCGCGACGGCACCGTTGGCGAGCGTGTCGCCACTGACGCAGCCGTCGCAGGAGAGCCCGCCGGCGACCATCGCGTACGGGGCCGAGGCGAGCGGTTGCCGCGGCAACTCGGGCTCGGCGCCGACCTTGACGCTGATCCATGCCGCCGGGAGCCCCGCGAGCGTCTTGGCGTCCAAGGGCTGCTTGCTGCCGAGCGCGTGGGCGAAGCGACCGCCCTTGACCTGGATCGCCACGGGGCCCTCGGTCCATGCGGCGGACTGCGCGTCGAGGGACGCATAGATCGCGAAGGACACGTCATAGGCGCCGTCGGCGGCGGGTACGCCGCCGGTCGCGAGCAGCACGCCCTCGAGCCGCGCGGTCGAAGGCACGGCAGCGAGGGCAACCGTCGGCACGGCGAACAGGACCATGCACAGCAGCAAGGCGCGCATCCCTGCGTGGTTTCGGCTCTTCATCCCGACCTCCGAGCCGGGGCTAGGAATCCGGCTTCAGTGGCATTCTGCGGGCTTCGGCGCGAGACGACAAGCGCGGACGGACGGAAGCTCCGCCCGGCGGCGGTGCCGGCACGGCCCCTGGCGTGAGGACCGACGGCGGGGGCGGGGGCGGGGGCGGCGGGGTCGCGCGCGTGGCGAGCGTCGGCACCGGCGGCGGCATCCCGTCGTCCGCGAACGCGACGGGCAGCGGTGGCGGAGCGACCTCGAGCGGTATCGGCGGCGGCGCGGTGTCTTCGGCCGGCATCGGGATCGGGGGAGGTGCGGCGCCGTCGGTCGCCATCGGGAGCGGCGGCGGCGCACTCGCCGGTGGACGGGCCGTTGGAGGAACCGGGCCGGGCCGCGTTCGCCCGCGCGCGGCGGCGATCTGCGCCGTACTGCGCGGCGCGCGGCGATCCACGGGCGGGCGCTGCGGACTGCTCGCGCGGCGCTGCGGAGTGGCGGGCTCTCCACGGCACGCTCGCAGCGCCGAGCGCATCGCACTGGCGTCGGCGTAGCGGGAGTCGGGCTCCTTGCCGAGCGCCTGCATCACCAACGCCGCGAGCGGCGCCTCGAGTTCAGGCCGGTACTCGCGCGGGTCGGGGATCGGGCTCATGACGTGGTGCATCATCGTCATCAGCGGGTTGTCCTCTTCCGGGTACGGGATCCGCGCCGTCAGGCATTGGAACAGGATCACGCCGAGGGAGTAGAGGTCCGCGCGCCCGTCGATCGTTGCACCGCGCGCCTGCTCGGGGCTCATGTAGGCCGGCGTGCCGAGGACCTGCCCGACACGCGTCATCTCCGAGCCGTCGCGGTGGGCGATGCCGAAGTCGATGACCTTGACGATGCGGCCCTTGCCCGCGCGGTGCAGGAAGATGTTGTCGGGCTTCAGATCGCGGTGCACCAGGCCGTGGCCGTGCGCCTCGACCAAGCTGTTGAGCACCTGCACCCCGATGCTGATCGCCTCGGCCACGGGCATCAACGCCCGGTCGTGACGCAGATGACGCAGGCGATGCGTGAGCGCGTGGCCGCGCAACCGCTCCATGATCAGCAGTAACTGACCATCGGCGGTCTGGCCCACGTCGAACACGCGGATGGTGTTGCCGTGGACGAGGCGGCTCGTGATCTCGGCCTCGCGGACGAAGCGCCGGATATTCTCCAGGTCTGCCGCGACGTAGGCCTTCGACATGACCTTGACGGCGAGCTCGACGCCGCCGCTGTCGACCCCGCCCCAGACCTTGGCGAAGCCGCCCTTGCCGATCAACTCGCCGATGCGGATGCGACCGTCGAGCAGCGTGCCGGGACCGATCTCGCCGGCGGTGCATTCCACGGGACGCACCGTGACCGCGCCGTCGGCCTCGCATTTCCGCGCGACGGTGCGCTCACTGCACACGGGGCATCGACGCAACTCGCCCTGCACTCCGCCTCCCGTTCGCCCCCCAGGTCAGTCTAGCACGCTAGCCGCTTCGCAGAGCGACCGACAAGCGCATCGGGCGCTCGTATGCGTCGGATTTGAGATCTTCGCGTAGAAAGTGGTAGCGTCTTCGGGCGCGATCGCGGGCACACTGCGAGCTTCCCCGGTTGCCGACCTCCCCGTTGCGGCCACGCTCCGAAAGGACTGTGAAGATTAGAGAGGAGCCATGAACTTGAACGCGCTTTCCCGGATGTTCTCGCTGCGCTCGACGCGCGCATGGGCGACCTCGGCTGCCCTGGTGGCGGCTTTGGCTGCGCCTGCGATCGCCAGTGCGGCGGTGCCGACCACTTCGACGATCGAGGGCGTCCTGCTCTCGAGCGGCGGCGCCCCGGCGGCCGACGGCGAATACGACGTCTCCTTCTCGATCTACGCCGACGCGACCACCAAGACCGCCTCGTGGAGCGAGGGCCCGGTCAAGGTGACGGTGGCGGGCGGGCGCTTCAGCTACGCGCTGGGCACCTCCAAGCCGCTCGACGCAGCGACCCTCGCCGGGCTCGCCACGCCTTACTTCGGCGTGACCGTCGGCAGCGACCCCGAGTTGCCGCGCCAGCCCTTGCGCTCGGTGGCGTACGCGCTCGTGGCGGAGCAGGCGAACTCGGCGGCGACCGTCACCTGCACCGGCTGCGTCAAGGGTGACCAGCTCGCCAACGGTTGCATCTCGGCCGCGAAGCTGGGCTTCAACTACGCGGGCAGCTCGACAAAGGGAGGCCCGGCGCTCGATCTGGCCTGCACCGGCTGCGTCAGCTCGTCGGAGATGAAGTTCGACGGCGACATCGACCTCGGTGGCAACTCGGTCAAGGCCAAGAACGGCACCTTCTCGGGTGACGTCGCCGCCAAGACCGTGACCGCGACCTCGTTCGTCGGCGACGGCAGCAAGCTGACCGGCATCAAGACGCCGGCCGGCACGTGCTCCAAGGCCGGCGAGGTGGTCAAGGGCATCAAGGCCGACGGCTCGCTCGAGTGCGTCGCCGCGATGGACCCGAACGCGCTGCCGAAGGATGGCCTGAACGAGATCAGCAACGACCTGCTGACCAACCAGTACGTCGACACCATCGGGGCGGACGCCAAGAACGTCGCGATCCCCGACAACACCGGCGCCGAGGGCATCGCCAACCTGACCTTCCCGGACATCGGCGTGGCGCAGACCTTCGAGGTCACGATCAACCTGAAGAACACCGACTTCAGCAAGATCGCCATCACGCTGCTGCCGCCCGACGACAAGAAGGTCGGCTACGAGCTCTGCGACCCGTGCGCGAAGGACGATTCGATCAAGCAGCTCACGCTCACCTACCCGAAGACCGCGCCCAAGAGCGGCGACCTGACCTCCTGGATCGGCAAGAACCCCAAGGGCATCTGGAACCTGAAGGTGAAGGACACCGACTTCTGCGTGCCCCAGAAGCCGGGCAACGCCGCGCTGTGCAACGTCACCAACAAGACCGACGGCGTCATCGTCGATTGGTCGATCAAGATCCAGACCCTTTCGAACCAGAAGGTCGCGGTGAACGCGAACCTGCTCGCGAACAAGGACCTGAACATCGGCGGAGCGCTCAAGCTCGCCGCAACCACGGGCACCTGCAACGCCGCGAACAAGGGCCAGCTGCGCTGGTCGGCGGGCAAGGGCTTGGTCGCCTGCGACGGCGTCGCCTGGATCGCCGCCGTCTCCAAGCCGGTCATCTACTCGGGTTACTGCAGCTCGAACCGTCGCTACAGCTCGAGCTTCAACTACTACTGCTTGGACAAGACCGACACCAACACCTCGACCGAATACAGCGACTACCTCACGGTCAGCACCTACCTGCCGCCGGGTGGCACCAACAGCTCGACCTCGTACGACGCCGGCTGGCACACCAACGCCAACAAGCCCGGTCGCATCACCGCCAAGGTCGCGGGCTACTACGACGTGACCTTCAAGACCTACCAGCGCTCGTACACCTACTCCGAGACGCGCATCCTCAAGAACGGGAGCGTCGTCTCGAACGCGTACCAGAGCGATGACGGGAACTACTACTACCACTCGCACTTCCATCACCGGACGGTGTACCTGAAGGTCAACGACTACCTGGAGTTCCAGCAGCGCGTGAACGCTGACAACAGCACCGCCTACGCGCTCTACGCCGGCCCCTCCAACTCGTACGTGCAGGTGCGCTACCTGGGCAACGCCCTCTAAGCGACCGGCGCCACACGGACAGGACGGCCGTCCCGGGAGACCGGGGCGGCCGTCGTGCTTTTGACGCCGCGCGAGGTCGACCCCGAGGCCGGCGCCCGGCTGCCCGCAAGGCAAGGCCGTTCGACGAAGGCGGCGCCGAAGGCGCCCCTACCCGGCCTGCCCGAATGGCCGCGCATCGGACGAACGGACACCGGTACCCAACAGCACGTTCACCCGCGCCGGAAGAAGTCCACGCTTGCCCGGGCGCGCGCTGCCACTACGCGCCCACCGCGGGACGGCCCCCGGGCTCGGCCCCGAAACGCGAAAAGGCCGAACGCAGGGTCCGGCCTCGGAGAGGATGGCGGCGGGATGTCGAGCAGGCGCTGGGCGTGGCCGACGATTCGGCGACGCGCGCCGAATCGTCGGCGATGGGCCTAGCGGT
>JBEARB010000134.1:0-3786 GCA_041163625.1 Pseudomonadota bacterium | reverse complement strand
TGCTGGCCTCACGCGTTGACCTAGACTTGCTCTTGGAGCCCATGTTGCCCTCCGCGCACTTGGCGCGATCGAGCTTTTAGCATCAGATCAGGAGGTTGTGGATCCTGTGATGGATCCTATGGCTGGGCGCCCCCTGGTCGCGAGAAGCGCGGTTCTCGCGAACCATCCCCCTCCTCGAGTCGCGCCCAAAAAATCGCCCTTGGCGATTTTTTGATCGCGTCTCTAGGCTCAGGGTGGACGCCCCAAACGCTGGGACCCCAATACGCTGGACAACGACGCGCTCGCCCAGGGCTCCTCGGTCATGACGAGTTCCTGCCCGCCCGCGCTGAAGTGTTGCAACAACGTGAACGATCGACGACACCGTGATGAAGCCGACGATCGAGCTTGCAAGGCCCACCGCGGCTCACCCTTCAGTCTGGAAGCTCGTCCCAATCCAGCTGCGCTTGGACGCTGTAGGTCGCGGTCCGCGGCCGCGTACGCCAGTTCGCGATGGCACCGGTAGGGCAGACCGGCAGGCACTCCTCGCAGTGCTCGCAGCGCTCGAAATCCACCACGTAGTGATGCTCGTGGGTGATGGCCTGGTTGGGGCACGCGAGCTCGCAGTTGCCGCACCGGATGCAGGTCTCAGGGTCGATGAGGTGTTGCCGCACACGGTGACGCCCAGCGCCGGTCGCGATGAGCCAGTGGCCGTGGCCTTCGGGGCGCGACCAGTGTGCGGCGTCGATGCCGTGCCGAGAGGGATCGGGGAAAGCCGCCAGCCTATGGTTGGTGATGCGCCGGTTGCGGTCCTCCACATCATGAGCGGCCACGCGAACAAAGCCAGCGGGGAGGAGATTTGGCGCGGAAGGCTCGTCGTAGATGTCGAGGTAGAAGATCCACCACGAGCCGCCATCGGCCGTGACGGCCTCGTACACATCGACCGGGCGCCCGTGCTTGCCGACGACGCAGCCCAGTCGGTGCGCCAGCACGCGCTGGCCGCTCTCCCGGTGGGTCAGGTCTCCCAGTAGCGCCAGTGATGCGTCAATCGAGCCCACCGGGAGCGGCGCGTCAGCAGACAAGCCGTGCTGGTCCGGAGAGGGTGTGAGTCGGTCGGCCGTGGATCCGGTCGCGTCGATTCCAGACTGTTTCATCTCAGAACCTCATTCGGTTGGGGTGTCGCATCAGCATGAGGTCGGTTGGTGAGATTTACACAAAGTATTTTGCACCAGGAGTGACGGAGCACGATCGCGCGGCTGCAGGCGGTCGACGCGCACACCTGCGCTGCGGATGGCGTCACGCATCCCGTCGACCAGCGGCAGGAAGCTCGGCGGGTCTGCCGCCGCCCCCTCGACGAACCCTACAGGCGGCCCTCGATCACGGCCCGTACGATGGTCCGCGTCGCCTTGGCGAGTAAGCGGTCGCGCGCGGCCCAGCTTGCGCCGCCTTGGTCCAAGTGCACCGCGAGCACGAACTCGCGCCCCATGCCGAAGATCGCCGCGCCGGCGGCGTCAAGCGCGGGGAAGCAGGCGTAGTCGACCTCGACGAACTGACCCTTGGTGCCCAAGCCGAGCTTGCCGAAGATGCGCCATTGGCCCTTGGCGCGGTCGGTCAACCAGTCGAAGTCGTAGCCGCTCTGCACGTAGACGGCGGTGTTGGCCGAGAGCCCACCCCAGCCGCCGGCCTTGCTCGAGCCCGGCGCGCCGTAGAGCAGCACCTCGATGTCTTTCCACTGCAGCCCCGGCAGCCGCAGCGTGGGCTCCTCGCGGTGCAGCACGACGCGGCGCAAGGCGTCG
This sequence comes from Pseudomonadota bacterium, assembly GCA_041163625.1. Lineage (GTDB taxonomy): Bacteria > Myxococcota_A > UBA9042 > UBA9042 > UBA9042 > JACKFC01. The sequence goes on along the minus strand of JBEARB010000134.1, from coordinate 2,014 downwards.
GCCAGGGTGTGCAGGCTCAGCTTGTTGGCGAAGGTCCCCTGTGGTTGGGCCGGCATCGTCAAGGTGGCGCCGTCGGCCTCGACGAAGCTCTTGCCGAGCGGCGGCACCGCGGCGCCGTAGTTGCCGCCGAAGGTCTCGGCGGCCGGTCGACCCAACCAGAGGTCGTGGATGAGGTCGTTGGCGCGCACGCGCCCGCCGATATCGTGGAACCACGCAGCGATGCCGTTGGAGGTGTAGGGCGTCTCGTCGTAGTTGACGATGGTGGTGAAGAGGTCGCCGACCGCATAGGGGCCGGCCTTGGCCGTCAGCCCGACCTTGTAGCCGCTGGCGACGCGCATCATCGAGGCCGCGTTCGCCGCCGCGATGAACTTCGTCGTGCTCCAGGGCTGCAGCGGGACCTCGGCGCCGAGGCCGAGCGCCCGGTAGTGCGGCACGCCGCCGACACGGCGGATGAGCAACAACGCCACGCCGATCCCCTGCGGCAGTCCGAGCGCCTGCAGCGGCGCGGTCTCGAAGGCCAGGGGCGTGCTCGACGGCGCGTAGGTCGCGACCGTGCCGTCGTCCAGCACCATGTCGGCCGTGGCGGCCTCGCTCGGGCAAGCGAATGCTGGGTCGAGCGTTGGAGGCGTCTGCTTGGCGCTGCAGAGGTCGTCGAGGAACTGGAAGTAGCCGGGCTTGGCCGACGCTGCCGCACAAGGCGGCGGCGGCTCGGGGTCGACCTTGGGGTAGACGGCTGTGGACGGTACGCCGTCCGCTGTGTCGTCGCTGTCGATCGCGGAGGCGCTATCCGCAGTGTCGTCGCTGGCGGTGTCGTCGCTGGCGGAGTCGTCGCTGGCGGTGTCGTCGCTGTCGGGCTCGATAGCCGCGTCGGTCGTGGCATCGCCGGCGTCTGCCGAAGTGGTTGCGTCGGCCTGTCCGGTTGCGTCTGCGGATGCGCCACCGGACCGGTCGCTGGTGTCGGCGGCATCGGACGCATGGGCCGCGTCGTCTCCGCCGGTGGAGGCCTGGCGCGCGGTCGAGCCGCAGCCCAGCGCGAGGAGCGCTGCGGAGAGCACGAGCCCCATCCGCTTGGTCAGCATCGCGACCTGCACGACGCTGCTCGCATCAGCGCCCCAGCACGAACCACGGACCGGTGTCGCCACTGCTGTCGATCCCCTTGCCGAATGCGTTGCGCCAGCGGCCGTTGGTGTGGCCAGAGCCTCCGGCGAAGCAGCCGTTGGCGTCGTAGCAGCTGTTGAGGCCGATGCCGAGGGCTCCGTCATCCATCACCCCGTTGCCGCTTTGGCCGCCGCAGCCGCCGTTTTCATCGTGCAACCATCCCAACGCAGAGGTCGAGCCCGCGAGGTTGATGCCCAGCCAATCGCAGTAGATTTGGTCGCTGCCGGACACGTCACCGCTGCCGATGGCGACGTTCATCGCCGCGCTGTAGTTGGTCAAGAGGCTCGCGTCGCCGGTGTTGGAGACCCCCGCCGTGTTGAGGCTGTAGGCCGTGAAGCGCTTGCCCTGGGTGAAGAACGCCTGCAACGACAGGTTCATGTCATGGTCGAAGTTGAAGCACTGCTTCGCGGATGCATGGCAGAGCCGGATCGTCTTGGTCGCGAGGAGTCCATAGGCGGGAGAATGCGACTCTGTGTCCTCGAATCCGACCGCGGGCTGCGTCGTGCCGGGCTTGGTCCAGTTCGGGCTGTTGTTGCCCCAGTAGGTCCCTGTGGCCGTCGCGGTCAGGAGCATCGTCCAGCCACCACCATCCGTGGTCATGTCGCAGTAGGCCTGGAAGGGCACGTTGCCGCCCGCGCCGTCGGGGTCGAGCCAGTAGCTGCCGTCGCCCAGGCTCGCCTTGGCGTCGAGGATGGCCTTGCATGATTCTGCGGGCTTGGCCTTGGTGCCGAGCGTGGCGTCGGGGCCGATGTAGAGGCGGAAGCCCCAAGCATCGGGGCTCGGGTGTGGACCGTCCCAGTGACCTAGCTCACCTGCGGCTGTATACCACTGCCGATAGCTAATGCCTGAGCCCCAA
>JBEARB010000133.1:0-5798 GCA_041163625.1 Pseudomonadota bacterium | reverse complement strand
GCGGCGTCTCGATGGCGCGGGCGCGCAGCGCGACGCTCAGCCGGTCGTAGGCCGCCGTCAGCCGCGAACGCAGGGCCGCCCAATCGACGCGCGTGGGCGCCTCGGCCGCGACCAGCTGCGTGGAATCGGCGACCAGGTCCAGCGCGTCGGCGAAGACCTCGGCCTCCTCGGCCGCCTCGGCGCTCTCGTTGCCGCCGAGTCGGCCACGCAGCGTCGCCGCCCGCTCGCGTAGACGCAGCAGCGCGCGGCGGATCGCGTCGGCCTGCTCGGCCCGAAAACGCGCGGGATCGAGCCGCTCGAGCAGCGCGTGCAGCTCGACGCCGAGCTCGCGCATCGCCTGCTCCATCGCCTCTCGATCCACGCCCGTCGCTCCGTCCGGCGACCAGCCGGCAGTCGAAATGATGGCGGACATCCTCGCCTCCAAGCATCGCCGACGGTCGGCGAGCGGCGCGGAGGGTAGCGTCATTGTCTCGCCTTGAGTGTCACGGAACCGTAAATTCTGCGATGCTGAGGCCGCTGCTCGGAACGCGGCGCGGAGCCGACCCCTCGGATGCTCGAAACGCTCAACGATTCCATGCGTCTCGCCATCGTCCTCGGGCTCGTTCCGGCGCTGGTCGGCTGTGGCTGCAGCCGCGACGCTGACGCCGCCGACACCCCCGGGCCCGGCACGGTCACCGACGTCGACACCCCCGGCGACACCGACACCGGCGCCATGCCCTCGGACGCCGTCGCCGCGCCCGATACCGCCACCGAGACCGACACCGCCGCCGAGACCGACACCGCCACGGCCGATACCACCCCGGCGCCGATGCCCGAGCGCTGCGACGCCTGGGCGCCGGTGCAGGTGCGCGGCACGCTCGGTGCCGACAAGCTCGACGAGCTCAGTGGCCTGGCCGCCAGCCGCCGCTTGCCGGGCGTGCTGTGGACGCACAACGACAGCGGCGAGAAGACCGCCCGCATCTTCGCCCTCGGCACGGACGCCAGCCTGCGCGCGACGCTGGTGCTCGACACCATCGACCCCGACGATTGGGAAGACATCGCGATGGGCCGCTGCAGCGACGCGAGCACCACGCTCGACTGCATCTACGTGGCCGATACCGGCGACAACAAGCACGAGCGCTCCGAGGTCGCCGTGGTGCGCGTGGTCGAGCCCGACGCGCTGCCGCCGATGCGCGACGACGGCCGCGCGCCGCGCAAATCGCGGGTCGATACCGGCGTGACGTCCTTCCGCGTGCGATTCCCCTCGCGCCCCGACCTGAGCGGCGCGGAGCGCAAGCTCGCCGAGCACCCCGATATCGAGGCGATGGTCGTGCTGCCCGACCGCCGCGTGGTCTTTTTCGACAAGCGTGAGGACGGCACCAGCGTCGTCTTTCGTGCAGCGCTGCAGGCCGGCGCGCTGGTCACCGCCGAGTCGCTCGGCAGCCTGAACCTGGCTGACGGTCCGCTGAAGAAGGGCCCCTCGCTGCGTACCACCGCGGCCGACTTGGATCTGGCCGGATCGACGTTGCTGCTGCGGACCTACTTCCGCGTCTACGTGCTCGACGTCGGCGGCGCGCTCGCCGCCGAACCCGACGCCGCCGGCCCTCTTCTCGCCGCCGCCTCGGCCGCCAAGCTCAGCATCCCCCACGGCTTCGACACCCAGGGCGAGAGCATCGCCTTCGACCCGGCCGGCGGCTTCTGGCACGTCTCGGAGGGCAAGGCCCAGCCCCTGCACTTCGTCGGTTGCGCCAGCGCGCCGCCGCCCGCGCCATGAGGAGACCATGCCGACGCTGACCAGCCGGCTGCAGCCCCGCAGCCCGGAGTTCCAGGACCGCACGGCCCACATGCGGGCGCTGCTCGAGCAGCTCGAAGAGCGGCAGCGCGCCGCCCGCGAGGCCGGTGGTAAGCGCGCCGTCGCCAAGCTGCAGCGCCAGGGCAAGCTCTCGCCTCGTGAGCGCATCGAGCGGCTGCTCGACCGCGACGGCGCCTTCCTCGAGCTCTCGACGCTCGCTGCCTTCGGCCAATACGACGACGAATCGCCCGGCGCAGGCGTCGTCACCGGCATCGGCCACGTCGAGGGCCGGCTCTGTGTGCTCACCGCCAACGACCACCGGGTCAAGGGCGGCGCCATCTACCCGGCCTCGGCCGACAAGATGATCCGCGCGCAGCAGGTCGCCATCGACAACGGCTTGCCGGCCATCGCGCTGACCGAATCGGCGGGCGCCAACCTGCTGCACCAGGCCGAACTCTTCGCGATGGGCACGCGCGGCGGGCGCGGTTTCTCGAATCAGGCGCGGATGTCGGCGTCGGGTGTGCCGCAGATCGCGGTCGTCTTCGGCAGCAGCACCGCGGGCGGCGCCTACGTGCCGGGCATGGCCGACATCAACATCCAGGTCCGCGGCAACGCCAGCGTCTACCTCGCCGGCCCGCCGCTGGTGAAGGCCGCGCTCGGCGAGGACAGCGACGACGCCGAGCTCGGCGGCGCCGAGATGCACGCCACCGTCTCGGGCCTGTGCGACCTGCTCGCCGAAGACGACGCGCACGCCATCGCGCTCGCCCGCGCCACCGTGCGCACGATGACGCGGCCCGGCCACGCCGTCGCCCGCCGCGCCCCGCGTCCGCCCGCCTACGATCCCGACGAGCTGCTCGGCGTCGTCCCCTCCGATCTGCGCGTGCCCTTCGATATCCGCGAGGTCGTCTGCCGCCTGCTCGACGGCGCGGTCGGCGGCGGCGCCGATTGGGACGAGTTCCGCCGCGACTACGGCCGTGAGCTGGTCTGCGGCAGCGGCTGGATCGACGGCTACGGCGTCGGCGTCATCGGCAACAACGGCCCGATCACCTCGGCCGCCGCGCAGAAGGCGACGCATTTCATCCAATGGTGCAACGCGCAGCGGCTGCCCATCGTCTATTTGCAGAACACCGTCGGCTACATGGTCGGCGTCGCGGCCGAGCGCGGCGGCATCGTCAAGCACGGCTCGGCGATGGTGCACGCGGTCTCGACCGCCACCGTGCCGCAGTTCACGGTCCTGGTCGGCGGCAGCTACGGCGCCGGCAACTACGGCATGTGCGGCCGCGCCTTCGACCCGCGCCTGCTGCTGACCTGGCCGTGCAGCAAGATCGGCGTGATGGGTGGCCCGCAGGCCGCGCGCGTGATGCGCATCGTGCAGGAGGCGGCGATCCGTCGCATGGGCGGCGAGCCCCTCGAGGAAGACATGGTCGATATGGAGGCCGCCGTCATCGAGGAATTCGACCGCACCGCCGACCCCTACTACGCCACCTCGCGGCTGTGGGACGACGGCATCATCGACCCGCGCCACACCCGCGCCGCCCTCGCCATCGGCCTGCAAGCCGCCTGGAACCGCGACCTGCGCGCGGCGTCGGCCCCGCATTTCGGCCTGTTGCGCCAATAGTCGCCTCGGAGGACCCCCGGATGGCCCGCGCCCCTTCCCCGCATCGCCCCATCGCCACCCTGCTCGTCGCCAACCGCGGTGAGATCGCCCGCCGCGTGCTGCGTGCCGGCCGCGAGCTCGGCATGCGCACCGTCGCCGTGCACGGCAGCGCCGACGCCGACGCCGCCTTCGTCCGCGAGGCCGACGTCGCCGTCCACATCGGCGACGAGAGCGGCGGCCTGCCCTACCTCGACGGCGCCGCCATCGTCGCCGCCGCCCTGCGCACCGGCGCCGACGCCGTCCACCCCGGCTACGGCTTCCTCGCCGAGCGCGCCGACTTCGCCGAGGCGGTCCTGGCTGCCGGCCTGGTCTGGGTCGGCCCCTCGCCCGCGGTGATGCGCGCGATGGCCGACAAAGACGCCGCCAAAGCGCAGGCGCGTCGCCTCGGGGTGCCCGTCGTGCCGGGCGTCGAGGGCCGCACCGCCGAGGGCGAGCGCCTGACGCTCGAGGCCTTGGCCGAGCTCGCTCGCGCCGAGGTCGGTTTCCCCTGCCTCGTCAAAGCCGCTGCGGGTGGCGGTGGCCGCGGGATGCGCCGGGTCGACGCCGCCGACGCGCTGTTGCCGGCGTTGCAGGCCGCGACCCTCGAAGCCGAGCGCAATTTCGGCGACGGCACGCTGCTGGTCGAGCGCTACATCGGCCGTGGGCGGCATATCGAGGTGCAGATCGTGGCGGACCTGCACGGCCAGACCGTGCACCTGCTCGAGCGCGAGTGTTCGGTGCAGCGCCGCCACCAGAAGCTGATCGAAGAGGCGCCGGCGCCCGCGCTGCCCGACGCCGTGCGCGCTGCCATCGCCGCGGACGCCGTCCGCCTCGCCGCCGGCATCGGCTACGCCGGCGCCGGCACCGTCGAGTTCCTCGTCGACGCCGACACGCACGCGCACCATTTCCTCGAGGTCAACGCGCGCGTGCAGGTCGAGCATCCGGTCACCGAACTCGTCACCGGCGTCGATATCGTGCAGACGCAGCTGCGCGTCGCCGCCGGCGAGCCGCTCGGCTTGCAGCAAGAGGCCATCGTCCCGCGCGGCCACGCCGTCGAGGTCCGCCTCTGCGCCGAAGACGCCCGGGCCGGATTCGCGCCGCAAGCCGGCCCCGTCGAGCGCTTCGCCGTGCCGCAAGGCCCGGTGCTGCGTCTGGACGCCGCCTTCGACCCGGCCCACGACGGCGGCCGCGGCGAGGTGCCGGTCTACTACGACTCGATGGTCGCCAAGCTCGTCGCGCACGGCCCGAATCGCGCCGTCGCGCTCGCCCGCCTCCGCCGCGCGCTCGCCGAGACGCGCCTGTTCGGCGTGACGCACAACCGCAGCTGGCTGCTCGCCGCGCTCGACCACGCCGACGTCCGGGAAGCGCGCGTCACCACCCGCTGGGTCGATGACGGCGACGGCGCCGCGCTCGCGCTGCCGACGCCCGGACTGCCCGGCCTCTCGGACGTCGCCCTCGCTGCCGCCGCGCTCGCCCGCCACGCCGACGCGCTCGGTCGGCGCTTCCGCAGCAACCCGAGCCGGCCCGACATCACGGTCTTCACCGACGACGCCGGCGCCGCCGTGCACGTCGCACTGCAGGCGCTCGGCGCGGATCGATTCGCGTTCCACGTGGAACGAAGCCCCGATCCGATGCTGCACGTCCCGCCGCGCGCGGAGCGGACGCTGCAGTTGGTCGGCCGCGACGCCGACGGCGTGCAGGTCCGCTTCGAGGGCGCGACCTGGCGCATCTGGCTGCACGGCGCCGAGACGCCCGACGCGCCGATCTGGGTGCAGGACGCCGGCGTCGACGGCAGCGTCGGCGAGCCCGTTCGCTTGCACGAGGGTACGCTGCTGACCGAGCCCGAGCCCGAGAAGCTCGCCGCCGGCGCGGTGGTGGCGCCGAGCAGCGCCATCGTCGTGCAGGTCCACGTCGCGGTCGGCGATCGCGTCGCCGCCGGCGATCGGCTGGTGACGGTCGAGGCGATGAAGATGCTGACGCCGTTGGTCGCCGCCGCCGATGGCGAGGTCGCAGCGATCTTCGTCGCGCCGGGTGAGTCGGTGGCGGCGGGAGCGGCGCTCTGCGAGGTGCGGCCGGACGAGCAGGGGGCGGAATGAGCGAGGCCGGCTTCTCCATCGTCGAGGTGCCGCTGGCGGACGTCGCCATCGGCGGACCGCTGCGCGCGCGCTTCGAGGCGATCCACGAGCGCGGCTGGCTGCGCCACGGCATCCGTCGCTGGCTCGGCCTGCTCGATCCGGCCGGCGGCTGGCCGACGTTGGTGCTCGGCGCCTTCGACGACGCGCTGACCGGACCCGACGCGCTCTGTGGCGCCATCGTCGGCGTCTGGGCGCCGTGGCCGATCGATCGCTTCGACGACCTGGTCGAGACGCCGGGGCCGACGCTGGCGGCGGG